>NZ_PCQI01000029.1:0-29311 GCF_002980075.1 Pseudomonas sp. MYb13 | reverse complement strand
GGTGTTGATGCCGTACTGGAATGCCCGGCCGGCAGTGCTGGCCCAGGTCGGGGATTTCGTGCCGGACCGCAACGTGGCGATCAAACCCTTGCGAACCTGAAGGGTATGGCCGGTTTTTTGGTGGATTAGAGCGTTTTTGCCCTATAAACTCTGCCCCCAAAGCGCCGGCCAGTAGACGTTTCGGCGCGATGGATAGAAGAGAGTGAGTCATGGGCGCACAGTGGAAAGTCAAGCATAAAGAAGCGGCAGCCAATGCCAAGGGCAAGATCTTCGGCAAGCTGGTGAAAGAAATCACCATCGCCGCGCGCAACGGCGCCGATACCTCGACCAACGCTCACCTGCGTCTGGTGGTGGAACAGGCCAAAAAGGCCTCGATGCCCAAGGAAACCCTGGACCGCGCCATCAAGAAAGGCGCCGGTCTGCTCGGCGAAACCGTGCAGTACCACCGCGTGACCTATGAAGGGTTCGCCCCGCACCAGGTGCCACTGATCGTCGAGTGCGTGACCGACAACATCAACCGCACCGTGGCCGAAATCCGAGTAGCGTTCCGCAAGGGCCAACTCGGTGCTTCCGGCTCCGTGGCTTGGGATTTCAACCACGTCGGCCTGATCGAAGCCTCGCCGGACAGCCCGGACGCCGATCCGGAAATGGCCGCCATTGAAGCCGGTGCCCAGGATTTCGAAGACGGTGAAGAAGAAGGCACCACCCTGTTCATCACCGAGACCACCGACCTCGACGCCGTACAGAAAGCCTTGCCGGAGCAGGGCTTCACCGTGCTGTCGGCCAAACTGGGCTACCTCTCGAAGAACCCGGTGAGTGGCTTGAGCGATGAGCAGATGGCAGAAGTCGAAGCGTTCCTCGAAGGCCTGGACAACCATGATGACGTGCAGGACATGTTCGTCGGTCTGGCGGGCTGATAGCTAGCGGGCTATAGGTGATCTAAATGTGGGAGCGGGCGTGCCCGCGAATGCGGTGGGTCAGTCAATAAGTAGGTCGACTGACACACCACTTTCGCGAGCAAGCCCGCTCCCACATTGGTTTAGACGTGTTGGATAGCACCCAGCAAGGTTTCGATTTCGTCGAACCCCGGCCGCGCCAACACACTGGGCTGACAGCAGCTGAGTTGCAGTGCTACCAAGTCATCACTGACCTGACCTTCAACCCGCTCCAACAATTCCCCCAGCAACACCCCAAACGCCCGCACCTCGAGACGCTGCAACGCCCGGGTCTCCACGGTATCCGCCGTGGCATGGAACGACGCCGCGCCGAAATCCCCCAGCAGGCAATCGCCCGCTTCATTCCACAGGATATTGTGGCCGTACAGGTCGCCATGGGTGATGCCGTGGCGGTGCAGGTGCGCGCCCACCGAGGCGATCCCGCGTGCCAGGCGCAACGCCACTTCAAGGCTGAAGCGGGTGCCTGGTTCGTAGACGTCGCGGGTGCACGAAGCCAGGCTCGGCAACGCGGCGAGGTTGCGGTAACTGGGATCGATCAGGTCCATCACCAGTGCGGCCTGGTGGTCGGGGTGGCCGACAACGCGGCCCGCTACCTTGATCAGGTTGGGGTGCAACCCGGCGGCTATGCAGGCCTGCATTTCGTGCAGCGGCGAGCCGTCGCTGGTGATGCTGCCTTTATAGAGTTTGACGGCGACGGCTTTGCCTGATGGTTTCCACCGTGCTTTGCGGATGATGCCGGAAGCGCCTTCGCCGAGCACTTCGGCCAGTTCAAGCTCGGACCAGGGAATGTTCGCTGTCGCATCATCGCTCATCACGTCGACGGCCATTTCCACCGGGTTGCCGGCATAGGCGAGCCACGTCAGGCTGGGCAACGCCAGCAGCCATTGCGGCAGGCGCGTGAAGCGGTTGGAGGCGATGCGGAGCAATTCAAGGTTATGGCAGTTGGCCAGGCTTTCTGGCAACTGCGCCAGTTGATTGCCGGCCAGCATCAGCTTCTGCAGCAGTGGCCGTTCGCCCAATGCCTGTGGAAGCTCGCTGATGCAGTTATCGGTCAGGATCAGCCAGCGTAACGGGGGCGGCAGGGCGGCGGCGGGCACGTGGCTGATCTGGTTGGCCTTGAAGCCGATCATGCTCAGCTTGGCGCATTGGCCCAGGCTGGCCGGCAGTTCGGTAAACAAATTGTCGGAGCAAAACAGCACGCGCAGGTGTGGCAGGCGATGCAGGTCGTCAGGCAGGCTGCTCAGGGCGTTGCCGCTGAGGTTGAGGATTTCCAGGGAATCGGCCAGTTCGAAGATTTCCCGCGGGAATTCAGTCAGCCCGCAGGACAGGTCCAGGCGCGTGATACCGGCCAATTGGCCGGCCTTGAGTTGGGCGAGGGTATTCATGAACGGCGCGGTCACTCGGCTAGAAGGCGTAAATGGCGCTCATGATACCGGGTCGCGCGCAGGTTGCGGGCCGGCCTGCTGCAATTGGCCCAGACGGCTGGCCGTTCGCGCGAGGTCGATGGCCTGGCCGCCCAAGGCAACATCGAGCGGCCGTTCGCCGATCAATACCAGCTGTTTGTCCCGGTCATAAAGCACATCCACCAGGTTGATAAAGCGCTGCTGCACGGCAATCGGGCACTCCGCCAACAGTGGCAGGCCGTCGATGATCCAGTGGTCGTAGTCCTGGCACAGCAGCAGGTAGTCCATCACCGCCGTCAGCTGTTCGCACAGGTCGTTGAAGGTGAAGGCAACGCTGCGTCCCGTGTGGCCGCGGCACATCAAGGTCCGGTGGCCGACGGCCAAGGGTAGGGCGGGGCAGCCCGCAGCGGGAAGACCCAGTGCCACTCGCTGGCTTGCGGTTCCCGGCCATACGTACCGACCGCGTGTAAAGCGTTGTTCGCTTTGGGCCTGGGGCAGGCTGCGAAAGTCTTGGGGCGAGCTGACTTCCAGCACCTCCATGCGCGCGGCGATCAGGTCGATTACCGGCTTGAAGCGCTCGTGGTACAGCGGGTTGGGTAGCAAGCCTTGGGGCGCATAGTTAGACGTCACCAGCACCAGCACACCGCGCTCGAACAGAGCCTTGAACAGCCGCGTGATCAGCATGGCGTCGCCGATATCGTGGACATGGAATTCGTCGAAACACAGCACCCGGCAGTCTGTCAGCAGTTCATCGAGGGTCACGGCCAGGGCATCGTCCTGGTCGCGATGCTTGAACATACCGCGATGCAGTTGGGCGAAAAAGTCATGGAAGTGCACGCGTTGCTTCTCGGCAATCGGCAACGCCTGGAAAAAGCCATCCAGCAGCCAGCTCTTGCCACGCCCCACCGGCCCGTGCAGGTAGAGGCTGCGGGCGGGCTGGCCGGCGAGCAGGTGCTGGGTTTCCTGGGACAGGGCTGCAATGGCTCGGGTTTGGCCGGTGCTGAGGGTGTAACCCTGTTGCTCGGCCTTTTGCTGAAAGAACGCGGGGATGGGCGAGGCGTCAAGGGTCTCGGTTTTGTTACCGAGCAGGCGACGGATCAGGGAAAGCGCGGCCAATGCAAGTCACTCTGTATTTCAGTGGTCGCTTACTTTAGGGCGCTCGTTGCGTTTTGACCAATAGATAAGGGCGCGACGCGCTATCTCGAAAAAGCATGTCACGGATGCACGCCTGTCCAGACTGGCAGTTTCTCGGCAAGTGTCTACCCTCCTACACAGGAGTCACCCCTGTGCAAGGAGTTGGGGCAGTGAAGGGACGAGCAGTATTGGCAGTCATGGGCGCGATGCTCTGCAGCACGGCTTACGGTGCACAGCTCCAGGTGGAGGTGCGTATCGACGTGCAGCGGGGCTGCCAGCTGGTGGGCACTACCCGCAGCGCTGGCATCGAGCAACTTGGCGTATTGGATTTCGGCAGCGGCCCGCGTCTGGATGACCCGGCCGGGCCCCTGAGTGCGGCGTTGATCAGCCAGCGCCAGCCGCGCCTGGAGTGCAACCCCGACACGCCCTACCAGGTACGTGTCGACGGCGGCCTGCATGGCGGCACCGGTGAAGTGCGCTACCTCAGCGCCACCTCGTCAACCAAACCCATTCCCTATCGCATCTACGCCGACGCCGCGCGGCGCGTGCCCTTGCCGGTGGACGTGCCACTCAGCGGCAGGGTGCCGGACGCCGGTTTCGTCGACCTGCCGCTCTATGGCCGGATCGAGCCTCTCAAGGACATTCCCGCCGTCGGCCGCTACACCGACCTGCTCAAGGTGACGGTGACATGGTAAGCCGCTGCCTGGCCCTGGTGGCCATGGGCGGCCTGCTGGTGCTGGCAGATGACGCGCAGGCGGCTGCCGCCAGCGGGCTGATCCAGGCTCGGCTGGTGATCACTGCCAGTTGCGAAGTGAGCAAAGGCGTTGAGAGCGCGCCGGTCAACCCCACGGGCGGCACGGCGATGCTCGACTTCGGCAGCCAGGGTCCGACCTGGAACAACCCGCTCGGCGCTGGCATCACCGACGGTGACAAGGCGCCCTTGGCGGTGTCCTGCAACCCCTCGGTCTCGAGCTTCACCGTGACCATCGATGGCGGCACCAACGCCGACGGCACCACCCGGCGCCTGAGCAATGGACGCCAGATGATTCCTTATCGACTGTCTGCCGACCCGCAGGGGCGCACCACCTACAGCATCGGGCAGCAACGCAATTTTGTCGTGGCCAGGGGCACCCAGATACCGATCCCGGTATTTGGCTCCGTGGTGGCAAATACCAGTGCCTTACCGGCAGGGATCTACACCGACACGTTGACGGTGACACTGGACTGGTAACTCAAGAGGATGAAAACCATGCATGTACTTGTTTCGCGATTAGGCGTCTGTGCGCTGGGGCTGGCGATGGCTTCCAGCCTCAACGCCGCCACCACGGTGACCGGGCAGATCACCTCCAGCCTGATATTGATCGCCAGCTGCCAGGTGAACGGCTCCGGGGCGGCCACCGGCCTGAACTTCGGTTCCTTGAATTTTGGTACCACCAACAGCCTGTTCACCAATGCCGATGCCCAGTTGCTGGGCGGTACCGGCACCGGTGGGGCGTTGTCGATCCTTTGCTCCAGCGGCACCACGCCAGCGGTCAAGGTGCGCGCCGGCGCCCATGACGGCGCTTCCCCGGGTGGCAGTCGCGCATTGGCCGACGGTGCGGGCAACTTCGTGCCCTACGACTTCTACACCGACAGCGGCCACTCCGCGCTGCTGGCGATTGACGGGGTGATCACCCTCGCCACCAGTACCGGCGTGGCACAGACCGTCAACCTCTACGGCCGGGCAGTGGGCAAGGCGGGGCTGCCGGCGGGCACCTACACCGACACTGTGGCCGTGGAACTGACGTTCTAGCGATGTGGCTCAGAGCGTTGCTGGCTTGTGGGCTGGCGGTGCCGCTGCCGTTGTCGGCAGTGACCAGCCAGAGCTTCCAGGTGAGCGCGACCATCACCCCCGGCTGCCTGATTGTGGGCGGTGGCTCCAATTATGGCGCACTGACCTACGGCAGCTACTCGGCCCTGGCCACCAACACAGTCACGGCAGCGCTGACGGGGGGCGTCACGTTGCAATGCACGCCGGGGGTGGCGCTGAGCATGAGCGTCGACGGCGGGCTGCACAGCAGCACCGGGCGCAATTTGCAGCTCAATAGCGGCAGCGCGCGCGTGGCTTACCAGTTGTTTCGGGATGCGGCGTTCAGCCAGAGCCTGGGGATAGGCCAGAGCGTCAACGTGGCCTACAGCGATGCGAACACCATCAGCTTGCCGATCTATGGGCGGGTGCAATTGCCGGGCAATCAGCCTGGGGGGACATACAGCGACACGCTGCAGGTGCAGCTGACGTGGTAAGGCTATTGGTATAAGGAGTGGGGTTATGCGTTCACCTTCCCGGCGGCTGTGGGCCGCGGGTCTTGCCTTGAGTGCTGCGTGCACGGCGGGGTTTGTGCAGGCGGCCAGCTCAGTGCTGATCTGGCCCATCGACCCGGTGCTGGAGGCCGATCAACAGGCCAGCGCGTTGTGGTTGGAAAACCGCGGGACCGAAACTGCAAGCCTGCAGATTCGCGTATTCGCCTGGAGCCAGAGCGGTTTCGACGAGCAATACCAGAACCAGCGCGATGTGATCGGGAGCCCACCCGTGGCACGGATCGAGCCAGGGCAAAAACAACTGGTACGCCTGACCCGCACCCGCGAAGTGCCGCCAGGGCAAGAGCTGGCCTACCGCATCATCATCGATGAAATCCCTTCGCCCTTGCAGGTGCCCACGCCGCCAGAGGGCAAGAGCACCGCGGCAGCGATCCGCTTTCAGATGCGTTATTCAGTGCCTCTGTTTGCGTACGGCGCGGGCCTGTGGAGCAAGGAAGACAGCACACGCCAGCGCGACCCCAAGGGCGCCGGCAAACCGGACTTGAGCTGGCACACCGTCACGGTGGCGGGGCGCCAATACCTCGAAGTGCGCAACCAGGGCGCCGTGCATGCGCGCCTCACCGATGCGGCGTTCAAACAGGGTGGGCAGACGCGGCCCTTGGTCGACGGCTTGCTGGGCTATGTACTGCCCGGCGCGACCATGCGCTGGCCGGTACCGGATGGGCTGTCGTCCGACCAGCCACTTCAGGTCAGGGTCAACGGTGCGCCGCAGTTGGAGAGCCTCGCGCCGCAACGGTAACAAGCGTGTAGCGGGGCAGGATAGCCCCGGGTTTTAAACGGATGGAGATGTCCATTGAAGGACACAATGCCATGGTGAGTCGTGGTCGGGCTCGTGGTATATGGCTGTCGGTGGTAAGCGGGCTGGGCGGCGCAATGATTGCGCTTCCGGGCGTGGCTGGCGACCTGCCACCGCCCCCGAGCAGTATGGAGGCTGTCGCTGATGCACAGTTGTTTCTGGAACTGGTGGTCAACCAGATGGACACCGGTCGCGTTATTGCGGTCGATCAACGGGCCGGGCAACTCTTTGTGCCGGCCAGTGCGTTGCAGGACGTGGGCATGAAGCTGCCGGGTGAGCCGAGTGGCAGTGTGGCGCTGGACAAGATTCCTGGCCTGCACAGCGATTACGACAGCAACGGCCAGCGCCTGCTGCTGGATGTGCCGCCGTCGTGGTTGCAGGAACAATTCATCGGCAACCGCAACACCTATCCGCGTACCCAGGCGATGAGCAGCTTCGGCGCCTTGCTCAACTATGACCTGTATTTCAACGACACCGACGAAGGCGGCAGCTACCTCGCCGCCTGGAACGAAGTGCGGTTGTTCGACAGCTGGGGCACCTTGTCCACTACCGGCCAGTACCGCCAGACCCTGGCCGATGGCGTCAGCAGCAGTACCTTAACCAACGGCTACCGGCGCTATGACACCACTTGGCGTTTCTCCGATGATGAGCGGCTGCTGACCTATGAGGCCGGTGACGTGATCAGCGGCGCCTTGCCCTGGAGCAGCTCGGTGCGCCTGGGTGGCGTGCAGTTTTCCCGGGACTTCGCGGTGCGTCCGGACCTGGTGACTTACCCCTTGCCGCAGTTTGCGGGTGAGGCAGCGGTGCCGTCGTCGGTAGACCTGTTCATCAATGGCTACAAATCTGAGAGCGCGCTGCTGCAACCGGGGCCTTACACCCTGACCAATGTGCCGTTTATCAATGGCGCGGGCGAAGCCGTGGTGGTGACCACTGATGCCCTCGGTCGTCAGGTGTCGACCACGGTACCGTTCTATGTGACCAGCACCCTGCTGCAAGAAGGCCTGACGGATTTTTCGGTGGCCGCCGGTTCCTTGCGCCGTGAATACGCCCTGAAGGATTTCGCCTATGGCCCCGGCGTGGCCAGCGGCACCTTCCGTTATGGTTATTCCGACAACCTGACCCTGGAAAGCCATGCCGAAGCCTCCAGTGACCTGACCCTGGGCGGCGTGGGTGGCAACCTGCGGCTGGGCAATTTCGGCGTACTCAATACCGCTGTCAGCCAAAGCCGGTTCGAAGGCCGTAGTGGCCAGCAACTGAGCCTGGGCTATCAATACAACAGCACGCGCTACAGCCTGTCCTATCAGCGGGTGGAGCGTCACGCCGAATACGCCGACCTGACCCTGGTCGACACGCCTTACGCCAGCCTCAGTAAACGCAGCGAGCAGGTGACCCTGAGCCTTAACCTGGAACGCTTCGGCAGCCTGGGCGTGGGGTATTTCGACGTACAGGCGGCGGACGATTCGCGTACGCGCCTGCTCAACCTGAGCTGGAGCAAGCCGCTGTGGCGCAATACCAGTTTCTACCTGTCGGCCAACCGCGAGATCGGTGACAGCAATTGGGCGATGCAGGCGCAACTGGTGATCCCGTTTGATCTCAACGGCAGCCTGGCCTTGAGCGCCGAGCGCAGCAAGGACGGCGCCAGTCGCCAACGGCTCAACTACAGCCACGCTGTGCCCAGCGAAGGCGGGGTGGGCTACAACCTCGGTTATGCCCAGGGCGATGGCCCGGCCTACCGGCAGGCTGACCTGACGTGGCGCTTGCAGTCGGTGCAGTTGCAGGCCGGCGTCTATGGCAGCAGCGACGCCGAGACACGGTGGGCGGATGCCAGCGGCTCGCTGGTGTGGATGGGGGGCGACGCCTTTGCCGCCAACCGCATCAACGATGCCTTCGTGGTGGTGAGTACCCAGGGCTTCGCCGGGATCCCGGTGCGCTACGAGAACCAACTGGTGGGCGAAACCGACCGCAATGGCCACCTGCTGGTGCCATGGAGCAGCGCGTATTACCGTGCCAAGTATGAAATCGATCCGTTGAACCTGCCGCTCAACGTGCAGAGCCCGAATGTGGAACAGCGGGTATCAGTGCGGCGCGGCAGCGGTTACCTGCTGGAATTCCCCCTGCGCCGGGTGCTCGCAGCCAGCGTCACCCTGGTGGACACCGAGCATCAGGAATTGCCCCTGGGCAGCCTGGTGGTGCACGAGCAGAGTCACCAGCAGGCGGTGGTCGGCTGGGATGGCCTGGTGTACCTGGAAAACCTCTCGGCGCATAACACCTTGCAGGTCATGCAGGGTGAAGGGCGTACCTGCCAGGCGCGATTCGATATCGACGAGCAGCAACAGGGCGTGCCGTTGATCGGGCCGTTGGTGTGCCAATGAGAGGGATCGGATGGCTGGCTGCCGTGGGGCTAATGTTGTCGGGCCAGGCCATGGCGCTGTGTTCGGTGGTCACCACGGCGCCGGCGAGTTTTGGCTCGATCAGTTCGATGACGGTGCGCACGGCGGCGCAGGCCAGTTCGACGGCCAACTCAGGGTTGAGCTGCACCTCGGCATTGATTTCGGTGCTGGTGTCCTCCGACCATTTCTACGCGACGATTACCTCATCCAAGACCGGGATGGTCGGGCCTACCGGCGATGTTATCGGCTATACGATCTACGGCAGCAACAGCACCAGCTTTCCGATTGCCCGGGGGGCGCAGTTTGATTTTGGCGGGGCGGGGGGCATTGCCCAGAGCATCGGGTTGATCGCAGGGCCTGGAGTGAAAACCGTGCCGCTGTACGTGAGCAGCATCACCGGCAGCAACGTCGCTGCGGGGCTGTACACCGAGACCTTGAACATTGCCTGGAACTGGAACTACTGCTCGGGCATCGGCATTGGTGGTATCTGCCTGGGCCGCGACGTAGGCAGCGGCACGGCGGCGTTGACCGTGAGCATGACCGTCACCAATGACTGCCAGATCACGGCGCCCAACATCAGCTTTGGCAGTGCCCCGGTAATCAGTGGCTTCACCACGGTGAGCGGGCAGGCGAGTATCTCCTGCACCAAGGGCAGTGCCTACAACGTGGGGCTGAGCGACGGCCAGAACGCCGTCGGCGTAGGCGGGCGGCGGCGGATGATTTCAGGCGGTAACTACTTGGCCTACGACATCTTCAAAAGTGCGGGTACCACGCGCTGGGGCAGTGTGGGGGCGGCGCGCCGCGACAGCTCCACGGCCGAGGTCAATCCCGGCAATGGCCTGGGCATCGGCAGCCAGGTGTTCAACTACAACGCCAGGATCTACAGCGACCAGAGCACGCCGCCCGCCGGCACCTACCTCGACAACGTAGTACTCGACGTGGGTTTCTAGAACGTCTGCATCGCCGGGGCGGGCTGATTCACCGGGCTGACCACCGCATAATTGTAGCCAGCGCCGGACCAGTATTGGGCCTGCAATCCATCCGCACTGCGGCTGCCACGGGGCAGGAAGCCGTTTTCCGGGCCTGGTGGGCGGATGTAGAAACTGATGCGCCGCCCTTGCGGGTCTTCGTACAGCACCATGGCCGCGGCGCCTTGCTCGGTAGTGAGCAACCGCCCGCTGACTGGCGTAAACCCGGATGCGCTCAAGTCAGGCAGGCGATGCGCCTGGTTGAAGTAGCGATCGAGCCAGGCCTGCATTGTGCCGCCACCCTCGCCCTTGTAGTCGGCGGGCATGATGCCGTCCTGGGCAAACAAGCGGAACGCCTGCATCGCATCGGCCATCGGCAATTGGGCTGGCTGTGTGGCTTCACGGGCGTGCCAGCCAGCGAGGCCGCCGAAGCTGACGGCAATCAGCAACACCGCCGCGCTGGCGAGGTGGCGGCGCGATTGACGCTTGATACGCTGGCGAATCAGCGCCGGGTCCAGGTCAGGGTTGGCCGGCTGTTGCAGGGCACCCCCCAACGCGGCGCGCAGCAGCTGCGCGTCGTGCTGCCAGGCGTGGACCTGGGCTGCGACGTCGGGGTGGGCCGCCAAATAGGTTTCAAGCGCACGGCGATCACTTTCCAGCAGTTGGTGGTCGACGTAGGCATGCAAATCGCGTTCGCTGGGGGGCAGGCTGATCATTTGAGTATCCGCAGGGAAGGGCTGGCAATCTCGCCATCACTGAGTTGGCGCAGGGCTTGGCGCGCCCGGGACAGGCGCGACATCACGGTACCGATGGGCACCTCAAGAATCTCGGCGACTTCCTTGTAGCTTAAACCTTCGACCGAGACCCACAGCAGCAGCGCGCGTTGCTCGGTGTTGAGTTGATCGAAGGCTTGCAGGGTCGACTGGGCGATCACTGTGCGCTCCGCCGACGGCTGCGCATCGTCGCGCCCGGTGAAGAATTCCAGCATGCGTGCATAGCGTCGGGTGCGGCGGTGGGCATCAAGGAACTGCCGGTAGAGGATCGAGAACAGCCAGGCGCGTAGGTCGCCTTCGACGCGTTTATCGGCCCAACTGATGATCCCCCGCTCCAGGGTCGACTGCACCAGGTCGTCCGCACTGCTGGCGTTACGGGTCAGGGACACGGCAAAGCGCCGCAGCCTGGGGATGAGTTCACGTAACTGTTCGTCGAGTTCATGCATGGGCATCGGGCTGTTTACTACGCTGGGACTAGAGAGACGTGCGGCGTCGAAGGTTATTCCCCGTGTTGGGAAATAAATCCAGGGCCCGGGAATAGAGCCGATCGGCGTTCGTCTTAATGCTCCGACCTAATGTTCATCCCTAAGGGCTTCGGCCCTGGAGTTTCTTCATGGTAGATCACTCATCACCGCCCCGTCCCCCGCTGAGCACGGCAAGCCTTATCGCGCGCCTGGCGGGTATCGGTGCCGTGGTTGCGGTTGTGGCGGGGGCATTTGCCTACGTCAATGGCACCCTCGACCCACAGCGCCTGCGCCCGAAAACCTTGGTCAACGCCCTGGAAGCCAGTAATGGCGTGCACCCCGGATTCCGCCGTAACCATGCCAAGGGTGTGTGTGTCGCGGGGTATTTCGAGAGCAGTCCCGAAGCCCGTGCCTACTCCAGCGCCCAGGTGTTCAGCGAGGCCAAGACCCCGCTGATCGGCCGGTTTGCCTTGCCCAGCGGCAACCCCTATGCGCCGGACAGCAGTGTGCCGATCCGTAGTTTTGCCGTGCAATTGAGCCAGGCCAACGGCCAGCAGTGGCGCACCGGCATGAACAGCATGCCGGTGTTCCCGGTGGGCACACCCGAAGCGTTCTACCAGTTGCTCAAGGCCGGCGCACCGGACCCTGCCACCGGCAAGCCGAACCCGGCGAGCATGCCCGCGTTTTTTGCCGCCCACCCCGAGTCCGCGCCGTTTTTGGCCTGGGTCAAGACCGCCAAGCCGTCGGCCAGTTATGCGACTGAAACGTACAACGGTATCAACGCGTTTTATCTGGTGGGCGCCGATGGCAAGCGCCAGGCCGTGCGTTGGGGCGTTGTGCCCCAGAGTCAGGATGCGGCGGGGGATGCCGCGCCGGCGGGGAGTGATTTCCTCGAAAAAGACCTGGTGCAGCGCCTGGCAGCCGGGCCGCTGCGCTGGCAGTTGAACATGACGCTAGCCAACCCCGGCGACCCGCTGGACGATGCGAGCAAGGCCTGGACCGGCGAGCATAAGGTCATCAACGCCGGCACCCTGGTCGTGCAAAGCAGCCAGCCGCAAGCGGACGGTGATTGCCGCGATATCAACTTCGACCCGCTGATTCTGCCCCGTGGCATCGAAGCCTCCAATGACCCCTTGCTGGCAGCACGTTCTGCGGCGTATGCCAGTTCTTACCTGCGCCGCGCCGGCGAAGTCAGCTCGTTGCACAGCGCCCCTCAGGAGTCGAAGCCATGAATGCCCAACCACGGTTTTTCGCGCCCCTGGCGCGCCTGCTGCACTGGCTGATGGCGCTGATGGTCATCGCCATGCTGTTCATCGGCGCGGGCCTGGCGGCCTCTGTCTCAGAACGGCATGAATGGTTGATCCACCTGCACAAGCCGCTGGGCATCGCGATCCTGGCCTTGGTGATCGTGCGGCTGGTGGTGCGCTTCTCCACACGCCAACCGCCGTTGCCCAGCGACTTGCCGCTTTGGCAAGTGTTGGCAGCCAAGGCCTCCCACTTGGTGCTGTATGCCTTGATGCTGGTATTGCCGCTGCTGGGCTGGGCGATGATTTCGGCGGCGGGTGACCCGGTGATGCTCAGCAGCTCGGTGCAATTGCCGGCGCTGGTGGGCGCGAATGCACCGTTGTTCGCGGTGCTGCGCAAGGCCCATGGGTTTTTGGCGTACCTGCTGTTCCTGACGGTGCTGTTGCACCTGGCGGCGGCGCTGTTCCATGGGTTGATCCGGCGCGATGGCGTGCTGCAGAGCATGACCGGCAGCAAGCGCGTGTAGGAACAGGCTTGCCGGCGATGGCGCCCTTCAAAGCCATGCAGTCATCAAGGGCCTCATCGCCGACAAGCCGGTTACCGCAGCGTTAGCGTAGGGTCGTCACGATGTCAGCGACCGTACTCAATACGTCCTTGCCCAGCTGCTTGGAGCGTTCACCTGACCAGCCGGTTTTCGCGTTAGGCGCGTCGTCGTTGTCCTTGAATGGCATTTCAAGGGTCAGGGACAGGCAGTCGTATTTCTGGCCTACCGCGTTGCACGCCAGCGTCATGTTGGCCTGGCCCGGCAGGTCGCGGGTGTAGCCATGGGTGGTCTGGAAGTCACGGGTCAGGCTGCTCAAGTGGCTGCGGAAGTGCTTTTCCAGCGCCTCGATACGCGGGGTATAGCCGGGGTTGCCTTCGCAGCCGGCCGTGAAGACGTAGGGGATTTCTTCGTCGCCGTGAACATCAAGGAACAGGTCGACGCCGTACGTTTCCATCTGTTGTTGTACGAACAGTACTTCCGGGCTGATCTCCTGGCTGGCGCTCTGCCAGGCGCGGTTAAGGTCCTGGCCCATGGCGTTGGTGCGCAGGTGGCCGTGGAAGGCACCGTCCGGGTTCATGTTGGGCACCAGGTACAGGTCGGCGACTTTCAGTAGTTTTTTCATCTCGTCGTCGCCGTCTTGTTGCAGGCGTTCGATGATGCCTTCCATGAACCATTCGGCCATGTGCTCGCCAGGATGCTGTTGGGCGATGATCCAGATCTTGCGTCGGCCCTCGCCACCCTTGCCACGCCGTAGCAGCTGGATATCTCGGCCTTCGACGCTTTTCCCGGTCGCCAGCAACTGGGTGTCAGCGCGACTCAGGGCCTGCTCGATCAGCCAGTCGTGGCGTTCGCGGCTGTAGGGTTCGAAATAGGCAAACCAGGCTTGTTTCTCGCGGGTCTCAAGGCTGATATGCAGGATTTCCCCATCAAAACGCGAGGGCACCCTGAACCAGTTGATATGGTCGTAGGACGCTACCGCGTTGTAGCCGCTCCACGCGTGTGGGTAAGACGACTTGCCAGCATTGCTCAGGCGAAAGGTGTGGGTGTGGCCCACGTGCATGCCTTCGGCCTTGAAGTGGAACCACTGGAAGTGTGCACTGCGCGTATCGGGTTCGATTGCCAGCAGCAACTGATAGGAGTCATGGGCATCCAGTACCTGGATATTGCCACTGTCGAAGTCGGTGCTGATCCTGATGGACGTCAAGGCCACGGTCATAGTCTGGTTGCCTGAATATGAGTGTTGTGGCGGCTATATTACACAGGAGTCTGGTAAAGGCTGGATGCAAAATTGTTGCGCGAGGGAGGGGGGCGTCATCCGTGACGCCGCAGCAGCTTAGAATCTATGAGATTGATTCTCAAGCGCTATTTCGCAAAGATCTGGGCTAGAGCGTCCGCCTGGCTTTCTTTTAGCGATGGTCTTTTGCTACCATGCGCGCCATCGAGCAACACAGTCTTCATTAGCCTGAAGCCATGCCAGGAAAACTGGCAAAAAAAAGACCCGGCCAAAGAGCCGGGTCAAAAACCGTGATTAGCCTGATGAGGAGATATTCCAAGAGTCCGACCTAAGGTCCCTTGGTCTATCGACTGATCTCGCGATCAGCTGGGTCCAATAATAATCATTATCATTTGCAAGTCAAATGTTTTTATCCACGAGATAGAAATATTTTTTCTTCGCGCCTGTTATCCGTTCGCCTGAGCCTCTGGCACCTGCAACGAACGCTCCACCATCGCTTTCGCCATATCGATCAAATACACCACTGAAAACGCCAGGTCCCGATGACTGCCCTGATGGCTGCTCGCTGATTCATACGCCGTGGCCGCTGCGCTGCGCAACAGATCGGAGGCATGCACCAGGGCTTCTTCCTGGCTGATGCCTGGCTTGATGGCAAACAGCGTCCCATCAGGGACTGATGCCGACATATCTTCTTTCAAGTAAAAGTCCAACGCACGCTGGGCGGCGCCGCTGCTGCGCAGGTCGTGCAGTTCGGCGTCTTCAGGGATTTCGGGCAGGAGATACGGGCTTGTCGTCATAAGGGGCGGTACTCTGGGTGGGTGTCGAAAACCTTATGTCCGATGATAGTACGTATCGTATTTATGTCGTTTTATGGATTACTACAAACTGTTTATTGCCCTGAAACCTGCGTGACGTATCGTCAGCCCCCATGGATAACTGGATCGCGTTGGTCAGGGCCAACATGGAAGACCGCAAGGTCACGCAGGGTGAACTGGCGGAGCGCCTGGGCATGTCCCAGGGCGGCGTTGGCCATTGGCTCAACAAACGCCGTGCGCCGAGCCTGGTGGACATGAACCGGGTGCTGGCAGCGCTGGGGCTGGGGTACCTGGAAGTTGCGCTGGATATTCGCGAGCGTGCCAATCAAGCGCCCCCGCGAAAAAACTACAACCCGTATTTCCGTTACCCGGTCAGCGATTGGAAAAGGCTGTGCGAAGTTCGCGAAGAGCGAGCGGCCTATGGCGCAGCCCGCTTCGAATTGACGGATTATCAGGCCCATGGCGACGCGTTCTGGCTGCCGGTCACGGGCGACGCCATGACTGCGCCCAGCGGCCTGAGCGTCAGTGCGGGAATGATGATCCTGGTCGATCCGGCCATTGCCGCCGAACCCGGCAGACTGGTGGTTGCACAGTGGGCAGAGCGCCCCCAGGCGACCTTCCGCCAGTTGCTGGAAGAGGGCGGCCAGCGCTACCTGGTGCCGCTCAATCCCACCTATCCGAAACAGTTGTTGACCGCCGATTGTCGCCTTCTTGGTGTCGTCGTGCAGGCTACGGCAAAGTTTTAACCCGCCGTTTCGAGTTCCACCAACGCGCAACCTTCCGCGACCATTTCGCCTTCCTGGCAGAACAGTGCCTTGACCACCCCGGCCTGGGGTGCGCGGATGCTGTGTTCCATCTTCATCGCTTCCAGCACCACCAGTTGCGTGCCGGCCTCCACCTGCTGGCCCACCTCTACCAGTACTCGCACAATGCTGCCGTTCATCGGCGCTGTCAGGCCGCCCTGGTGAGACTGGCTGGCCTCGACGGCTGCAATCGGGTCGAAGAGCGTCACGCCTTGCATCTCGCCATCCCAACGCAGATAAACCGTGTGGCCATGACGCACCGCCAGATGGCTGCGGCGCACGCCCTGTTGCTCGATCAGCAACTGTTCACCCCGCAACGTTGGCGTCTCTGGGCCCAATGTCACCAGTCGATCCTGGCCATTGCAGCACAAATGCAGCGAAACCTCGGCTGGCAGGCCGGCACGAAACCCCCGCGTGTCCGCCCAAGGTCCATCACCCGGCGGCAAGCTCTGGATGTAGGCCGCCGCTGCGGCTTGCCAGAATTCATCGCTGAGTGCTCCCGGTGCTGGCAGCAGCTCTTCCTGGTAACGCGGAATGAACCCGGTATCCAACTCGGCCGCCGCAAACGCAGGGTGCCCGATGATGCGCCGCAAAAAGCTCAGGTTGGTCTTGAGCCCGCCCACGGCAAACTCGTCGAGCATGCCCAACAACCGCAGTCGCGCCTGTTCCCGGTCCTCGCCCCAGGCGATCAGCTTGCCGAGCATGGGGTCGTAGAACGGCGATACGCTGTCGCCTTGCTCCACACCGCTGTCCACGCGGCGCCCCGGCCCCGGGGTGGATTCGCGGTACAGCGTCAGGTGCCCGGTGGCCGGCAAGAAATCATTGGCCGGGTCCTCGGCATACAGGCGCACTTCAATCGCATGGCCGATCAGCGGCACCTGCTCCTGGGTGATCGGCAGCGCCTCGCCCTGGGCGACGCGAATCTGCCAAGCCACCAGGTCCAGCCCGGTAATCGCCTCGGTCACCGGGTGCTCCACCTGCAGCCGCGTGTTCATCTCCATGAAGAAGAACTCGCCGCGCGCATCGAGTAAAAACTCCACGGTGCCGGCCCCGACATAGCCGATGGCCTGGGCTGCGCGCACGGCGGCTTCGCCCATGGCCCTGCGTTGTTCCACGCTCAACCCCGGCGCAGGCGCTTCCTCGACCACTTTTTGGTGACGACGCTGGATCGAGCAGTCCCGTTCATTGAGATACAGACAGTGCCCATGCTTGTCGGCAAACACCTGGATCTCCACGTGGCGAGGCTTGAGCAGGTACTTTTCCACCAGCATCTGCCCATTGCCGAAGGACGACAGCGCTTCACGCTGGGCAGACGCGAGGGCTTCGGCCAATTGGCTGACGTCCTCGACCACCTTCATGCCTTTGCCGCCGCCACCGGCCGTGGCCTTGAGCAGCACGGGGTAGCCGATGCGCTCGCAGGCGGCGCGGAAGGTTTCCAGGTCCTGGGCTGCGCCGTGGTAACCCGGCACCAGGGGCACGCCTGCGGTTTCCATCAGCGCCTTGGCGGCCGATTTGCTGCCCATGGCATCAATCGCGCAGGCGGGCGGGCCGAGGAAGATCAAGCCGGCTGCTTCAATCGCGCGGGCAAACCCTGCGTTTTCCGACAAAAAGCCATAACCTGGATGAATCGCCTGGGCGCCACTGGCCTGGGCGGCGGCGATCAATTTGTCGATTTGCAAGTAGCTGTCGGTGGCCTTGCTGCCACCCAGGTCGACACGAATATCCGCCTCACGGCTATGGCGTGCATCGCGGTCAGTGGCGCTGTGCACTGCCACAGTGGTCAGGCCCATGGCCTTGGCGGTGCGCATCACCCGGCAGGCAATCTCGCCCCGGTTGGCCACCAGCAGTGTCGTCAATGTGCTCATGAACGCGGCTCCTGGGGCTGCCAGCTCGGTGGACGTTTCTGCAGGAAGGCGCGCAAGCCTTCCTGGCCCTCGGCGCTGACGCGAATGCGCGCAATGGCATTTTCGCAATAGCGCCGCAGGGCCGGGGTGAGGGCGCCGTGGCCCACTTCGCGGAGCAAGTCCTTGCTGGCACGCATCGCCGCCGGGCTGTTCTGCAGCAGGTTGGCGATCCACTGTTCCACCTGATGGTCCAGCTCGCCAAGGGGATAACTTTCCGCCAACAAACCGATATCGCGCGCGCGTTGGCCGCCAAAACGCTCGGCGGTCAGGGCATAACGCCGCGCCGCGCGTTCGCCAATGGCTTGCACCACGAACGGGCTGATCACCGCCGGCGCCAGGCCGATGCGCACTTCCGACAGGCAGAATTGCGCGTCATCCGCGCCAATCGCCATATCGCAGCAACTGATCAAGCCCAGCGCGCCACCGTAGGCCGCGCCTTGCACCACCGCGAGGGTGGGGATCTTCAGCTTGGCCAGGTTGTACATCAGCTCCGCCAGTTCGCGGGCATCGTCCAGGTTGGTGTGGTAGTCCAGTTCGGCCGACTGCTGCATCCAGGCCAGGTCGGCCCCGGCGCTGAAGTGCTTGCCGCGCCCACGCAGGACGAGAAAGCGCAGGGATGGATCGCCCTGCACCTGATCGAGGGCGATGATCAGTTCGCGGATCATTTCGGCATTGAATGCGTTGTTCTTGGCTTCACGACTGAGCCACAGCGTGGCGAAGCCACTGCTGTCGGTAATCAGTTCGAGGGTGTTGAAATCGCTCATGGGGTACAGCTCCATTTACATGCGGAACACGCCGAAGCGGCTCGGCTCGATAGGGGCATTCAGCGACGCGGACAACGCCAGCGCGAGCACGTCACGGGTCTGCAACGGGTCAATCACACCGTCGTCCCACAGGCGTGCGCTGGAGTAGTAGGGGTGACCCTGGGTCTCGTACTGGTCGAGGATCGGCTGCTTGATCGCCGCCTCCTCTTCGGCGCTGAACCCCACGCCGGCGCGTTCAGCCTGCTCGCGCTTGACCTGCACCAGCACGCCGGCCGCCTGTTCGGCACCCATCACGCCAATGCGTGCGTTCGGCCACATCCATAGGAAGCGCGGGTCATAGGCGCGGCCGCACATGCCGTAGTTGCCGGCGCCAAAGCTGCCGCCGATGATCACCGTGAACTTCGGCACCTTGGCGCAGGCCACTGCCGTGACCAGCTTGGCACCGTGCTTGGCGATGCCGCCGGCTTCGTATTTCTGGCCGACCATGAAGCCGGTGATGTTTTGCAGGAATAGCAAAGGAATGCCGCGCTGGCAGGCCAACTCGATAAAGTGCGCGCCTTTTTGCGCCGCCTCAGCGAACAGAATCCCATTGTTGGCCAGGATCGCGATCGGGTAGCCGTGCAAGTGCGCAAAACCGCACACCAGCGTGGTGCCAAACAGGGCCTTGAACTCATCGAACACCGAACCGTCCACCAGGCGCGCGATCACTTCACGCACATCAAACGGTTGCTTGGCGTCGGCGGGGATCACGCCGTACAACTCTTCGCTGCTGTACAACGGCGCCACCGGCGGGCGTTGCCGTAATTCGCCCTGCTTGCGCCAATTGAGGTTGGCCACGCTGCGCCGCGCCAACGCCAGCGCATGTTCATCGCTGTCGGCATAGTGGTCGGCCACACCGGAGACCTTGCAGTGCACATCGGCACCGCCGAGGTCTTCGGCACTCACCACTTCACCGGTCGCGGCCTTCACCAGGGGTGGCCCGGCGAGGAAGATGGTGGCCTGGTTGCGCACCATGATCGCTTCGTCGGCCATCGCCGGCACATACGCGCCGCCTGCGGTGCACGAGCCCATCACCACGGCGATCTGCGGGATGCCCTGGGCGCTCATGTTGGCCTGGTTGAAGAAGATCCGCCCGAAGTGCTCGCGGTCCGGAAACACTTCGTCCTGGCGCGGCAGGTTGGCACCGCCGGAGTCCACCAGGTAGATGCATGGCAGGCGGTTCTGCTCGGCGATGGTCTGGGCGCGCAGGTGTTTTTTCACCGTGAGCGGGTAGTAGGAGCCGCCTTTCACCGTGGCGTCGTTGGCGACGATCATGCATTCGACCCCCTCCACGCAGCCGATTCCGGCGATCACCCCGGCGGCCGGCACGTCTTCGCCGTACACCTGGTGGGCGGCCAGTTGGCTGAGTTCAAGGAACGGCGAGCCTGGGTCGAGCAAACGGTTGATACGCTCGCGAGGCAACAGTTTGCCGCGCGAAGTGTGCCGTTCCTGGGCCTTGGCGCCGCCGCCTTGTTGCACATGGGCAAGCAGGGTCTGGAGGGCGTCGACCTGTTGGCGCATCGCCGCGCTATTGGCGGCAAACTCCGCCGAGCGCGGGTTGAGCTGGGTGTGCAAGGTGGCCATGGGGCGCTCCTTCAGCGGGTTTCGTTGAAGAGTTCGCGACCGATCAGCATCCGGCGAATTTCACTGGTGCCGGCGCCGATTTCATACAACTTGGCGTCGCGCAGCAGGCGCCCGGCCGGGAATTCGTTGATGTAGCCATTGCCACCGAGGATCTGGATCGCGTCGAGCGCCATTTGCGTGGCGCGTTCGGCGCTGTAGAGAATCACCCCGGCCGCATCCTTGCGCGTGGTCTCGCCACGCTCGCACGCCTGGGCCACGGCGTAGAGGTAGGCGCGGCTGGCGTTGAGCTGGGTGTACATGTCGGCGACCTTGCCCTGGATCAGCTGGAATTCGCCGATGCTCTGGCCAAACTGCTTACGGTCGTGGATGTAGGGAACGATCAGGTCCATGCACGCCTGCATGATCCCGGTAGGGCCGCCGGACAGCACCACGCGCTCGTAGTCGAGGCCGCTCATCAGCACTTTCACGCCACCATTGAGCGCGCCGAGGATATTTTCCTCCGGCACTTCCACGTCGTCGAAGAACAGTTCGCAGGTGTTGGAGCCACGCATGCCCAGCTTGTCGAACTTGTTGCTGCGGCTGAAGCCTTTCCAGTCGCGCTCGACGATGAACGCGGTAATGCCGTGCGGGCCCTTTTCCAGGTCGGTCTTGGCGTAGATCACATAGGTGCTGGCATCGGGGCCATTGGTGATCCAGGTCTTGCTCCCGTTGAGCACGTAATGGTCGCCGCGTTTATCCGCGCGCAGCTTCATCGAGACCACATCGGAACCGGCGTTCGGCTCGCTCATGGCCAGGGCACCGACGTGTTCGCCGCTGATGAGTGCGGGCAGGTACTTGAGTTTCTGCTCGTGGTTGCCGTTGCGGTTGATCTGGTTCACACACAGGTTGGAATGCGCGCCGTAGGACAACGCCACCGACGCCGAGCCCCGGCTGATCTCTTCCATGGCCACCACGTGGGCCAGGTAACCCAGGCCGGCGCCGCCGTATTCTTCCGGCACGGTAATGCCTAGCAAGCCCATGTCGCCGAACTTGCGCCACAGGTCGGCGGGAAACAGGTTGTCGATGTCGATCTGGGCCGCGCGGGGCGCGATTTCCTTGCTCACGAAGGACTGCACCTGGTCGCGCAGCATGTCGATGGTTTCACCGAGGGCGAAGTTCAGGGACGGGTAACTCATGGACAGGCACCTTAATGTGAGCTTTGTTGTTGTGTGGAGGGCGCCAGGGGAGGGCGCTCACCTTTACGTTAACGTAAACTTGCGTTACGGCGCTGTCAATCGTAGTTTACGTTTACGTCAACCTACAAAAAAGACAACAGGGGTCGTTATGGATCAACCGAATCAGAGCTACAGCCGTGGCGCTCAGGACAAGACCTTGCTGGCCATGACCATTGGCCAGGCCTTCGATCGAACCGTCGCACTCCATCCCGATGGCGAGGCCCTGGTGGTGCGTCACCAGCAGCGCCGCTACACCTGGCGGCAGCTGGCTGAAACGGTAGACCTGCACGCGCGTGCCTTTCTTGCCCTGGGCATGCAGGCTGGCGACCGGCTGGGGATCTGGGCACCCAATTGCGCCGAGTGGTGCATCAGCCAGATCGCCAGCGCCAAACTCGGCGTGATCCTGGTCAATATCAACCCGGCGTATCGCAGCAGTGAACTGGAGTACGTGCTCAAGCAGTCCGGCTGCCAATGGCTGGTGTGCGCCGGGTCGTTCAAGACCTCCGACTACCATGGGATGCTGCAGGCACTGAACCCCGACCTGCGCGGCATGATCAGCCTCGACCCCAGCCCACCCCCGGGATTCCTGCCCTGGGCGCAGCTCTCGGCGCTCGGGGCAGGCATTGCGCCCGACCAACTCCACACCCGCCAGGCCAACCTGCACTTCGACCAGGCCGTCAACATCCAATACACCTCCGGCACCACCGGATTTCCGAAGGGCGCCACCCTCAGTCACCACAACATCCTTAACAACGGCTACATGGTCGGCGAAAGCCTTGGCCTGACCGCGCAAGACCGCCTGGTGATCCCGGTGCCGCTGTATCACTGCTTCGGCATGGTCATGGGCAACCTGGGCTGCATCACCCATGGCACCACCATGATCTATCCCAATGACGGCTTCGATCCGCTATTGACGCTCACCGCCGTCGCCGAAGAACGCGCCACCGGCCTGTATGGCGTGCCCACCATGTTTATCGCCATGCTCGATCACCCACGGCTGGGTGACTTCGACCTGTCCACCCTGCGCACCGGCATCATGGCCGGCGCCACGTGCCCCATCGAGGTGATGCGGCGCGTGATCAGCGAGATGCACATGAGTGAGGTGCAGATTGCCTACGGCATGACTGAAACCAGCCCGGTGTCCTTGCAAACCGGGGCGGATGACGATCTGGAGCGCCGCGTGACCACCGTCGGGCGCACCCAGCCGCAATTGGAAAACAAGATCATCGACGCCGATGGCAATACGGTTGGGCACGGTGAAATCGGTGAGTTGTGCACCCGTGGCTACAGCGTGATGCTCGGCTACTGGGACAACCCGGACGCCACCCGCGAGGCCATCGACGGCGCCGGCTGGATGCACACCGGCGACCTGGCGAGCATGGACGCCCACGGTTACGTATGCATCGCCGGGCGCAATAAGGACATGATCATTCGCGGCGGCGAGAACGTGTACCCGCGTGAGCTGGAGGAGTTCTTCTTCACTCATCCGGCGGTGGCGGATGTGCAGGTTATCGGCATTCCGGATGAGCGTTACGGCGAAGCCATCGTCGCCTGGGTCAAGTTCCATCCAGGCCATGTGGCCAATGAGCTTGAGCTGCAAACCTGGTGCAAGGGCCGCATCGCACACTTCAAGACGCCCAAGCATTTCAAGTTCGTGGATGAGTTTCCGATGACCGTGACGGGCAAGATCCAGAAATTCCGCATGCGCGAAATCAGCATCGAGGAGCTGCGAACGCAGGAGTGACTGGCTGCATGGTGTCTATTTGTGGGCGCAGGCAAGCCAGCGCTCACATTGAATGGCAGCGTGTCAGGTGAATTGTCAAAACCCAGGAAGCACAAAGGGGACCCGAAGGTCCCCTTTAATTTTTCGTTGCGTGCTCTTTTTTTATTATTGAGGGGCGGTCTATTGTTGTTTTTAGCAACCGTTTCCCTTTACCGCTGTTTTTAGCGACCCCCATCCGGGGTCAAGAGCAAACGTATTTTTTTGAGCGCTGACCTGCTTCTTCGTTATCGATCCAACCAGTGGGTAGCTACCTGAGGTAGTTTTATTTTTCTCTAACCGGTTGCGGGTTTCGGCATGCCGTACCCTGCGAAGCACATCTTCTCCAAAAAAATCTGTTAGCTGCGTCTCTGCCGTGTTGTTTTTGTTATGTCAGAGTCGTTTCGTCTTATTTTTATTAGGTTTGGCGCTTTTTATTCTTGTTATGCCATAGAGATAGCAGAAGCCGTGCCAACTTTTAAAAACCCTTTAAAATCAACAAGATAAATTTCATGTGGGAAATGGCCTACGGCAAATACGACAAAATATGTTCCCGTGTTACTCGATGTGTAGGCGTGCGGTAACACATTGTCACGGCTACGCTACTCAACCGGCGTTACGGGCCTTCGCCACCCGTGAGCCGGTAGGTCGGCCCAACACGTTGCTGATTTGCTGGCCTGCGCCAATCAATGCCTGCAGGTCGATACCGGTATGGATGCCCAGGCCGTTGAGCAGGTACAACACATCTTCCGTGGCGACGTTACCGCTGGCGCCCTTGGCGTAGGGGCAGCCACCGAGGCCCGCGATAGAGCTGTCGAACACCGTGATCCCTTCCAGCAGGCTGGCGTAGATATTGGCGATGGCCTGGCCATAGGTGTCATGGAAGTGCCCCGCCAGCCTGTCCCGAGGCACCTGCGCCCCGACCACCTCGAACAGCCGCCGCGTGGCGCCTGCCGTGCCGGTGCCGATGGTGTCGCCGAGGGACACCTCATAGCAGCCCATGGCATGCAACTCCCGCGCGACCGCCGCCACTTGCTCCGGCGCGATCTCGCCTTCATACGGGCAACCCAGCACGCACGACACATAGCCACGCACGTTCACCCCGTGCTGCCTGGCCGCCGCCATGATCGGCGCAAAACGCGCCAGGCTGTCACTGATGGAACAGTTGATATTGCGCTGGGAAAACGCCTCGGACGCGGCCGCAAACACCGCAACTTCCTTGACGCCGGCCGCCAATGCGTCCTCAAAACCGCGCAGGTTCGGCGCCAGGGCTCCATAGGTCACGCCGGGCTTGCGCTGGATCTGCGCGAAAACCTCCGCCGAACCGGCCATTTGTGGCACCCACTTGGGCGAGACAAAGCTGCCGACCTCGATATAGCTCAGGCCGGCAGCGCTGAGCGCGTCGACCAAGTGGACCTTGTCCGCCACGCTGATGGGTTGGGCCTCGTTCTGCAGGCCGTCGCGCGGGCCGACTTCCACCAGCCGTACGTGTGAGGGGAGGGACATGGCAGTTACCTTCTGATCAGTGGCCAGCCTGGCGCATGGTGTGGGCCAGGGCCTGGGTGCAGCGCTCTTCGGCGGTGTCCAGTTCCAGCTTCATTTGTTCGATATCCAGCAGTTGCTGTTCCAACTGCTCACGGCGCTCGGCGATTTTTGCCAGCATGCTGTTGAGTTGGACGTGGTTACCACTGCTTGGGTCGTAGAGTTCGATCAGCTCGCGGCATTCGGCCAGGGAAAACCCGATGCGCTTGCCGCGCAGGATCAGCTTGAGGCTGACCTTGTCGCGCGCCGAGTAGATGCGCTCCTGGCCCCGGCGCTCCGGAGCCAGCAGGCCTTGCTCTTCATAAAATCGAATGGCGCGGGTGGTGATGTCGAGCTCGCGGGCGAGGTCGGAGATGCTGTAGGTCGTGCTCATGGGGGCGCTCAAGAAGGTCTTGGCGTTAAGCTAATGGCAGGTTGACGTAAACGTCAAGGGCGCGCGCTCACTGCTTGCCATCCAACTTCTTCTCGTGGGCCGTCACCTGCTGGCACAACTCAATCATCTGCTCGCGCATCCAGCGGTTGGCCGGGTCCTGGTCGGTACTTTCGTGCCAGTACAGGTGGGTTTCAACCGGCGGCACATCGTTGACCGGCAGGTTGAACCAGTGCAGTTCGTGGCGACGGGCGAAGCGCTCGGGTACGGTCATGACCATGTCGGTTTGCTGCAACACTTGCGACGCCATCAGGTAATGCTGGGAGCGCAGGGCGATCTTGCGCTGGATGCCCATCTTGCCGAGGGCCAGGTCAACGTGGCCCAGACCATTGCGGCGGCTGGAGATATGGATATGGGTCAGCGACAGGTAGTCGTCCAGGGTGAGCTTGTCCTTGCCGGCCATGGGGTGGCCCTTGCGCATGGCGCACACGTAGCGGTCTTCCATCAGCTTGACGTGGCGCACCTGCGGGTCGGTGTTCAGCGGCGCGTCCACGGCAAAATCCAGGCGCCCGGCAGCCAGCTCCTTGGTGGTCTCGCGGCGTTTGGACAGGAAACTCTCGATCACCACAGTGGGTGCCAGGCGGCGCAGGCGCTGGAACAGCAGCGGCAGGATCACGGCCTCGGTGAGGTCGGTCATGCTGATGCGGTAGGTCTTGGCCGCCTGTTGCGGGTTAAAGATGCGGCTTTCCTGTACCGACACCCGCAGCAACGACAGCGCATTGCGCACCGGGCCGATGATGTTCTGCGCCATCGGGGTGGGCACCATGCCTTGGGCGGTGCGCACGAACAGGGGGTCGTTGAAGGTTTCGCGCAGTCGGGCCAGAGCGTTGGACACCGCCGGTTGGGTGATGCCGACAATCTGCCCGGCGCGGGTCAGGTTGGCTTCGGTATAGATCGCGTCAAAGACGATAAACAGGTTGAGGTCGACCTTGCTCAGATTCATTTCGTTGCGCTCTTATTGTTAGGTGGCCATACGTCGATCATATATCGGTGATGAATGTTAATACACGCCGAGAATAGGCTAGGTAAATTATCAGCGCTGTTCTAGCATCGATTGCATGACCTAAACAACCTCTCAGAGAAGGGAGCTGCTCATGGATTTCGCCTATTCGCCCAAGGTTCAGGAACTGCGTGAACGCGTCACTGCGTTCATGGACGCTTACGTTTACCCGGCCGAGCCGGTGTTCGAACGCCAGGTCAGCGAAGGCGACCGCTGGCAGCCCACTGCAATCATGGAAGAGTTGAAAGCCAAGGCCAAAGCCGAAGGCCTGTGGAACCTGTTCCTGCCGGAATCCGAACTGGGCGCCGGCCTCACCAACCTTGAATATGCACCCCTGGCGGAAATCATGGGTCGATCCTTGCTGGGGCCGGAACCGTTCAACTGCTCCGCCCCCGACACTGGCAACATGGAAGTGTTGGTGCGCTACGCCAACGAAGAACAGAAGCAACGCTGGTTGGAGCCATTGTTGCGCGGCGAGATCCGCTCGGCATTCGCCATGACCGAGCCGGACGTGGCGTCCTCGGACGCGACCAACATGGCTGCCCGCGCCGAGCGCCAGGGTGACGAGTGGGTGATCAACGGCAAGAAATGGTGGACCTCCGGTGCCTGCGACCCGCGCTGCAAGATCCTGATCTTCATGGGCCTGAGCAACCCGGATGCGCCGCGCCACCAGCAGCACTCGATGATCCTGGTGCCGGTGGACGCCCCCGGCGTGAAGATCGTGCGCCCGCTGCCAGTGTTCGGCTACGACGACGCGCCCCACGGCCACGCCGAAGTGCTGTTCGACAATGTGCGTGTGCCCTATGAAAACGTATTGCTCGGTGAAGGCCGTGGTTTCGAAATCGCACAGGGTCGCCTTGGCCCAGGCCGTATCCACCACTGCATGCGTTCCATCGGCATGGCCGAGCGCGCCTTGGAATTGATGTGCAAACGCTCCGTCAGTCGTACTGCGTTCGGCAAGCCGCTGGCACGTTTGGGCGGCAATATCGACAAGATCGCCGACTCACGGATGGAGATCGACATGGCGCGCCTGCTGACCCTGAAGGCGGCCTATATGATGGACACCGTGGGTAACAAAGTGGCAAAAAGCGAAATCGCCCAGATCAAGGTGGTCGCGCCGAATGTGGCCTTGAAGGTGATCGACCGTGCGATCCAGATCCATGGCGGTGCCGGGGTTTCCAATGACTTCCCGCTGGCCTACATGTACGCCATGCAACGCACCCTGCGTCTGGCCGACGGCCCGGACGAAGTGCACCGGGCGGCGATCGGCAAGTTCGAGATTGGCAAGTACGTGCCTAAAGAGCTGATGCGCAGCGGGCAGTAACACCGAGTTGCCTGTATTCGCGGGCAAGCCCGCTCCCACAGTCGACCGTATTCCAACATGAGAATGCGCTCGGCTGTGGGAGCGAGCGTGCTCGCGAAGAGGCCGGTCCAGCCACCCCGCAACCCCCGGATCAGTAGACCCACACCTCCACCCGCCGATTCTTGATCCTGCCTTCATCTGCCGTATTCGCCGCGACCGGCATCTGTGCGCCAAACCCGTGAATCTCCCTTAGCACCACGCCGCTCTTGACCAACTCCCGGCGCACCGCCATCGCCCGAAGCTTCGACAGCAACGCCGCTCGCTGCGGGTCATTCTTCGCGTCGCCGAACCCCACGAGCGTGACCTGTTTGTCGAGTTTGGCGTGGCTTCTTATATACGCCACCACCCGTTGCAGGTCCTGGCGAGCCTTGTTATCCAGGCTGGCGCTGCCTTCCTCGAAACGAAAGTTCACCGTCAAGCGCTTCGCTTCACGCGCGATCGCTTGATAGTCCTCGGGCATCGAGGCGCGAGGCTCGACATCCATCGCCTGCACCTGCTGAGCGATAAACCCGCTGGCCGCGACGATCGCCTGGCCCTTGCTGCTCTGTGTAAAGTCCACCAGCGCCTTGGCCCACGGGTTATGGCCCGACGGCGGCAGGTAGAAAAACAGCCGACGGGACAGTGGGTAATCCTCGGTGGCAATCAGGCTGTTCAGTGGCAACATCGGTTGTGAGTCGCCGTCCACAATCGCCACTGCCTTGGCCTGGCGCACGTAGGGCAGGCCGATAAAGCCGATACCCTGGGGATCCTGGCTGACCGCGTCGGACAGTTGCTCGCTGGACTCGAAGCGCTTGGCAGAAAGCGCCAGTGGTTTGCCACGCAGGCGCAGCACCAGGTCCTTGAAGGTGTCGTAGGTGCCGGATTGGTCATCACGTGCATACACATGAATCGGCCCGCCGACGCCGCCCACGGCCTCCCAGGTACTGGCTTCACCATTGAAGACCTGCGCCAGTTGCTCGGTATTCAGGCTATTCAACGGGTTTTGCGGGTTGAGGATGATCGCCAGGCCGTCGATGGCGATCACTTGCTCGGCTTCGGGGCTCTTGAGGTCGCCGAGGGGTTCGAGGTCGACCAACTCGCTGTCCTTGATCGGACGAGACGATGCCGCCAGGTCGGCGGTGGCTTTCTTCAGCGCCGTGAACCCGGTGCTGGAACCATGGGCCGCGACCTCGATGGTCACGGCCTTGCCCTGGCGCGTCTTGCCAATCACGCGCTGTTCATTGGGCCCTTCGGCGGGTTCTATGTGCACGCTCTGCAAGCCCTGGTGTTCCATCAACCCCTTGACCAACGCCGGACCCAGCGCCGCGCCAATGGTGTTGGAACCCTGGATGCGTAACGCAGGGCCTTGATCGGGAACGGAGAGGGGAGCAGCCATGGAAACGAGGGGTAACAGGGTCAGCAGGAACAGAACGCGCAGCTTCATGCTGGCACCTTCTCAAGCCAAAGGGAGTGCGACGAGAATAAGTCAGGCAGGTTTCAACAATATGACGCTCGACGGTAGGAGCGGGCTTGTCCGCGAAGCCGGGCCGACAGCTAACCACTATCTCCCTGTCTTCCCACGATCCAAAAATGTGGGAGTGGGCTTGCTCGCGAAAGCGGCCTGACAGCCAACCACAATCTTCCTGACACCCCGCGACCCAAAACTGTGGGAGCGGGCTTGCCCGCGAAGGCGGCCTGACAGCCAACCACTCTCTGCCTGACACCCCACGATCCAAAAATGTGGGAGCGGGCTTGCCCGCGAAGGCGGCCTGCCAGCCAACCACTCTCTTCCTGACACCCCACGATCCAAAAATGTGGGAGCGGGCTTGCTCGCGAAAGCGCCCTAACAG
>NZ_PCQI01000028.1:0-30666 GCF_002980075.1 Pseudomonas sp. MYb13 | reverse complement strand
AGTCCCCCCATGGAGCCGGACGCCGCACCGAGCAGCCCAAGCCATGGCCAGGAATAGCGCATTTGCGCCGTCGGCGGCGCGTTGCGGGTGAACATGCGCAGCAGGTTGTAGGCCGAAAGCGTCAGCAGGAACGCAATAAACCCGATGCGCATCGCCCCCGCGTCCAGGCCCACCGCCCAGATGGAACCGAGCCAGGCAAACGTGAACCCCATGATGCCCAATGGCAGCGCATGGCGCAGTTCGATGCGGTTGCGTTGGTGATAACGCCACAGCGCAAGCATCACGTTCGGCACCACCATGACCAGCGCCGTACCTTGGGCCAACTGCTGGTCCAGGCCGAACAATACGCCCAGCACCGGGATCGCAATCAGCCCGCCACCAATGCCAAACAGGCCGCCCACCGTGCCCAAGGCCGCGCCCAATACCAGGTAAATCGCTAAATCCAACACCGCACGTCACTCCACAATCCCAGGCCTTGCATGCTACGCAGTCGGCTATGGCGTGGAAACGCACAGCAACGCACAATGGCTGTGCCAATCTCGCATAAGCGCCTTTTCGATGAACCCCAATACCCTGACCGATCAACTGGGCCTGTTTCTCGATGTATTGGAAACCGGCAGTTTTTCCGCCGCTGCGCGCCGTCATCCGCTGACGCCCTCGGCGGTGGCTCGACGCATCGACAGCCTGGAAAGCTCGGTAGGCAGCCGCCTGTTTCAGCGCAGTACCCACGCGGTGGTGCCGACCCCGGCAGGCTTGGCGTTTGCCGAGCGGGCCCGACGGATTGTCAGCGAGTTGCAGCTGGCGCGGGCCGAGGCGGTGTCCCTGAGCCATGCGCCGGAAGGCCTGATTCGAGTAGACGCGCCCGCAGCGTTCGGGCGGCGGCATCTGGCGCCCGTGATTGCAGACTTTCTCAACGTGTACCCAGGCCTGGATGTGCACCTGCATTTGATCGACAGCTTCGTGGACATGCAGGGGGCGCACCTGGGCAAGGTGGATCTGGTGCTGCGCGCCGGGCATATCGTCGACACCCGGCTGATCGCCACGCCCTTGGCGAGCATCGTACGCATCGCCTGCGCCAGCCCGGCGTACCTGAAAAGCCGTGGCACGCCGACCCACCCGCGCGAGCTCAGCGAACACGACGGGCTGGACTGGGATGGCCTGGCGCCGATGTTCGCGTGGCGCTTCGAGCTGGATGGACGCCGCGCGACCTATCGCCCGCAACGCATCCGTATGAGCGCCAATAACGCCGAAGCCTTGTTGTCCGGTGCGCTGGCCGGGCTGGGTATCGCCCATCTGCCCACGTGGCTTGCCAGTGAGTACCTGGTGCGTGGCGAACTGTTGCCGCTGTTTTGCGAAAACGGCCTGCCCAGCCCAGAGACCACCGGGATCTATGCGCTGCGCCTGGAGCAACAGCCCAACGCGCGCAGTCGGCTGTTGCTGGAGTACCTGAAAACCCGTTTCAGCCCCGTGCCGCCCTGGGACCTGGCCTTGCAAAGTGGCTTGGCCTGACCGCTCGGACAGATTTATCTGGCGCATTAAAGATTTGCCCGCTAGATTCCAGCCCAGACACGCTTTTTCGAGGTACCGCCATGAGCAAGAATCCTGATCCCTGCGAATCGCTGATGCTGGACAACCAGCTGTGCTTCGCCCTGCACTCCACCTCGCTGCTGATGACCAAGGTCTACAAGCCGCTGCTGCAAGCCCTCGGCCTGACCTACCCGCAATACCTGGCCATGATGGTGCTGTGGGAAGAGGATGGCTTGACCGTCGGCGAAATCAGCAGCCGCCTGTTGACCGATCCTGGCTCCCTCACCCCCTTGCTCAAGCGCTTGGAAGCCGAAGGCCTGCTCAGCCGGACCCGTAGCCGCGAAGATGAACGAGTCGTGGTCGTGGAGCTGACCGATGCCGGGCGCGCCTTGCAGGACAAAGCCATGGGCATCCCGCAGTGCATTCTCGGCGCCAGCGGCCTGGAATTGGACCAACTGCGCAAGCTGCAAAGCGACCTGGTCGCGTTGCGTGCCAACCTGCAAGCCAGCGTCTGACATGCTCGAGCCAACACTGAATAGCTAAAATGTGGGAGCAGGCCCGCTCCCACATTTGGTTGTTCGGCGGATCAAAAAGGGGACTCGTCAAAAAAATTTGAAAATTTATCTTGCGCGCTAAACATTAGCGCTATACATTCATCTCACCAACTACTTAGCGCGCAAACATTTAGCGCTAAAAACCCTAGAGGACGACACCATGCAAACGCTCTATACCGCAGTAGCCACTTCCACCGGCGGCCGTGATGGTCGTGCTGTTTCCAGCGATAACATCCTCGACGTCAAACTCGCTACCCCCAAGGAACTGGGCGGTGCCGGTGGCCAGGCCACCAACCCTGAACAACTGTTCGCTGCCGGCTACTCTGCGTGCTTTATCGGCGCCCTGAAATTCGTCGCCAGCCAGACCAAACGCAAAATCCCGGACGACGCCTCGATCACCGCCCACGTCGGTATTGGCCAGATCCCCGGTGGTTTCGGCCTGGATATCGACCTGCACATCAGCCTGCCGGGCCTGGCCCAGGACGACGCGCAAAGCCTGGTCGACGCCGCTCACCAAGTCTGCCCGTACTCCAACGCCACTCGTGGCAATGTCGATGTACGCCTGCACGTGACCGTCTAAATGACCTCGGCCGTCCCCGGAGAAAGAAATGAACACAATTGGTAAAGCGCTGACCGGCACCCTGCTCGCCCTGTCCATCACCCATGCATTTGCTGCAACCGGCGAGGTCGAGCACAACACCCAGGCCTTCCTGGATGTGTTGAACGCAGGCACCGGCAAACCGATGGAGCAACTGACACCCAAGGACGCACGTGCTGTACTGAGCGGCGCCCAGGCCGGTGTGAAGCTGACCTTGCCGAAGGCCGATGTGAGCCAGAAGACCATCCAGGTCGATGGCAAGCCGCTGGACCTGACCATCGTGCGTCCGGCCGGGGTCAAGGGCACATTGCCCGTGTTCATGTTCTTCCACGGTGGCGGCTGGGTGCTCGGGGATTACCCGACCCATGAACGCCTGGTTCGGGACCTGGTCGTTGGCTCGGGTGCGGTGGCGGTGTTCGTCAACTACACACCTTCGCCAGAAGCGCATTACCCGGTGGCCATCAACCAAGCCTACGGTGCTACAAAATGGGTGGCCGAGCACGGTAAAGAGATCAACGTCGATGGCAAGCGCCTGGCGGTCGCGGGCAATAGCGTCGGCGGTAACATGGCGGCAGTGGTCAGCCTGATGGCCAAGGACAAGGGCACACCGACGATCAAGTTCCAGCTGCTGTTGTGGCCGGTGACCGACGCCAACTTCGACACAGGGTCCTACAACCAGTACGCCGAAGGACACTTCCTCACCCAGAACATGATGAAGTGGTTCTGGGACAACTACACCACCGACGCCAACCAGCGCGCCGAGATCTACGCCTCGCCGCTACGAGCAACCACTGACCAGCTCAAAGGCTTGCCGCCCGCGCTGATCCAGACTGCCGGCGCCGACGTATTGCGTGATGAAGGCGAGGCCTATGCCCGCAAGCTGGATGCAGCCGGTGTGCCGGTGACCGCCGTGCGCTATAACGGCATGATCCACGACTACGGTTTGCTCAACGTGGTCAGCCAGGTGCCGGCCGTACGTTCAGCCCTGCTCCAGGCCTCGGATGAACTCAAGCAACACCTGAAGTAAAAGGTAGCGCCCACAAAAAAGCCCGACACATAGTCGGGCTTTTTTTCGTCTCGGCAGGGCCAGAATTACTTCTTGGCGCGACCTTTGTACGAACCACCTTCGCGGGTGTCGATCTCGATCAGGTCGTCGATTTCGATGAAATCGGCAACTTGCAGCTCGGTACCGTTGCTCAGTTTGGCAGGCTTCATCACCTTGCCCGAAGTGTCGCCGCGAGCGGAACCTTCGGTGTAGGCCACTTTACGCACGATGGTGGTCGGCAGCTCTACGGAAACCAGGCGCTCTTCGAAGAAAATAGCTTCGCAGACGTCTTCCATGCCTTCTTCGATGAACGGCAGAACGGCTTCGATATCTTCAGCGTTCAGCTCGTACATGGTGTAGTCGGTGGTGTCCATGAACGTGTAGGTGTCGCCGCTGATGAAGGACAGGGTCGCTTCTTTGCGGTCGAGGATCACGTCGTCCAGTTTGTCATCGGCGCTGTAGACGATCTCGGTCTTGTAACCGGTCAGCAGGTTCTTCAGCTTGGTCTTCATGATTGCGCTGTTACGACCAGACTTGGTGAACTCAGCTTTCTGAACCAGCCAAGGGTCGTTTTCGAGACGGATCACTGTACCGGGTTTCAGTTCTTTACCAGTTTTCATTGCATATATCCGAAATTTGGATGGGATTTACAAAATTCAAGGTGGCGTATCATATCCAACTTTCATAAAACTTCACCAGCGCCGTCGCAAGATCGGCCTGCAAGCCCTGTTCCAGACACCATGTTTCGGCGTGCTGGTTCACCTCTGGCCAGTGTTCCAACAGCATTTTCCACGGTTGAGCCATATCGGCCTCCGTGTTCCAGGCCTGCCAGAGTCCGATCAGAGCAGCCTGTGCCGCCAAAGATAAGCCAGCGGTGTACAGCTCGAGGAAGGCGTCGAGCTTGTCGAGGTGAATGTCTTCGTCTTGTCGGTAAATGTGCCACAGCAGCGGGCGGCCGGCCCACTGGGCGCGCACGAACGAGTCTTCACCGCGCACGGCGTTGAAGTCGCAGCACCACAACAGGCGGTCATATTGTTCCTGGCGTACGAACGCAATGACCTGCACGGTCAGTGATCCACGCTGCTGGATATCCCCCGCTGCCAGCTGATCGACGCCCAGCCAGCGCTGCACATCGCCAAGAATGCGCCCCTCTGGAACCAACAGATGAGTGGCACGCCCGTCTGTCGATAACACCTCCAGCCAACGGGCCAGCCCGGCATTTTCGTAGGCAAACAGTGAGATCAGCCGCGCACCAGCAGTAGGAAAGACACCCAAAGCTTGCAGGAAATCTTGCTGGGCACTGGCATCCTGCTGAAAGGCCCGACGCTGCTCCAGCAATCCCGCCTCGCGCAGCAGGCCACCGGTGCCGGGCCGGAAGCCGGGAAAGAAGAAGTACTTCTGCACGCCCTTGAACTTCACCGACGGCAGCGTGTGACAACCGACCACCCAATCTTCGGCACTGAGGTAATCCAGGTTCATCCACAACGGCGTGCGTTCACGGGCCGCCATGGCTTCCATGTAGTCGGGCGGTAACTGACAGGCGAACGCGGCGATCACCACGTCCGCGGCGGGCGCCTCCACCCAATCGGCCGGCCAATGGCGCACTTCGACACCCTCCTGCCACTGCAGGCCTAGCTGCACATCGACCTCGGGGCACATACGTTCGAAGGCACGCAGGTCGTCGACCCACAAGCGCACGTTACAGGCATGCTCCACCACCAATTGCCGGGCCAGGCGCCAGGTCACGCCGATGTCGCCGTAGTTGTCGACGACGCTGCAAAAAATATCCCAGCGGGCTTTCATTCCGGGCTCCAATGCTCAAAGGCTCGATTGTCCGCATAAATGCACGGATGCAGAAGGCTTGATCGCGATTATTCTGCACGGTGGCTGTGCGACAATCGCCGCCACGCCGTAAATGCCTGCCAGGAGGCCATCATGTCTGACCGTCCGTTGTCGCTGTTCAAACTCAGTGCCGCTATCGCGTTTGGCGTGTGGCTGGGGTTTATCGCCATCGTGCTGACTGCCTGGCTGGCTTCGCGCTACCTGTTCCCACAGAGCCTGGCGCCGGTGGCCCAAGCGGTGCAGCAACTGGGCAAGCCCACGGTTGTGGCGCCCGAACCGCCTAATCGCATGTTCGAGCAATATCAACAGAACCTGCACAAGCAGGAGCAGCAACAAACCCTGGACCAGGCCCGCAACAATGCGCGCAACCTGTCCAACCCCAAATGCCAGTTCTGGCTGCAACAGGACCAGAACGCTCCCAACGAAAAGACCCGGGCCAATGTCCTGCAATTCTGCGATTGATGACCATGAATAAACACGCCGTCCACCACCGGGTCCTGGAAAAGCTCAGCGTCGACCTCGACATCGCCCAACGGGCCGCGCAGACCGCCTACGAAACCGCGACCCACGAAGAAAATATCGCCGAAAACAAGTACGACACCCTGGGCCTGGAGGCGTCCTACCTGGCGGCAGGGCAAGCCAAGCGAGTCGAGGAAATCAAGCAGGCACTGGCGCTGTGCCAGACCATGGCACTGCGGGCCTACGATGATCAGCGGGGCATAGAGATCGGCGCGCTACTGGGCCTGGAAGATGAGAACGGCCGCCAGCAGTGGCTGTTCCTGGCGCCGGATGCGGCGGGCTTGAAGGTGGACGTGGTCGGGCAACCGGTGACCGTCATTACCCCGCGCTCGCCGCTGGGCAAAAGCCTGCTGGGCAAGTTCGAGGGTGATGAGGTGGAGATTCTGGTGGCAGGCGCCCGGCAACATTTTACGGTTACCGAGGCCAGATAAAACGCCAGGGCCGCGCTCCCTTACTACAGGAAGCCGGCGCCCACGGTGTCAGTGAACGGGTAATTCAACGCCGTCGAACAGCTCTTCCAGCTCCTGCTTGTTGTGGCACTGGATCGCCTTGGCCATGACTTCGCGCGTCAGGTGCGGCGCAAATTTCTCGATGAAATCGCACATGAAGCCACGCAGGAACGTACCACGCCGGAAGCCGATCTTGGTGACGCTGGACTCGAACAACTCGCTGGCATCGAGCACCACCAGGTCTTTGTCGAGCGCGGTATCGACCGCCATCTTGGCGACGATACCCACGCCCAGGCCCAGGCGCACATAAGTCTTGATCACGTCGGCGTCGGCCGCGGTGAATACCACTTTTGGCGTCAGGCCGCGATGGCTGAAGGCTTCGTCGAGCTTGGAACGGCCGGTGAAACCGAACACGTAAGTCACGATCGGGTATTCGGCCAGGGCTTCCAGGGTCAGCTTCGACAGCTTGGCCAAAGGGTGACCTTGAGGCACGACCACGCAACGGTTCCAGCGGTAGCACGGCATCATCACCAGGTCACCGAACAGCTCCAGGGCTTCGGTGGCGATGGCGAAATCGACGGTGCCGTCAGCGGCCATCTCGGCGATCTGCATGGGCGAACCCTGGTGCATGTGCAACGCCACGTCCGGGTACTGCTTGATGAAATCGCGGATCACCGGCGGCAAGGCATAACGTGCCTGGGTGTGGGTGGTGGCGATGGACAGCGTGCCCTTCTTCTCGTTGGAGAATTCCTGGGCGATCTGCTTGATGCTTTCGACTTTGCGCAGGATCTCGCCAGCGGTGGTGATGATGCGCTCACCGGCCGGGGTGACACGGGTCAGGTGCTTGCCGCTGCGCGCGAACACTTCGACGCCCAACTCATCTTCGAGCAGGCGGATCTGCTTGCTGATACCAGGTTGCGAGGTGTAGAGGCTTTGAGCGGTAGCGGAAACGTTGAGGTCGTGGTGCGCCACTTCCCAGATGTAGCGCAGTTGTTGAAGCTTCATATGTGTCCCTCAAAGCAGATAGACGCCACGGGTATCAGCGACGGTATATAACTATATTAAAGGTTCGATGGATAAATCTAGAACTTTTTATCGTTCTTACCTATCACACGTCATCACTGCGGCGACGTTGCAACGCAGGCACCAGGTAAACCGGCACCGTGGACAACTGCAGCACCCGTGCTGCCGTGCGCCCCAGCGGGGTAGCCGCCGCGGTTGCATGGCTGTGACTGCCGACGATCAACAGGTCTACGGAAAGTTTGCATAGCTGGTCGAGAATCACCTCGCACGGGTCCCCCTGGATCACCCGTACCGAGCGAATCAATTTCAGGTCTTGCTCTCCGTCCCCCAACTCTTCGCGAAAACTGTCCAGCACCCGCTGCTCGATCGTCGCCATCACCGTCGTCAACCCCTGGCTCTGCCATTCACTCAGGGCCTGCTCATCAAGGTAGCTCTGTAACACGGATTCGGCGAACAGCCCGATGGGCTCGACCACGTGAATCACATACAAATCTGCCTTGAACGTCCGGGCCAGCGCCAGCGCATGCTGCATCACATAAGGCGCGTACAGACCGAGGTCCGTGGCGTACAGCATCGAACGAATCATAGAACCTCCTGGACTGCCAGGATGGCGGAGATGAAATGAGCTTAGCAGCGCCCAGGCGACTTGTTTTGACTTAGACCTTCACCTCATTACTGATGCCATGGGGCACATGCCCGGTGGTGACAAACTCCATGGCTTTCTCGCAATGACCGGCCTGGTCATCGAAAAATACATCGGCGGCGAAAGCCTCCAGGAACGCGGATTTTTCCAGGCCACCCAGGAACAATGATTCGTCCAGGCGGATATCCCACTCACGCAACGTGCGAATCACCCGCTCGTGCGACGGCGCCGATCGAGCAGTGACCAGGGCGGTGCGGATCGGGCAGGCCTCATCGGCGAACTCGCGCTGCAACAAATTGAGTGCCGCCAGAAACCCTTTGAAAGGACCGCCGTGCAAAGGCTGACGCGCCGACTCGCGCTCATTGGCCTGGAACGCTTCCAGGCCACCGGCCTGGTACACCCGCTCCGACTCATCGGAAAACAGCACCGCGTCGCCGTCGAAGGCAATGCGCAGTTCTTCGCTGGAGGCACGGTTCGGGCCGCCGGACAGAATCGTCGCCGCCGCAAAGCCGGCATCGAGGGCACTGCGCACATCCTCAGCGTGGGTCGATAAAAACAGATGACAACCAAACGCCGCCAAATAAGGATAAGGACTACGGCCTCCTACAAAAGCGGCGCGGGAAATATCCAGGCCGTAATGCTGGATCGAGTTGAACACGCGCAGGCCGGTGTCCGCGCTGTTGCGCGACACCAGCACCACTTCGACCCGGGCACGGCCGAGGCTGGCATTGAGGCTGAGCAGCTTCTCGACCAGCGGAAAGGCGTCGCCGGGCGCGAGGATCTCCTCCTCGTGCTCGATCTGGTACTGGCGATAGGTCTCGACCCCTTCGGCCAGGTAGACCTTGTGGCTTTCACTCAAGTCAAAGAGTGCCCGCGAGGAAATCGCCAGCACCAGTTTGTCGCCCAAGCCCTTTGCCATGGTGTCCCTCCTACTCAGCGGTTACGCCGATCAATAAAACTCAAGGCCTGATAGAGCGCCTGCATCCGCGGCAGTTCGCAACCCGCGGCTTTTGCGGCGGCGAGTGGCCGGGCATAAATCGCCGCCAGTTCCAGCGGGCGCTTATGCACGTGATCGTGGTACATGCTCGGCAGATAGTCGTCCATGGTTTCGGTCATGGTGAACATTTGCTCGGCGTAGCTGTGAGGAATTTCATGACCGCAGGCGTGGGCGCCCTGCACCACTTCAGCCATCAGCGCCTGGATCAGCTCGCGGCTGGACTCGTCCGCCATCATGGCCGTGGTGCCGGTGCCCAATAACACGGAGAGGCCGTTGTAGGGCACGTTCCACACCAGTTTGTGCCAACGAGCCTGATGCACGTTGGCCATGGCCTGGGACTCGATACCGGCCTCGTGAAACAACGCGGCGCCGGCTTCGACAATCGCCTTTTGCAGGGTTTCGTCATTGGCTGCCGTGCCGCTGTGATAGCCCAGGTTGACCCGACCCAACGCCTGGTGCTCGATAACGCCGGGCGCAGAACGGTGCACACCGATGTAGCACAGGCCACCCAGCAAGTGCAGCGACGGCGGCAAGTGTTCACGCAGGCTGTCTTCAACATCGAGGCCGTTTTGCAGCAACACCACCTTGGCCTCCGGCGCCGCCACCTGGGCAATGGTCGGGGCCAGTTCGACGTTGCCGGTCGACTTGGTGCCCACCAGCAGCCAGTCGCAGGGCGGCATATCGGCAGCGCGGGCATAGGCCTGCACGGGGTGCAGGTGCAAGGGACCATGCACGGTACTGTTGAGGTGCAGGCCGCGCTCGCTGACGGCCGCGTATTCACTGCGCAACAGGAAGTGCACGTCGAAACCGGCGCGCGCCAGCATCAAGCCGTAGAAACCACCGATGGCGCCGGTGCCGATGATGCCAATGCGGGGTGAACGTGCGGTCATGGCAGATCCTCTGGGGTGCGGGTAAGCGCTTGTTTAATCGCGTCAGCAACGTCAGGGCGCGTAAGGCGTGTCTGTAGTTGCCCGAGGAATTGACCCTCGCACACCACGAACAATGCCGGCAAATGAAAGATCTGGTAACGCTCGACCGCACCACCGTTATCCCCGGCGTCCACCCAGCACACCCGGTCTACCGGTAACGACCAGCCTGGCAATTGCTGGCGCGCCCAACGGCAACTGGAACACCCGGGGTTTGTGAACACGACGAGCGAAATACCTGGCAATCCCAGCAATTGCTGGTCAATATCCAGGTCGGTCAATTCCAGTTCCTTCACTATACTGCTGCCACCGCCGTCAATTGGACGGTGCTCGGAGTCCGTGTACATGGGTCGTTTTTTACCTCACCCTGATGATGTCGCTGTCGAGTTAATCCAACGCCCCTCTCCCGCTATCCCCCGCCAACGCCTGCACACTACCGGCCTGGGCGGTGTCGCCTGCAATTGGCCGCGTGCCTGGCGCGAGGGCACGGCCGTGGATCTGCACATCCCCTCCCTGGGCGCCAGCGCGCGTTATCCAGGCTACGTGGCGTGGTGCCGCAAAGTGGAAAACGGCTACCGGATCGGCATCTCGTTTACCGACGAGCATGCACTGTTCGGTGCGCGAATGGGTGAGCAAGCATGCCGGATAGAGCGTTACTGCCGCCAGCACGAAGACGCCGAACCGACACCCCAGCAACTCGAAGCCCTGGCCCGCGAGTGGGTATCGCGCCATGCCATTGAGTTCTCCCATGAGGCATTTGTGGCGCCAGCGCTGGATTAAAGCGGGCTTTGCCCATTGTCGCGGGCCAGTGTTACGCGCTAAGGTTCCTCCCCCCTGCATTCAAATCATGCTGTGCTCCGCCGCACGGGGATGGCTGGCGGCCGGCACCCGTGACCCTGACGAGTAACACGATGGCTGATTTACCGATCAATGACCTAAACGTCGAATCCAACGAGACCCTGATCACGCCCGATCAGCTCAAGCGCGAAATCCCTTTGAGCGACGCTGCCCTGCAGACCGTCACCAAGGGCCGCGAAGTCATCCGTGACATTCTCGACGGTACCGACCACCGCCTGTTCGTCGTCATCGGGCCTTGCTCGATCCACGACCTCAAGGCTGCCCACGAGTACGCCGAGCGCCTCAAGGTGCTGGCCGCGGAAGTGTCCGACACCTTGTACCTGGTGATGCGCGTCTATTTCGAGAAGCCGCGTACCACCGTCGGCTGGAAAGGCTTGATCAACGACCCGTACCTGGACGACTCGTTCAAGATCCAGGACGGCCTGCACATCGGTCGTCAATTGTTGCTCGACCTGGCCGAGATGGGCCTGCCCACCGCCACCGAAGCCCTCGACCCGATCTCCCCGCAGTATCTGCAGGACCTGATCAGCTGGTCGGCCATCGGCGCACGTACCACCGAATCCCAGACTCACCGTGAAATGGCGTCCGGCCTGTCCTCGGCCGTGGGCTTCAAGAACGGCACCGATGGCGGCCTGACCGTAGCGATCAATGCGCTGCAATCGGTATCCAGCCCACACCGTTTCCTGGGTATCAACCAGGAAGGTGGCGTGTCCATCGTCACCACCAAGGGCAACGCCTACGGTCACGTGGTGCTGCGTGGCGGCAACGGCAAGCCCAACTATGATTCGGTCAGCGTTGCCCTGTGCGAGCAGGCGCTGAACAAGGCCAAGATCAAGCCGAACATCATGGTCGACTGCAGCCACGCCAACTCCAACAAGGACCCGGCCCTGCAGCCGCTGGTTATGGAAAACGTCGCCAACCAGATCCTGGAAGGCAACCAGTCGATCATCGGCCTGATGGTCGAGAGCCACCTGAACTGGGGTTGCCAGGCCATTCCAAAAGACCTGGCCGACTTGCAGTACGGCGTGTCGATCACCGATGCCTGCATCGATTGGTCCGCTACCGAAAACACCCTGCGCAGCATGCACGCCAAGCTCAAGGACGTATTGCCCAAGCGCAAGCGCACCTGACTTTAAACTGCGCACACAAAAACGCCGGGCTAAGCCCGGCGTTTTTCATGCTGCTGGTTTAGACCCTACAGCTTTGCGGCATGGCGCTGGTGGCGCTCCATGTAGCGTTCGACGTAGGAGCAGGACGGGATCACCGTGTAGCCTGCCTCTTCGGCGAACTTCAAGGCTTCCTCGGTCAATGCCGCCGCAATACCACGGCCTCGCAGTGCGTTGGGCACGAAGGTCCGATAGATATCCAGGGTCTGTTTGCCGAGGTCCATATAGGTCAGATAGGCACGATGACCGTCCACATTGGTCTCGAACTGATGACCAGCCTGGTCATGGTGGATGGACAACGCCTCGCTCATCACTACTCCTCGCGGGTCTTGGTTTCTGACCCCTACCTTACCGATGTTTTTCCGGCGAAGGAACATCTACGCCACCCCGTGCCGGTTTCGACAACGAGAAAACCCTGAGCGCTCACAACCAGCACGTAGGGAATAGTAGGCGCCAATCCTGCAATTGCTCAAGGCGCACTCGTCATCCCCTGCCGCTGGTGGATATAGAAAGGGCTCCGATCAACCGATGATCGAAAGCCTGAACATTGCCGGCAGTTGAACCTTAAGACGAACAGACGCTCTTAAAGTCACCTCTACATGCGCAAAAGATGCTGGGCCCCGCAAAGCCATGCGGCACGGAAGTGTCAGCGTGGATATATAAATTTTCATCTGTCTACAGGGCTTAACACATGTGGGCCGGCCCTTTCAGCCTGGATCCAATTGTCGCCTGATTGAAAAAATTTGGACGGTTTTTATACAAACCTTCAAAAGGTTAGCCAAAATAGATTCGGCGCGAGAATTTTTTTTGCTTCTTGCGCTACGTCAGTTTACTTACTACAAGTAATGGGTAGTATGTACGCCGGCTATTAGCTCACTCTGAGATACTAGCCATCTAATAGAAAGTCCTTGAAGGGGAACACGATGAACAACGTTCTGAAATTCTCTGCACTGGCTCTGGCCGCAGTTCTGGCTACCGGTTGCAGCAGCGTCTCCAAAGAAACCGAAGCACGTCTGACTGCAACTGAAGACGCAGCAGCTCGCTCCCAGGCTCGTGCAGACGAAGCCTACCGTAAAGCTGATGAAGCTCTGGCTGCTGCTCAAAAAGCACAACAGACTGCTGACGAAGCTAACGAGCGCGCCCTGCGTATGCTTGAAAAAGCTAGCCGCAAGTAATAATCCCTCGGGATTGTTATCAAGCCGATCCATTTTTGGATCGGCTTTTTTATTGCCTGGGGTTTGTGCCGCGATCGCAGGCAATAAAAAACCCGCCCCGGCGCAAGGCCGTGGCGGGCTTATGATCGAGCGACTTATTGCTGCAGGTCGATCGGCGCGCTGGCCGCGACCGAGGCGGCGCCAGGTACGCCGATCTCCGTCGGCAAACCATCTTCCGCCGCCACCACGTCACGCACCTGGTCCCAGTTGACCCGCAGGTTATTGGCCAGGTCTTCACGCTTGAGCAAGGCGTTGATCACCGCAGTGTGCTTGTCGACCACCGACGGCGTACCGTCATCATTCAACGGCGTATGGGCTTCGAGGTACACCTTGCCGCCACTGCTGCCGAACTTGTAGGCATCGTTGATGATGCGCACCGACGTCCCCACCGGCACCATGCCGGCCATTTCCAGCACGTTGTTGTTGAACATGCGGAAGCAGCCGTGACTTGTGCGCGTGCCGATACCGAATTTCATGTTCGAACCGTGGATCAGGTAACCCGGCGTGCCCAGGGTGAACTTGAACGGGCCCAGTGGGTTGTCCGGCCCGGCCGGCACCACGTTGGGCAGCGGGTCGCCGTTGGCCGCATGCTCAGCCTTGATCGAGGCTGGCGGGGTCCAGGTCGGGTTGGGCGTCTTGGCAATGATGCTGGTGTGGGCGATGGGCGAACCCCAGCCTTCCCGACCGATCCCCAATGGGAAGGTGTAGACCACGTTCTGGCCCTTGGGGAAGTAATAGAGACGGTATTCGGCCAGGTTGATCACGATGCCTTCCCGAGGCCCGGGCGGCAGGATGAAGCGCGTCGGCAGCACGATCTCGGTACCCGCGCCCGGCAACCAGGCATCGACGCCGGGGTTGGCCGCGACCATCTCCGAATAACCCAGGTCATAGGTGGTGCCCAGGTCGGCAAAGGTGTCTTCGTACTTGGCCTTGATCACCTGGACCTGACCGACGATGTCTTCACCCGGTGGGGGCAAGGGCAACTGCAAGGCTGACGCAGAACCGGCCGCACAAAGTGCAGCGAGGGACAGGCAGCAAGTGACGACGGAAAGGCGCGACAACATCCGGAAAATCCTTCGCAGAACGACGGGTAGGTAAAAATCGATTGTATACGTGAAGCGTGGTTCTAGCTGCCCCCTACAACTCGAAACGCAGCTCCGGCCAGATCGGCGGTGTACCCCGCTTCTGGGACTCCAGGATGGCACGGCATAACGGGCACAGGCGCTGGTCCTGGAAGATCGAACGATCGACCCGCGACCAACGCGGTTGCGCAGGCAATAGCGTGCCACACAGCGTGCGATCGATGGAGCCGCCCAGTTCCAATTGACGCGTCACCAGATGCACCCGCACTTCCTGGCAGGCGAACAGATCCAGCTGCTCGTCCGGCTCGATCAGTTGGTAGTTAAACAGGGACCAGGCAGGACGCGACATCAAGGGCTCCAAATCGGGGGGGCGCCACCTTAGCCGAAAGCCTGCCGGTAGAAAAGCGTCATAACAGCGGTTTTAGCGTCGGCCAGACATTTTCCAGCAACTTGCCCTGGGCACCGACCGCCGGGTGCAACTGATCGGCCTGCATCAGCTCGGGATGACCGCCCACGCCTTCGAGGAAAAACGGCACCAGCGGGACATTTTTTTCCTTGGCCAACGCGCCATAGACTTCGGCAAACGCGGTGGTGTATCGCGGGCCATAATTGGGCGGCAACTGCATCCCCAACAGCAACACCTTGGCACCACCGGCCTTGGACTGGTCAATCATCGACGCAAGATTTTGTTGCAATTGCGCAGGCGGCTGACCGCGCAGGCCGTCGTTGCCACCCAACTCGATCACCACCACGTCCGGCTTATGCTCTGCAAGCGCCGCCGGCAGCCGCGCCAGGCCTCCCGCGCTGGTATCGCCGCTGATGGAAGCATTGACCACTTTATCGTCGAAACCTTCCTGCTTGAGCCGTTGCTGCAACAGGGCAACCCACCCTTTGCTGGTATCCAGGCCGAAACCGGCACTGATACTATCGCCAACGATCAGGACTGTACCCGCAGCTGCGTTCTGGGCCATGCACATCAAGGCCAGGCCAGCACTCAAAAACCACATTCGCATCGGATTCTCCATGGGCGCAAGCATTCTCACCGCGCGGAACCTTAGCAAAGTGGTTCCCAGCGCGGAAGGTGAACTGACTATCCTGCACGAACTGAGCCTGGAACTGAACAAGGGCGATAGCCTTGCTATCGTCGGTGCTTCCGGTTCCGGCAAATCCACCCTTCTGGGCCTGCTGGCCGGCCTCGACCTGCCCAGCAGCGGCGAAGTCACCCTCGCCGGGCAAGCCCTCAGCACCCTCGACGAAGACCAGCGCGCGCGCATCCGTGCCGAGCATGTAGGTTTTGTCTTCCAGTCGTTCCAACTGCTCGACAGCCTCAACGCGCTGGAAAACGTCATGCTGCCGCTGGAGCTGGATGGCCGCAAGGACGCCCGCGAGCGCGCCCGGCACCTGCTGGAGCGCGTAGGCCTGGGCCAACGCCTGACCCATTCGCCGCGCCAACTCTCCGGTGGCGAGCAGCAACGGGTGGCCATTGCCCGCGCCTTTGCCGCAGAGCCGGATGTGCTGTTTGCCGATGAACCCACCGGCAACCTCGACAGCCACACGGGCGAGCGCATCAGCGACCTGCTGTTCGAACTCAACAAAGAGAGCGGCACGACCCTGGTACTGGTCACCCACGACGAGCGCCTGGCCCATCGTTGCCGGCGCCTGATCCGCCTTGAAGCCGGCCTGATGGTCGCGCCCCTGGAGCCTTGATGGCACGTTTGCCGCTGTTGCGCCTGTTCAGCCTTGCCATGCGCCAATTACTGCGCGATGCCCGCGCCGGCGAATTGCGCGTGTTGTTCTTCGCCCTGTTGGTGGCCGTCGCTGCCAGCACCGCCATCGGTTACTTCGGCGCGCGCCTCAATGGCGCGATGCTGTTGCGCGCCACCGAATTCCTGGGCGCCGACCTGGTGCTCGAAGGCAGCTCGCCGGCCCGTCCCGAGCAGATCCAGTCCGGCACCGAGCTGGGCCTGGATCACGCCCGCGTCGTTGAGTTCTCCAGCGTCATTGCCACCGATAACGGTATCCAGCTTTCCAGCATCAAGGCAGTCAACGAGCAGTACCCGCTGCGCGGTGAACTCAAGAGCGCCGCGGCGCCCTTCGGCGATGAAACGCCGGGCGGTGGCCCCAAACCTGGTGAAGCCTGGGTGGAAGCACGACTGCTGACCGCACTGGACCTCAAGGTCGGCGACAGCATCGATGTGGGCATGAAGACGCTGCGCCTCGCCCGCGTCCTTACCTATGAGCCGGACCGCGCCGGTAACTTCTACAGCCTCACACCCAGGGTGATGATCAACCTGGCGGACCTGGATGCCACCGGCGTGGTGCAACCCGGCAGCCGCGTCAGTTACCGCGAATTATGGCGCGGGCCACAGGGCAGCACGGTGCTGCAAACCTATCGTGACCTGGTCAAGCCGGGGCTCGCCGCCAACCAGCGCCTGCAGGACTCGCGCGATGGCAACCAGCAGATCGGCGGCGCCCTGGGCAAGGCCGAGCGCTACCTGAACATGGCCAGCCTGGTGGCAGTGCTGTTGGCGGGTGTCGCCGTGGCGCTGTCGGCCAATCGCTTCGCCACCCGACGTTTCGACGCCAGTGCATTGCTGCGCTGCCTGGGGTTGTCACGACGTGAAGCCATGTTGCTGTTCAGCCTGCAACTGAGCGTCCTGGGGCTGCTGGCTAGCCTGACCGGCGCCCTGCTCGGCTGGCTGGCGCAGTTCGGTCTGTTCTACTTCCTCCACGACCTGCTGCCGGCAGACGTTCCACCCGGCGGGCTGCTACCGGCGATTGCCGGGATCGGCACCGGCCTCGTCGCACTCGCCGGCTTTGCCCTGCCGCCCCTGGCCGCACTGGGTCGGGTGCCACCGCTACGGGTGTTGCGCCGAGACCTGCTGCCGATTCCTTCCAGTACCTGGATGGTCTACGGCGCGGCGTTGTTTGCATTGGGGCTGATCATGTGGCGCCTGAGCCTCGACCTGGTGCTGACCTTCGCCCTGCTCGGCGGCGGCGTGGTGGCTGCACTGGTGCTTGGCGGCCTGCTGCTGCTTTTGCTGCAAAGCCTGCGTCGCCTGCTGGCACGTGCCTCCCTGCCATGGCGCCTGGGCCTGGGCCAGTTGCTGCGCCACCCGCTGGCGGCGGCCGGTCAATCCCTGGCGTTTGGCTTGATCCTGCTGTCCATGGGCTTGATCGCCCTGTTGCGCGGCGAGTTGCTCGACACCTGGCAAAACCAGTTGCCCAAGGACGCGCCCAACTATTTTGCCCTGAATATCCTGCCCGCCGACAAGGAAGCCTTTGGCACCCGCCTGCTGGAAGTGCAGGCGCAATCCGCGCCACTGTACCCCGTGGTGCCGGGTCGCCTGATCAGTATCAATGGCGAACCCGTGCAGGAAATCGTCAGCAAAGACTCCAGTGGCGATCGTGCGGTACAACGCGACCTGAGCCTGACCTGGGCCGCCGACCTGCCGCCAGGCAACGTCCTCACAGAGGGCTCGTGGTGGTCACAGCAACCCACCGATGAAATCCCTGGCGTCTCCGTAGAAGCCAAGGTGGCGCAAAGCCTCAAGCTGAAGCTCAATGACCACCTGGTGTTCACGGTGGGCGGGGAAAATCGTGAGGCGCGGGTGACCAGCCTGCGGACCATCAACTGGGATAACTTCCAGCCCAACTTCTTCATGATTTTCCAGCCGGGCACCTTGAAGGACATGCCGACCACCTACCTGACCAGCTTCTATCTTGCGCCAGGGCATGACCAGCAGATCGTTGACCTGTCCCGGGCGTTCCCGGCGGTGACCATCCTGCAAGTCGAAGCGTTGTTGGAGCAACTGCGCAGCATCCTCGCCCAAGTGACCCTGGCGGTGGAGTACGTGCTGCTGTTTGTACTGGCGGCGGGAATGGCGGTGTTGTTCTCCGGCCTGCAAGCCACCCTGGATGAACGTATCCGCCAAGGCGCCCTGCTGCGCGCACTGGGCGCCGAACGCAAGCTGCTGGTCAAGGCCAGGCGTATCGAGTTTGGCTTGCTGGGTGCCGTCAGCGGGCTGCTGGCAGCCCTGGGCACGGAGCTGGTGACGTTCGTGCTGTACCGCTACGCGTTTGACCTGGCGTGGCAGCCTCACCCGTGGCTGCTGTTGCTGCCGGTGATCGGTGCCGTGCTGATCGGGGGTGCCGGCGTGTTTGGCACTCGTCGCGCATTGAATGCCAGCCCGCTGACCGTGCTGCGCGAAGGTTGAAACGCCGTTGGCCCGCCTGCCTCACAGCGTGCGGGCCAACGCGGCTCACTTCACATACTCGATCTTGGTGATCCACCAGCACACTTCACCACTTGGGGTTTGCACGATGGCCTCATCGTCCACTTCCTTGCGCAACAGCGCACGGGCCATGGGTGAGTCGATGGAGATGTAATCCATGCGATCGTAAATCTCGTCATAGCCGACGATGCGAAAACGCTTGGTCTCACCCTGCTCGTTTTCGATATCCACCCAGGCACCGAAAAAAACCTTGCCATCCTGCTCGGGCATGTACTCCACCACGCGCATGTCTTCGAGGCGCTTGCGCAGGTAACGCACACGGCGATCGATCTCACGCAGCAGTTTCTTGTTGTACTGGTAGTCCGCATTCTCGCTCCGGTCTCCCAGCGAGGCGGCCCAGGTCACTTTGCGCGTGGTATCCGGGCGCTTTTCACGCCACAGGTAATCCAGCTCCTTCTTCAGCGCCTCATGACCCTCTTTGGTAATCAGCTTGGTACTCAAACGCTTACATCCCCAGGCAATGTCCATAGGTGCCGATCCGCTCGGGGTTCAGACCCAGGCTTCGGTTGGCTGGCGTTGATGATAAATGAACCCGGGAAAGTAGCCACAACAGTCTAGCTGTCCAACACCTGATCCAGTTCAAGCAGCAGGCCCCGCAGGCTCTGCCGCACACCCGCCACCTGCGACATCATCACCGTCAGCGCTTCGGTCCTCTGGCTGACGGCAAGCGACTGATCCTGCACGAGAGTGGTGCGTTGCTCCAGGTCTCGAACCCTCTCATCCAGTTGACCCTGCTCCTGCTGCAACCGTGCTTGCCATTGCTCAAGGGCCGATTCCCGTTCGATTACCACGCGTTTTTGCTGGGTCAGCTCTTGAGCCACCCGGGCGAGGTTGGTCAATGTGCTGTCCACCTCGAACAGGGTGCTGTGGTCACCCGACGATGGGAGTGTCAGGGGCGCCTGCACCTCGGGCTCAGGTTGGACGTCAGGTGCGGCCTGCCCCGTGACCACAGGCGCTTCGACAGGTGACTGCCGGATCTCCTCGACGGGATGTTCTTGCACTGGCGTATGTTCCGGCCTGGAGGGATTAGGCCCCCTGGGAGGTGAGATCATTTGCGACGAAAACCGAATGGACGGCACGATCACAGAGGCGCTTTCGATGGCCGGTAGCGTTGGCGCCGACATGCCCAGCGTGATCACTTTCATCACCAACGCCTTCTTGATGATCACCGAGTGATGGTCCTCGGGCCTGGCAGGCGGCAGCTTGCAACCTTTCAAGTCGACAAAGTGATAGGGCACTTGGGTTTCGGTGACGGCACCCGCCTTCGCTCCCGAAGAAGCCAACGTCAATATTTGCTTGAACACCTGCAATGCCACCTGCAGGTCTTCCTTGGACTCAATTGCGCCGAGGAAGTACCGGTCCAGCTTCTTACGCAACGCAGCGATATAAACCCTGGAACTTTCCGGCTCTACCTCTTCATCCAGGCTATAAACGAGAAAGTTGGAGCCCGTCTGACCTACAGCAAACCCACAGAGCAGTGCGCCGTTAACCGGAGCATCCTGCCCGTTGCGTTCAAGAACAAGGGTACGTAGCAGCATCATCGCATTCAGGCCTCAATATGCAGGGTAACAAGTTTATACAAACAAGAAGTAAATACTCGAAAATTGGACACTCCAAAACACCCCACATTGTTTCAGCGACTTACCCGCCTCGCACGTAGGACTTCTCTTATTAAGGCTGTTCGGCGTTCCCAAAAAAGCCCAATACCCGTACCCTTTTTTAACGCCCTCTCGTCACGCCAAACTTATTCGGTAAAAAAATTATCGAAATAAGCAATCTGACAAAATACACGGGTCACACAACTATCATCAGCGACTTTTCATTCAGCGCTCATCCACAAGAATGCCTGGGGCTATTTGGAAAAGATCCCACCACCAAAACAGCTTTGCTCAATTTAATAGCCGGTTCGACGCAGCCCTCCAGCGGTTATATCAATATCCAGGGGTTCAATACTCAAACCCATGCACTTCACGCGAGGCAGTTCGTCGGCTATCAATATTCCAGCGACCTCGGCCACCCGACGATGACCGTCAAAGCGTTCCTGAACTTCATCGCCGCCATTCGCGGTTTCCATGGCGCCGAAAAGCGCGCCAGGGTGGAGCAGGCTGTCGTACGGCTGGAGCTGTTTGCGGTACTCAATGCCCCCCTCGACGCCCTCTCCATGGCCTGGAAGCGCAAAGTCGCAATCGCCCAAGCCATCCTGCATGGCCCGACCCTGTTACTGCTGGATGAGCCAACCGAAGGGCTCGCACCGGATCAGAAACATGCATTCAGGGCGCTTATCCAATCCCTGACACACGAAATGACCGTGGTCATTGCCTCTCGTCACTGTGATGAATTGTCCGAAGTGTGTACCCGTGCCTTGGTGATGGCGGACGGTCGCCTGGTGGCCGATACCGCCCTGCCCGATCTGCAGCGCAGTTCCCGTCACTTCCAGGCGGTCACCCTTGCCGCAGAGAGCCCGTTGGATCTACTGGCACTGGCCGTACTACCCGGCGTGGCAGGCATCGAAGAGCATCGGCACGCACCCGGCACAGTGACGGTTCTCGCCATGCCTGGGCATAGCATCTATGCCCCTATCAACACACTGATTGCCAACCGCCGCTGGAAAATCAACGCCCTGAACCTTGAGCCAGGTCGCCTGAATGATGTGGTCCACCACCTGAGCCAAGAGGCGTCCGCTTGAAACTATTGCCCATCATTCTAAAACGTCAGCTCGTCAGCTATGCCCACACCCCCGGTACTTACCTGAGCATTGCCATCTTCCTGGCGCTGTCAGTGACATCGGGGTTGTACGTCAGCCCGTGGCCGGAGCAAAACGGGACCGACTTGCAGGTGTTCTTCCACTTCCACCCCTGGCTGTATCTACTGCTGGTTCCCGCCTTGGCGACCCACCTGTGGGCAGATGAAGCCAACGCGGTTTTCTTCGCGCTGATGAAAACCCTGCCGATTACGACGTTCGAATGGGTCATCGGAAAATTCCTCGCCGCCTGGCTTGTAGCAGGCACAGCCCTGTTGCTGCTGTTTCCTCTCGTTGTCATTGCCAACTACCTGGGTGAAGCAGACAACCGTGTTATCGCCTCACAATTCGTGGCGAGCTGGTTACTGGCGGGCAGCTACCTGTCGGCCGGTTGTTTTATATGTGCCCTTGTACGGCAACGCACACTCATTTTCGTACTGACCCTGTCTTTATTACTGGCCGCCAGTGGGCTTTCTGCTCTATTGGATGCGCTTGAACACCAATCCCCTTTATGGTTGATCGACAGCCTGGCTTCCCTTAATCCTATGGTGCGATTCAGCAGTATTGACGAAGGAAAACTTACACTTCGCGATACGCTTTACTTTGTCAGCATGATCTTCGGCTTTCTCGCTGCGACGACAGTCACCTTCAACTACAAACACAGCTGAGAAGGTAACACCTTAATGCGGTCCACTCTGCGTACCGGTATGACACTTACTGTCATTCTGCTGCTGTTCCTGGCGTTCAATCTGGTTTGGGTAGGTAAACTTCCTGATGTTCGGTGGGATGTTTCTCAATCGAAAACGCACACCCTGTCGCCGCCCGTAGAGCAATTTATTGCCACGCTGGAAGAGCCGGTGGACTTGTATTATTTCAATTCAAACAACGACCCCAAAAGACACTACGCCGTGAAACGCTACAGCAAGCGTATTGAAGATCGGCTCAAGGAATACGAACAACACGCCAAGGGCATGATCAACCTGCACATTATTGAACCTGCCCCATTCTCGGAAGATGCCTACAAAGCACGACTCTCCGGACTCGACGACAACGCTGGGTTTCTCGGCCTTATCGGCACCCGCGCCGGCCATGGTGTACGGCGGATCGGATCCTTCAGTCTCGACCGGGAACCCTTGCTCGAGTATGAAATCAGCCACCTGCTCTATAAGTTGCAGCACCCCAAGCGCCCGACTATTGCCTTGTTGTCGGGGCTGGCCATCGAGGAATCCGCAGGCCGGCTGCTGCAGGAACTGCGGCGAGAATTCGATGTGGTCAATCTTGAGCCGACGGCTGCGCAGGTGCCCGGGCATATTCGAACACTCATGGTTGTGCACCCACAGGCGTTGCCTGAGCGAACCCTGTACGGGATTGAGCAATTTGTATTGAGGGGCGGCAGGGTGATGATGTTTATCGACCCCTTGACCGAGCAAGCCTCGAACGCGCCGCCTGCCAACCCACGGCTGGACGATTTGCTTGCGGCCTGGGGTCTGCAGATGCCGGCGGACAAGCGGTTGGTCGACTACCGCTACACGCCCTGGGACGCGCCGGGGGCCCTCCACCAGGTCAGGTTGAACCTGCCCCGCCAGGCGATGAACACAAACGACATCAGCACATGGAACCTCAACGGGGTAACCGTATCGAGCAGCGGTGCACTCTCAGGGCTGAACAAAAGTCGCACGACCTTCATTCCCCTTCTGCAAAGTTCCGAGCAAGCCGTGCTGCTGGAACTCAACAGCTTTACCGGTGCAAACACGTTCGATGCATTGATGGAGGAGGCGTCGAACCAGGCGCGACGCCATGTCGTCGCGGCGCGTATCGAAGGGCCGAGCTATTCGGTGTTCCCCGATGGCATCAAGGGCCAGCCGCCTGGCCTGCAGACGGCGGCGCAGATCCATGTCGTGGTGATTGCGGACACTGACATGCTGACAGACAAGGTCAGCAGCCCGGCACCGGACAGCAACGCGCTGTTTGTCCTGAACACGCTGGATAACCTGTCCGCCCCCGACACACTCGCCGCTATTCGCTCGCGCGGGGCGCCGCAACGACCACCGACGGTGCTGGAGCGCATGCGCAACGTCGCACACCAGGCCTATCGCTTGAAGGCCAGCGAGCTGGAGCGGCGCCTGCACCGAACGGAGTTGGAATGGCAACGGCTGAGCCCATGGACAACCGGCCTTGGCACACAGGCCGTGGACACCACCACCCAGCTGCAAGCACTCAACAAGGAACGCCTGCGCCTTCCCATGGAGCTGCATGCCTTGCAACGCGAAGCCCATGCCCCGTTGCGGCGCCTGGTATTGGCCATAAAGCTGTGGGTGACCTTGGCGATACCGCTGGCATTATGCTTGGTCGCCTGGCTGATCTTTCTCGGCCAGCATCGTCGTCGCCTGCACGCTAACAGCCTGATTCACTGAACGTTCAGCGACGGGCGATCAACCCTTGCCGGGCAATGCGGGTCAAATGGCGAATGACCTCATCGGCATCGCTGGCGCTGGGGGCCTGGATAACGGCGAGATCAAAGCTGTCGCTGGCAAAACGCGCAAGGGAATCGCCATCTTCAACAAACTGGATGAGGAATGCCGAGGGTCGGCCAGTCCGGCGCGGCCAGCCATCCAGGTAACGCAACAGCGTCGGCTGGTGCTTGCCACCCAGGAGAATTTTCGGATTGCGTTGAGTGAGGTCCGCGGTGATCGGGGCCAGGCGTATCAGGGGGCTTGGTGCATTCATCGTGTCGTGTCTCTGCCTCAAAAGTCTGCGGGCAGGTGAGAGGCAACACCGAACCAGCGCTTTAGCGGAATTTCGAAGCATGGAGCATGCTTCTGTCGGGACCGAGAACGATCACCCATGGCGCCCCGCAATTAGCTGTTTAAATCGGCGCATGAGCGGCATCCTAGAGAAGCCGGTGGGGCGGTGTCAAGAATCCCGAGCAACGAAAAGGCCCGCGCGTGGCGGGCCTGTTCGAGGTCTAGCAGACGAATCAGTGGGCGATGGCGCGGTCCGCTGACAGTTTGCCAGCGCCTTCCAGCAACACCGCCAGGGAGCCGCCGAGCAAGGCCAGCGCGAACTCATAACCGTTGTTGGCCATGAACAGGCCGTTATGGATATGCACCGAGAAGATCGCCACCAGCGACAGGATGGTCAGGCCCAATGCTGCAGGGCGAGCCAGCAAGCCGATGATCAGCGCCAGGCCAGCGAAGAACTCGGTGCCACCCGACAGCAGCGCCATCAGGGTACCCGGTGCCAGGCCAATGCTTTCCATCCACTGGGCAGTGCCCGCCAGACCGTAGCCGCCAAACCAGCCGAAGAGTTTTTGCGAACCGTGGGCGGCGAAGATGATGCCGACAACGATGCGCAGGATGGTCAGGCCGTAACCGGCGCGGGTGGACAGGATGCTTTTGATCAGTGGGCTCATGGTGATAATCCTTTTCAAAGTAGGGGTTTGTTGGCCGCTATATTAATCAGTTTAAGCAATGATAAAAGCCGAAAAAATGCCTGATCAATATCGATAAAATCGATTACTTCCGTGAGGCGATTTTCGGCGCTGGCGGCTCCAGGGACTCACGTTCCCGATCGAACGCCAAGTAGTATTTATTCACGCTATTAACATAGCTGACGCCGCCCATCCCTACTTGCTCCATGGCAATGCGTTCAACCTGGAAAAACCACTGATTGGGGTTCAGCCCTCGGCGCTTGGCTTCGGTGCGCATACCCTGCACGCGCTCCGGCCCCATGTTGTAGGCGGCCAGCACAAAGGCCATGCGCTCGCGTTCATTGAGCTTGGGGCTGGCAAAGAACTTGCGGCGGATCATCGCCAGGTAACGCGCACCGGCCTGCACATTACTGTCAAGATTCTCGATATTGTTGACCCCCACTCGCTGCGCGGCCGAGGGCGTGATCTGCATCAAGCCAGTGGGGCCGCCGCTGTTGCGTGCGCCAGGGTCAAGCGCCGACTCCTTGAAGGCGAGTGCCGCAAGGTTGAGCCAGTCCATGCCCTGCTCGCGGGCGTGCTTTTGCAAGACCGGGCGCAGTTTCTCCAGGCGCTGGCGGTCAACGCGAGCCAGAGGGTTGCGCACTTGATAGAGGCGACGGTAGATACGCTGGAACGCCACATCCTGGTCAGACGGCGTTCGATAGGTCTTGAGGAACCGATCAATACTGGCCCGCAACATCGACGCATCCTGGCGCACAAACCAGTACTCGTCGCCCGGCGCGCTGATCGCTACCTGCTTGTCGAAACGTAACTTGGGCAGGATCTTCGACCAGCGTTCGGCAATCGGTTTCTCGACGATGGTCAGGTGGAAAATGCCGGCCTGGACCATTTCCAGCACGTCCTCCACGGCCAGGGTTGGATCGACCCATTCCACCTTGATGGGTGGCTGCTTGTGCAGGGCGAGCTTCTGGTTGACCTGGCTGATCGCATCCGCCGCCGCACTGCCGGTGGTCAGCGCCAAGGTGCGACCGGACAGTTGCTCCAACTTGGTAAACCGTCGTTCGCCCTTCACCCCCACGAGCCACAAGGGAACATCGCTGGCAATCGGGTCGCTGGTGCTGATCTTGTGCGCCGCCTTGACATCGAGCAGCTCACCGGGCGCCACCAGGTCACCTTCGCCACGGGCCAGCGCGCCGAGCAACTGGTCCTTGGCCTTGGGAATGATCTTGAGGTTGATGTCCTGGCCATCTCGGGCGTGGCCATTGAGGTATTGCTCGAAGGCGCGCAAGCGATGGTATTCGACACCAATGGCCTGGCCTTGCACTTCACCGGAACTGTTACGGCTCTGGTTGACCAAGACACGCAGAGTGCGGCTGGAACGAATCTGCGCCAAGTCGCGGACCTTGCCGGGCTTGGTCACTTCCAGCGGCCCGTCCAGACGCGCAACCGCCGCCATGGGCAGCAGCAACGCCAGGCACAACATAAGCAACGCCGAGGGTCGGATCATCCGCTCTCCGGAAAAGAATACTGGCCAACGCCCTCACGAAAAACGAGGCGGTGGGGATCAGAAACAGAGCGCTTTATGCGCTGGCAAGGCGTGCAACGGTGGCACCGGGCAAGGCGTACGGCCAACCACAATGTCACTTGCGACGTTCAAAGACAGCTATAACTCTTTGTAGTTCTTCGTTTTTCTTATAAATCTACAGCTCTGATATGCTTTCCGGCCGCAGGCGGAGATAGCACCATGCAACTCATTGATATCGGCGTCAACCTGACCAACCCCAGTTTCGACGAGAAGCACCAGGCTGTACTCGAGCGTGCCTATGCCGCTGGCGTGCAGCAATTGGTACTCACCGGCACGAGTGTCGAGGGCAGCGAACAGGCCCTGGAACTGTGCGTAAAACTGGATGAAACCGGCCAGCGCCTGTTCAGCACCGCCGGCATCCACCCCCATTCCGCCAGCGACTGGAACAGCGACAGCGCACAGGGTTTGCGCGCGTTGCTCAACGACAGCCGCGTACGCGCAGTGGGTGAATGCGGGCTGGATTTCAACCGGGATTTTTCACCGCGCCCACAGCAGGAAAAAGTCCTGGAAGAGCACCTGGCACTGGCCGTCGAGCTGAAACTGCCGGTGTTCCTCCACGAACGTGACGCCAACCAACGCTTGCTGGACATCCTCAGGGACTACCGCGATCACCTCAGCGCCGCGGTGGTGCATTGCTTCACCGGCGAACAAGCGGCGTTATTCAGCTACCTCGACCTCGACTTGCACATCGGTATCACCGGCTGGATCTGCGACGAACGCCGTGGGACGCACCTGCACCCCCTGGTCAGGGAGATTCCCCGTGGCCGTCTGATGCTGGAAAGCGACGCTCCCTACCTGCTGCCACGGACCCTGCGGCCCAAGCCAAAAAATGGCCGCAACGAACCCGCGTATCTGCCGCAAGTGCTGCGCGAAGTCGCCCTGCATCGCAACGAAAGCATGGAAGACCTGGCCCAGCACAGCACTGACTGCGCCCGCCGCTTTTTTGGGCTGCCCGACGTGGATTGATGCGGCGCATTGACCCATGTCAAAACCGGTTTCCGGGATAGCGGCACAATAATGGCACCTTGCCAATGCTGTTTCCGCTATCAGAGAAAACCTTCCATGGGTGCCTGGCTTAGCAACATCTCGCTGAAGTACAAATTCTGGGCCGTCAACGCGGTCGCCTTCATCACCACCCTGCTGTTGGTGCTCTACGCCGTGCAGCTTGAACAACAGGCCCGCAGCGACGCCTCGCGGGCCTCGGCGCAGGCACAGGCGCACTTGCTCGGCGCCTGGCCCGCTGGCGAAGCGCTGCCCAAGGGCGAACACTGGCTGACGTTCAAGCGCGGCCAAGCCCCACAACTGGCTGGTCAGGACCTGTCAGCCCTGGGCAGCGCCCTTGGCTGGGTCGAACTCAATCACATGCCGTTGTTCGGCGAGAACCCATTGATGGGCGCTGAAATCATCGCTCGCCCCGACGGGTACTCTGTCGCCGTGCTCGCCTATGCGCCCAGCCTGAGCCAGGTGTTCGGCGAACGCTTCGCCAACTATGCGGTGGCGGTCTTGATCTTGATGCTGGCGATGCTTGGCGCTTCGCAATTGCTGATCCGCTTCCTGCTCAGCCAGCTCAACACCCTCAAGGACGTGATGCTGCACGTGGAAAAAACCGGCGACCTGTCGGCCCGCGTGCCGTTGGCGTGCAAGGATGAGGTGGGCCAGATGGCCAGCGCCTTCAATGCCATGCAGGCGGGTTACCAGCGCGTGGTCAACACCGTGGCGCGCACCGCCAAGCAACTCGATGATGGTGCTGCGCGTCTGGCCAGCAGCATGAACGACGTGCAGCACGGCATGCTCGGCCAGCAGAGCGAAACCGACCAGGCCGCCACCGCCATCAACGAAATGACCGCCACCGTCTACCACATCGCCCAGCATGCCAGCGCCACACGGGACCTGTCCCAGACCGCCGACACCCTCGCCGGCAGCGGCCAGGAAGTGGTGACGCGGGTACAGCGCTCGATTGCCGGCCTGTCCACGGGCGTGCAACAGACCGCCGAAATGATCCAGAAACTCGCCGAGGACAGCCAGAAAATCAACGGCGTGGTCAGCGTGATCCACAGCATCGCGGAACAGACCAACCTGCTCGCCCTCAACGCCGCCATCGAAGCCGCCCGCGCAGGGGAAATGGGCCGTGGTTTCGCCGTGGTTGCCGACGAAGTGCGCAACCTGGCCAAGCGCGTACAAAGCTCTACCGACGAAATCACCCGCATGGTCTCCGCGCTGCAAGCGGGCACCCGCGATGCGGTGGACTTCATGCAGGAAAGCTCATTCAAGGCTGACGACTGCGTGCAACAAGCCCAAGAGGCCGGGGCCGCCCTCGCCGAAATCACCGGCGCCGTGGCACAGATGCGCGAAAGCAACACCCAGATCGCCGTCGCCGCTGAACAGCAAAGCCACGTCGCCGAAGAGATGAATCGCGCGGTGGTGAGCATTCGTGATGTAACCGAGAACACCGTGCAGCAGACCGTGGGCTCGGCGACAACCAGCAATGAACTGGCCACCCTGGCCGGGGAATTGAGCAAGGCGATTGGGCAGTTGAAGCTGTAGGACTGTCCAACCTGTAATCCCCTGCCTACGACGGAGCCTCGTTTTGCCCGAGACTTTGGCGAAACGTCCTAGCCTTGCCGGCGAATAGCGCCGACTTCTTTTCCCTACCAACCTCTCCAAAGTCTCTCGCCTGACCAATCAGCGCGAGGGACCGCCGATGTACTTCTCTATCCGTGCCCCACTCAAGGGGTGCGTCTCATGATTCCGGTTATCGCCAAGTTAGTCCTGTCGCCCTTGGATGGCCAGAGGCCGGACGTCAACAGCGTTTTCCGTGACTTCCGAAATTGCCTGAACACCTTTGACGAGTGGGCCGAACGCTTCTGGAGCGTTTCGGCACTGGAAGTGGAGCAGGTGTTCAAGGTCGGAGAGGACGTTTCCCTCGTTGCTCCCGCTTCGTCCAAAAAACCCAACCGCACGGTTGCCACCTGCAAGGCCCAGGGCTCGTTGACCCTGGTGCATATGTTCGAGAGCACCCGGTTCGTGCCTATCGGCAATACGCCGGTGGTGCTGCAAGCCATTGCTGCGGATGACAGTCCGATAAATGAGCCACTCCATCGAATCATTGGCCCCACCGGCATTCTTGTAGTCAACGACTGCACCCGTGATCAGCGCTACCAGATCACCTTCTACCCCAACGTATCCAAGGATCACATCAAAACGCTGTATGCGTCTTATCAGTCGGTAATCGCTGATCTGGAAGTCCGCCTGCGTGATGAATGGAAGAAGACCTTCACGCCGCAATGGAATGACTTCGCCAACGCCACACCCTTCGAGCGCAGCGCGATGCAAGGCGTGGCGTTCTCAACCGGCGTTTCCAAGGCGCTCTACAACCTTTGGGACAACTTCACCCAGCTGTACGAGCTCTTGGCGGATATCAAGACCAATAGCCTGAAGTTGTTGCAGTACGTCTCCCAGGCAGAACTCGACGAACTGCTGACACTGGGCAAGGACGCCATTGCCCATGGGCTGCTCGTGTTGAGCGATGAGCCGCTGTTGTTTATCTATCTGTCGGCCATGGTCGCCTGGATACGCATGCTGCCACCGCCGCAGATGTACGAATTGCTGGGCGAGATTACCGGCGAGGTGCTGATCAATCTGTTTCTGATCTGGGCGACGCGGGGCATGGGAGTTCGCGTTCGTCTGGGTGTGCAAGTGGTGGGGCATATCAAATCCGGCCGCGTGCGTGGATGGCTGGAGATGCTGGCCGATCAGCTCGTCGGGCCCCGCTTGGAAGCGCATGTCGAAGCGGCCAAGCCGCTGTTGCTGGGCAGCGCGGCGACGCCGATCCGGGTGATTCCAGATGTGCCATTGAAGGTTGGGGATCAGGTGGTTTCCAACCCGGTGCCGCTGGTTCGGGACAAGGCCACGCAACGGACGGTGTTGGTGCGCCAGGAGCCTGTGGATGACGTGCCGTCTACTGCTCGCAATCCCAATGGGGATGCCGCTGCGTCGTCGGACAAAACCGCCACGAACGGTTGCCCGGTGTCGATGGTCACGGGCGAGGAACTGCTGACCCTCACCGATGGGGCCCTGGACGGGATTCTGCCGTTTGAGTGGACACGCTTGTACCGCACCAGTGCAGTGGAAGTGGACTGCGGGTTGGGGTTTGGCTGGAGTCACTCGCTGGCG
>NZ_PCQI01000027.1:0-30755 GCF_002980075.1 Pseudomonas sp. MYb13 | reverse complement strand
GGTGGGTGATGACGGGATCGAACCGCCGACCCTCTGCTTGTAAGGCAGATGCTCTCCCAGCTGAGCTAATCACCCTTTGCTTCGTTGAGGCCGCGAAATTTACGCAGGTAGCGGACCTAAGTCAATAGCCCGCTTGAAGTTTTTCTGAAAAAGACAAAATAGCTTCAAGACGGCTACCCGCCCTACTCGCTGTAAATCATCTTCTTGCTCATGCCACCGTCCACGACAAACTCTTGCCCGGTGACAAACCCCGCCTGACGCGACAGCAACCATGCGACCATCGCCGCCACGTCTTCTACGGTACCCACCCGGCCCGCCGGATGCTGGGCGTGGTCGGTATCGCTCAACGGCTCGGCGCGACGGGCCGCAGGATCACGCGCATCGATCCAGCCAGGGCTGACCGCATTCACCCGGACTTCCGGCCCCAGGCTCATCGCCAAGGCATGCGTCAGGGCCAGCAGGCCACCTTTGCTCGCCGCATAGGCCTCGGTGTCCGGCTCCGACTGGCGAGCCCGGGTCGACGCCAGGTTGACGATGGCACCGCCATGGGCACGCAGATACGGCGCGCAGTGCTTGGCCAATAACATCGGCCCACTGAGGTTCACGGCGAGCACTCGGTTCCAGTAGGCCAGGTCGAGGCTTTCCAGGGTGATGTTGCGCGGGTCGGCCACGGCCGCGTTGCAGACCAACGCGTCCAGCCGCCCAAACTGCCCCAATACTTCGGCGACACCCTGGGCCACTTGCTTCTCGTCGGCCACGTCCATGCTGATAAACCAGGCGTTTTCGCCCAGCACCTTGGACACCTTGGACCCACGCTCGCGGTCCAGGTCGGTCAACACCACCTGCCAGCCTTCACTGATCAGCCATGCGGCAATCCCGAGACCAATGCCCCGGGCCGCGCCCGTGACCAGCGCGACACGCCCGTTACCGGCGGCCGCGGCTTCCATGGACCACTCGATCACAAGGCCGCCAGCCCGCGAGCCAGGTCAGCTTGCAAGTCAGCGACGTCTTCCAGGCCGACCGCAATGCGGATCAGGCTGTCACGGATACCTGCCGCTTCACGCTCCTGTGGCGCCAGACGACCGTGGGACGTGGTGCTCGGGTGGGTAATGGTGGTCTTGCTGTCCCCCAGGTTGGCCGTGATGGAGATCAGGCGCGTCGCATCGATAAAGCGCCAGGCGCCCTCTTTGCCACCCTTCACTTCAAAGCTCACCACAGCACCGAAACCACGCTGCTGGCGCTGGGCCAACGCGTGTTGCGGGTGACTCTTGAGGCCGGCGTAATGCACCTTCTCGATACCGTCCTGCTGCTCCAGCCACTCGGCCAGCGCCTGGGCGTTGGCGCAGTGGGCCTTCATGCGCAGGCTGAGGGTTTCCAGGCCCTTGAGGAAGATCCAGGCGTTGAACGGACTCAAGGTCGGGCCAGCCGTGCGCAGGAAACCGACCACTTCCTTCATCTGCTCGCCGCGACCCGCGACCACACCGCCCATGCAACGACCCTGGCCGTCGATGAACTTGGTGGCCGAATGCACGACAATGTCAGCGCCCAGCTTCAACGGCTGCTGCAGCGCCGGGGTGCAGAAGCAGTTATCGACCACCAGCATGGCGCCCTTGGCATGCGCCACTTCGGACAACGCAGCGATATCCACCAGCTCGGCCAATGGGTTGGATGGCGACTCGACGAACAGCAACTTGGTGTTGGCCTTGATCGCTGCCTCCCAGCCGGACAGGTCCGCCAGGGGCACATAGTCCACTTCGATGCCAAAGCGCTTGAAGTACTTCTCGAACAGGCTGATGGTGGAACCAAACACACTGCGCGATACCAGCACATGGTCGTCGGCACTGCACAGGCTCATCACCACGGCCAGGATTGCTGCCATGCCCGTCGCCGTGGCCACCGCTTGCTCGGCACCTTCCAATGCCGCAATACGCTCTTCGAACGCACGCACCGTCGGGTTGGTATAACGCGAATAAACGTTGCCCGGCACTTCACCAGCAAAACGCGCAGCGGCGTCGGCCGCCGTGCGGAACACATAGCTGGACGTGAAGAACATCGGGTCACCGTGCTCACCTTCCGGGGTGCGGTGCTGGCCGGCGCGCACAGCCAGGGTATCGAAAGCTACGCCATCGAGGTCGCTGTCCAAGCGACCGGCATCCCATTCCTGACTCATGCTGCGACTCCTTACTCAATTCTTTATTTAAGATACAAAACCGGCCCCTCAGGGCCGGTTGTCACTCAGTTGTTGTACAGGTCGATGATCGCGCTGACCGCCTGGGTCTTGATCTTCGACGAGTCGTTCCGCGCCTGCTCGATCTTGTTCAGATAGGCGTCGTCGACGTCACCGGTCACGTACTTGCCGTCGAACACGGCGCAGTCGAACTGGTCGATCTTGATCTTGCCACCGCCGACCGCTTCGATCAGGTCCGGCAGGTCTTGATAGATCAGCCAATCGGCACCGATCAAGTCAGCCACGTCCTGGGTCGAACGGTTGTGAGCGATCAGCTCGTGGGCGCTCGGCATGTCGATACCGTACACGTTCGGGTAACGCACGGCAGGCGCTGCGGAACAGAAGTAGACGTTCTTCGCACCGGCTTCGCGGGCCATCTGGATGATCTGCTTGCAGGTGGTGCCACGTACGATGGAGTCATCCACCAGCATCACGTTCTTGCCGCGGAATTCCAGCTCGATGGCGTTGAGCTTCTGGCGTACCGACTTCTTGCGCGCAGCCTGGCCAGGCATGATGAAGGTCCGGCCAATGTAGCGGTTCTTCACGAAGCCTTCGCGGAACTTGACACCCAGGTGGTTGGCCAACTCCAGCGCAGCGGTACGGCTGGTGTCCGGGATCGGGATCACCACGTCGATGTCGTGCTCGGGACGCTCGCGCAGGATCTTCTCGGCCAGCTTCTCGCCCATGCGCAGGCGCGCCTTGTACACCGAAACGCCGTCGATGATCGAATCCGGACGCGCCAGGTAGACGTGTTCGAAGATGCACGGGGTAAGTTTCGGCGCCACGGCGCACTGGCGGGTGTGCAGCTTGCCATCTTCAGTGATGTACACCGCTTCGCCTGGCGCGAGGTCGCGGATCAGGGTGAAGCCCAGCACGTCCAGGGACACGCTTTCGGAAGCGATCATGTACTCGACGCCTTCGTCGGTGTGACGCTGGCCGAACACGATCGGGCGAATGCCGTGGGGGTCACGGAAGCCGACGATGCCATAACCGGTGACCATGGCCACCACTGCATAACCACCGACGCAACGGTTGTGCACATCGGTGACGGCGGCGAACACGTCTTCTTCGGTCGGCTGCAGCTTGCCGCGCTGGGCCAGCTCGTGGGCGAACACGTTGAGCAGCACTTCCGAGTCGGAACTGGTGTTGACGTGGCGCAGGTCAGATTCGTAAATCTCCTTGGCCAGCTGTTCAACGTTGGTCAGGTTACCGTTGTGCGCCAGGGTAATGCCGTAAGGCGAGTTGACGTAAAACGGTTGAGCTTCGGCCGAAGTCGAGCTACCGGCAGTCGGGTAACGCACATGGCCAATGCCCATGTGCCCGACCAGGCGCTGCATGTGACGCTGGTGGAACACGTCACGTACCAGGCCATTGTCCTTGCGCAGGAATAACCGGCCGTCGTGGCTGGTCACAATACCGGCAGCGTCCTGGCCGCGGTGCTGGAGGACGGTTAGCGCGTCATACAGCGCCTGATTGACGTTCGACTTACCGACGATACCGACGATGCCACACATGCGACGCAACCCCTACTTAATGAATCTTGACTGAACACAGCTTACTGAGGCGTTTTGGCCGGTAAGAGGTGCTCCTTGAACGGAAGATCAGCGGGTACGCTGATTCCGCTGGCCAGCCACTGACTGCTCCACCCCAGAATGAGGTTCTTGGACCAATCTGCAACCAATAGAAATTTTGGCACGAGTACCGACTCCTGCCACCACGAATCCTGCTGTACCGGCCCCAGGCTCAACAGCCCGACCGCCACGACCACCAGCAATGCGCCACGCGCGGCGCCGAAGGCCATGCCGAGAAATCGATCGGTCCCGGAGAGGCCGGTGACACGTATCAACTCGCCAATAAGATAATTGACCATTGCTCCCACCAGCAGCGTGGCGATGAACATGATGGCGCAGCCCGCGATGACGCGAGCCGAAGGTGTCTCGATGTATCCGGCCAGGTAGACCGACAATGAACCGCCGAACATCCAGGCTACGACTCCTGCGATGATCCAGGTCAGCAACGACAGTGCTTCTTTTACGAAGCCGCGGCTTAGACTGATCAAAGCGGAGATGGCGACGATGGCAACGATCGCCCAATCAACCCAGGTAAATGGCACGTTTGAGCCTACGGACGGATAAGGCGGCGCATTTTAGCAGAGCGTCGGGCTGTCGGTAAGCTGTGATTGTCAGTGCCTTGCAAATCAGTACTTTGGGGCGAGCGAATCCGATCTCAACCCCATCACCAAACCAATGTGGGAGCGGGCTTGCTCGCGAATGCGGTGGGCCAGTGACAAATACGTCAACTGATCCACCCTATTCGCGGGCAAGCCCGCTCCCACATTTGAAGCGCATGGCCAACCGCAGTCGGCAGTTGCTCAGCCGCGCTCAGGCTGGAAACGGGTCACGAAACCCTTGAGGTTCTGCTGGCGATCCAGCAGGTCCCGCAGGCGGTCCGCCTCGGCACGCTCGATCAGCGGACCGATAAATACGCGGTTCTTGCCGTCGGCGCTACGGATATAGGCGTTATAGCCCTGGCTACGCAGTTTCTTCTGCAGGGCGTCGGCACCTTCGCGATTACCCAGGCTGGCCACCTGGATCGACCAACTGATGGGCAAGCCATTCGGATCGATACGGCTCTGCCCCACATCCGGCTTGCCCGGGGCGGCAGGTTGCGGTGCGACCGGTTTGGGCGCGGGTGCGGGCGCAGCAGGCTTCGCGGCGACAACCGGCGCGGTGGGCGCTGGCTTGACCACGGGCACACTAGGTTGCACCGGCATCGACGGTGCCTGCTGTGCAGCCACCTCCTCATCGGTCGGTACGGGCTCTTCTTCCGGCAACGCCTGGGGCTCAGGCACCACCACCGGTTCAACCTGGACCTGAGGCACTGCGGGCGCCTGGGGGGCGGCCGGGGCTTCGACAACCACCTGACGCTCTTCGTCCTGGCGAGAGAACAACATCGGCAGGAAGATCACCGCCAATGCCACCAGAACCAGGGCTCCGACCATTCGCTGCTTGTATGCGCTATCCAGTAATGCCATGTGCAGCTTCCTCCGTGGAGCGCCGGGCCAACCACTCAAGCGCCTCGGCAACACAATAAAATGACCCGAACAACAGAATCTCATCATCGGGCGTGGCAATGGCGCACTGTGCTTCAAGGGCATCGGTCACGCTTGCATACGACGCCACCGGTGCACCAAGGTTCTGCAAGGCCACTTCCAGTTCGGCGGCCGGACGGCTGCGCGGCGTATCCAGCGGCGCTACGGCCCACGCCTGGACATTGCCGAGCAAGGGCGCGACCACGCCTTCCAGGTCCTTGTCGACCAGCAAGCCGAATACGGCGAGACGACGACCGACCGGCGGCGTGCGTGACAGGCGCTGCGCCAGGTACTCGGCCGCATGCGGGTTATGCCCCACATCCAGCAGCAGGTTCAGGCGCTTGCCCTGCCATTCGAACTCGCGACGATCCAGGCGCCCTGTCACGCGCGTCGCTAGCAAGGTGGCGGCGATCTGCTCGGCATTCCACGGCAGATCCAGCAGCAGATACGCCTGCAGCGCAAGCGCGGCGTTTTCCATCGGCAGGTTCAGCAGCGGCAGGTCGCGCAGCGCTACAGCCTGGCCACGGGCATCGTGCCCCTGCCATTGCCAGCACTGTTCACCGATCTCAAGGTTGAATTCGCGGCCGCGCAGGAAAAACGGGCAGTCCAGCTCGCGCACCTTATCCAGCAGGGTATGCGGCGGATCCACGTCACCACACAGGGCAGGCTTGCCCTGGCGGAAGATCCCGGCTTTTTCATAGGCCACGGATTCGCGGGTATTGCCCAGGTAGTCGGCATGGTCCACACCAATACTGGTGACCAGCGCCAGATCGGCGTCCACCACGTTGACCGTATCCAGGCGCCCACCCAGGCCGACTTCCAGCACCACCACATCCAGTTGCGCACGCTCGAACAGCCAGAACGCCGCCAGGGTGCCCATCTCGAAGTAAGTCAGGGAAGTCTCGCCTCGGCCAGCATCGAGTGCGGCGAAGGCCTCGCAGAGTTGCTCATCAGTGGCTTCGACGCCATTGAGCTGCACCCGCTCGTTGTAACGCAGCAGGTGCGGGGAATTGTAGACGCCAACTTTCAGGCCTTGGGCCTGCAGCAGCGCCGCGACAAAGGCACAGGTAGAGCCCTTGCCGTTGGTGCCGGTCACCGTGATCACGCGCGGTGCCGGCCGGCCCAACCCAAGGCGGGCCGCTACCTGTTGCGAGCGCTCCAGGCCCATGTCGATGGCGGACGGATGCAACTGCTCAAGGTAGGCGAGCCACTCGCCCAGGGTACGCTGGGTCATAGGTTCGCAGGCACCGGCGGAACAACGATCGGCTCGACTTTAGGCGCGACGTAGACTGGGGTCGGCAGGCCCATCATTTGTGCCAGCAGGTTGCCCAGGCGTGGACGCAGCTCGCCGCGCGGGATGATCAGGTCGATCGCACCGTGCTCCAGCAGGAACTCGCTGCGCTGGAAGCCTTCTGGCAGTTTTTCACGCACGGTCTGCTCGATCACGCGCGGGCCGGCAAAGCCGATCAGTGCCTTTGGCTCGCCAACGATCACGTCACCCAGCATTGCCAAGCTGGCGGATACGCCGCCGTAGACCGGGTCGGTCAGTACGGAGATGAACGGGATGCCTTCTTCACGCAGACGCGCCAGCACCGCAGAGGTCTTGGCCATTTGCATCAGGGAGATCAGGGCTTCCTGCATGCGCGCGCCACCGGAGGCGGCGAAGCAGATCATCGGGCAACGGTTTTCCAGGGCGTAGTTGGCGGCGCGAACAAAGCGCTCACCGACGATGGCACCCATGGAACCGCCCATGAACGAGAACTCGAACGCCGACACCACGACAGGCATGCCCAGCAGCTTGCCGCTGACGGAAATCAGCGCGTCTTTCTCACCGGTCTGCTTCTGCGCAGCACTCAGGCGGTCCTTGTACTTCTTGCCGTCGCGGAACTTGAGACGGTCAACCGGTTCCAGGTCGGCGCCCAGCTCGTTGCGGCCTTCGGCGTCCAGGAAGATGTCGATGCGGGCGCGGGCGCCGATACGCATGTGGTGGTTGCACTTGGGGCAAACGTCCAGGGTCTTTTCCAGCTCCGGGCGGTAGAGCACCGCGTCGCAGGATGGGCACTTGTGCCACAGACCTTCAGGAACCGAGCTTTTCTTCACCTCGGAACGCATGATCGAAGGGATCAGTTTGTCTACTAACCAGTTGCTCATGCTTTCTTTCTCCAGTACCGGTGGCTTGAACACAGCCCCGCGTATGCCCTTGAGCTAAATTCATATGTGGCGATGACGCATGCTGGACGGGGTCAGACGTTCGACCGGCCTGTTCCCGCATGTATCCTCAGCCTTCCAGACAACCTGCCAGCGCAGGGTGCCACTTCATGTCCGGGCTACCCACAGGTGGCACCGGGCTGTTTTACACAGTGGTAGTTATGGACGGCGGCAGACTGCCAGCCGTCACATCCCTCCGCTGCTGTTGCGCACGGCCTGCATGAATGCGCGAATCTTGCTGTGATCCTTGATGCCCTTGCCCTGCTCCACCCCGCCGCTGACATCCACGGCATACGGACGGACCTGCTTGATCGCCGCCCCGACATTCTCGGGGTTGAGCCCGCCGGCCAGGATGATCGGCTTGCTCAACCCGACGGGAATCAGCGACCAATCGAACGCTTCGCCGGTACCGCCAGGTACGCCTTCGACATAGGTGTCGAGCAGAATCCCGCGAGCGCCGCCATAGGCTGCACACGCCGCCGCGATGTCATCCCCGGCCTTGACGCGCAGCGCCTTGATATAGGGGCGCTGGTAGCTTTCGCACTCGTCGGGCGTTTCGTCGCCGTGGAACTGCAGCATATCCAACGGTACGGCATCCAGGGTTTCGTTGAGTTCGCAGCGGCTGGCGTTGACGAACAACCCCACGGTGGTTACGAACGGCGGCAATGCGGCGATGATCGCCCGCGCCTGCAACACATTCACCGCCCGCGGGCTCCTGGCATAAAACACGAAACCGATGGCGTCCGCCCCCGCCTCGACGGCCGCCATCGCGTCTTCTATGCGGGTAACCCCGCAAATCTTGCTGCGAACGGCTGACATGTCGTGGAAACCTCAGGGTTGGGCCGATAAAGTCCCGGATGGTAACAAAAGCTTTTCCGGGCGTCAGCCGCCAAGTTCGCTGAAACCCGTGAGGAAGTGGGGGCCGATGAAACGCTCGGGCAATTCAAACTCGTCACGGTACTCAACATCCACCAGATAAAGGCCGAACGGATGGGCTGTGACGCCGCCGGTACGCCGAACACGACTTTCCAGCACTTCCTTGGCCCACTCCACCGGGCGCTCGCCAGTGCCGATGGTCATCAGCACCCCGGCGATATTGCGCACCATGTGATGCAGGAACGCGCCGGCACGGATATCCAACACGATCATTTTGCCGTGGCGGGTCACGCGCAGGTGATGGACCTCCTTGATCGGCGACTTGGCCTGGCACTGGCCGGCACGGAAGGCGCTGAAATCATGCACGCCCACCAGGTGCTGCGCCGCTTCGGCCATGCGTTCGGCGTCGAGCGGGCGGTGGTTCCAGGTGATTTCTTCGTTGAGGTGCGCCGGGCGGATCTGGTCGTTGTAGATCACATAGCGATAACGACGGGCGATCGCCTTGAAGCGCGCATGAAAATGCGCCGGCATCACCTTGGCCCAGCTGACACTGACGTCATGGGGCAAATTGATGTTAGCGCCCATCACCCAAGCCTTCATGGAGCGTTCAGCCTGGGTGTCGAAGTGCACCACCTGCCCGCACGCATGCACGCCCGCATCGGTGCGCCCGGCGCACATCAGCGACACCGGCGAATCGGCGACTTTCGACAGGGCATTCTCCAGGGTTTCCTGCACCGTCAGCACACCCGACGCCTGACGCTGCCAGCCGCGATAGCGCGAGCCTTTATATTCCACGCCCAGGGCGATGCGGTAAAAGCCTGCGGCCGCCATTTCGGCGGCCGGATTATCTATATTTGCCAAGAACTGAGAGCCTGATGAGTTGCGCAAAGGCGGCCATTATGCCGAATTGTGCAGACGCTGGCTTGCCGGCAATACCCTCCACCCGGTTTTACTGGAAGACGGGTGGGCTTGCATCGCCGGTAAGCCAGCGCCTACAAAAGCAAACGGCGACCCGAAGGTCGCCGCTGCGTCACCAATTGGCGGTTACGCCAGCCGCCCGAGCATTTCCTTGGCCTCGCCACGCTGAGTCTCGTCACCTTCGGTCAGCACTTCAGAGAGGATGTCCCGTGCGCCGTCTGCGTCGCCCATGTCGATATAGGCCTGGGCCAGGTCGAGCTTGGTAGCAACTTCGTCGGTGCCGGACAGGAAATCAAACTCCGGTTCATCATCGCCCTGTGCCGCGTCTTCGGCAGTGAAGGACGGCTCGATGGACGGATGTTCCAGGCTCTGGGACAGGCGGTCCAGCTCAGCGTTGACATCGTCCAGCTCAGACGCGAACGCATCAGGCTTGGCGGGCGCTTCGGGCTCATCGGCCAGGGACAGGTCGAAGTCTTCCGGCAGGTCGAAGTCGTCCAGTGCCGCAGGCGTGAGGGTCGGCGGCTCGACGGCCGGCACATCCTTCATCTGGTCTTCGAGGCCCGACAGGAAGTCGTCATCGGACTGCGCGGAAGCCGGGGCGTCCAGCTGCAGGTCCAGGTCGAAGTCCGAGAGGTCATCGGGATCAGCCTTGGCTTCGGTCTGCTGCTGCAGAAGCGATTCGAATGTCTGCTGATCATCCTTGACCTCAGCCGGCGATGCTTCCTCCAGATCGTCCAGGCTCAGATCGAAATCGGTATCGAACGCCTCCGGCGTAGCGGCAGCCGGCTTGTCCTCGAGCAGATCCTTGACGTATTGAGCATCCAGCGCAGCAGCGGCCACCGCAGCGCTGACGCCCGCTGCCAAGACCGCCATGGCCGGGAAACGACTCTTGAGTTGCTCGACCTGGGCATGGTTTTCACCATTGGCCACCAGTTGACGCTCCTGGGTGACAAAACCGTCCTTGTCGTTTTGCAGGCCGTAGACTTCCATCAGCTTCAGACGCAGGTCGCTGCGCTTGGGCTCATGCTTGATCGCCTGCTGTAGCACATCAGCGGCCTGGTTCAGGTGACCGCGATCGATATGGGATTGGGCTTGCGCCAGCGCATCGTTGGCGTTTACCGGAGCCACGGCAACAGCGAGCGGCGCCAGTACAGAAGCAACGGTCGGCACCGCGACGGCCGGCTCAGCCACCGGGGCCGGTGCTGGCGCGGTGGCCAGCTTGACGTTTGGCGGCGGCACTTCCAGACCTTCGAAGCTGTCTGGCGGCAGATCGTGATCAATATTCGAGGTGAATTCCGGCTCTTCAGCCAGGGCCCGTGCCATGCGCAGGTGTTTTTCCTCTTCGCGGCGCGCATTGCGGTGGCGCACCCACAACAACAGGAGCAGCAACACCAACAAAATTGCCGCCCCACCGAGCACGCCGAGCACGACCGGATTGGTCAGCAGGTCGTTGAATTTGCCTTCGGTGGTCGCCGGTGCAGCATCGGCCTTGACCGGCTCAGGCGCTGGCGCGGCGGGCGTTGCGGCAGCGGTAGCTGGGGGTGTGGCGGTATCGGGCGCTGCCGGGGCAGGCGTCGCCTCGCCTGCCAACTGCGCAGGCATCGCCGCAGTGGCCGAAGCCGCCGGCACACCCTTCTCAGCCTGCAAACGGGCGAGTTGATCATTTTTCAGTTGAATCAGCTTTTGCAGCTTGTCCAACTGGCTTTGCAAGTCTGCCGCGCGGCTTTTCAGCTCTTCGTTGTCACGACGGGTGGTGTCCAGCTGCTCCTGGGTCATCGCCAGTTTGTCGCTCAGGGCCGAGCTATCGCCCGCCTTGCCTTTGGCGCCCTTCCTGGCCGCCTCGGCCGACACCAGGCTCAAGTTGTCCTTGGCATTGGTGCTCGCTGGCGCGTTGCCGGCCTGGGTGCGCTTGGTGGCGTCCAGTTGCTGCTTGCCCGCCGCCGGGTTAGTGGCGGCACGCCGGCCCTGGCGCCAGGCGGCATTCTGCGCGCTGACTTCGGCAATCGCCTGGGGCTGCGGCAGTGCGGTGCTTTGTACGGTATCCGGCAGACGCAGGACCTGGCCGGTTTTCAGGCGGTTGATATTGCCGTCGATAAAGGCATCCGGGTTCAGCGCCTGGATCGCCAGCATGGTCTGCTGAACCGAACCGCCGTTGCGGTTTTTCGCGGCAATTTCCCACAAGGTATCGCGGGACGTGGTGGTGTGCTGTGCGGACTTGCTCGCAGCCGGTGCGGTGCTGGCCGGCGCGGCCAGGCGCGGTGCAGGCGCGGCGGTCGTCGGAGCCGGCTGGTCGAACTTGGCCGGGTCGAGCAAGACGCTGTAGTCACGCATCAAGCGGCCACTGGGCCATTGCACCTGCAACAGGAAGCGTACGTAGGAATCAGGCAACGGCTTGCTGGAGGTGACACGCACCACGCTGCGGCCATTCGGATTGACCACCGGCGTAAAGGTCAGGTCATACAGGAACGCCTGGCGATCAACGCCCGCGTCCACGAATGCCTGGGACGAGGCCAGGCTCGGCGTGATCTCGGACGCCGTGAGGCCCCCGACATCGAGCAACTCGATCTCCACTGCCAATGGCTGGTTCAACTTCGACTTGAGGGTCATCTCCCCCAGCTGCAGCGCCTGCGCCATACCGGAGGACAGCGCCGAGGCGGCCGCTATTGCTAACACCAGTTTGCGAACTTGAACCATAGCCTCATCCTTTGTTTGAACACTCCCCGGCCTGCGAGAAGGTTGGTAACCGCTGCCATAAGGCAGGGCGAGCCGATAGGTCACCGACGCGCAACTTTTCCTGCCTGGGACCAAGCATAGCGCCTGGCTAGAATCAATCTACAAATTGCCGCCAAGTATCTTTTACGCAAGGCCTTTTATCAACAACTGCGCCAGCTGCACGGCATTCAACGCGGCGCCTTTGCGTACGTTATCTGACGTCAGCCACAGATTTAGTTCCGCCGGGTCATCCACGCCTGCGCGAACCCGCCCTACATAGACCACGTCCTGGCCGACTGCGTCGCCCACTGCCGTGGGGTAGTCGCCCTCGTCCACACGCTCAATACCGGGGGCTGCTTCGAGTGCACGGTTCACGGCGTCAAGGTCGACCGGCGCGCCCAGTTGCAGAGACACAGTCAGGCTATCGCCAAAAAACACCGGGGCTTGAACGCACGTTGCGGAAATCTTTAGTAAAGGAGTTTCCAGTACGGCACGCAGCTCGTGTATCAGCCTTTTCTCCAGGTCGGTATGGCCCTGGGCGTCTGGCTTTCCAACTTGCGCCAGGAGGTTGAAAGCCATCTGCCGGTCGAAGAACTGCGGCTCCAGCGGACGAACATTCAACAGCTCGGCGGTTTGCCGGGCCAGCTCGCTCACGGCCTCGCGCCCCAAGGCAGACACAGCCAGGTTGGCGGTGACACTTACGCGCTGGATATCCAGCAAACCCCGCAATGGCGCGAGCACCACCGCCAGGTTGGTCGCCGACGGGCTTGGGCTGCCCACCTGGAAAGGTTTCTGCATACCCTCCAATACATGCGCATTGGCCTCGGGCACCACCTGTGGCGCCTGCTCGGCGGGCAATGCACCCGACAGATCAATCAAGGAGCAGCCCGCCGCCGTGGCGCGCGGGGCGAAACTCAAGGTGACCGCAGGGCCCGCCGCAAAGAACGCCAGTTGGACTTTACTGAAGTCGAACTCATCGACCTCTCTCACCCGCACGTTCTTGCCACGAAACGGCACCGATGCACCGGCAGAGTTGCTGCCTGCCAGCAGATGCAGGGTACCGACCGGGAAATCCAGCTCTTCGAGGATCTGCACCAGGGTTTCGCCAACGGTACCGGTGGCGCCGATCACGGCGATATCAAAGGTCTGGGTCATGGGGGCTGCCTCGGGCATTGCGGGGGGATCGGCACTTTACCGGGTGACTGGGGGTGAGGCAATTAACCCAGGGTTGTGGTGTGGCTGATGGCGGCCTCGGGCACAACAAAAAACCCGCGCCTGTCGCCAGTACGCGGGTTTCTCTGTTTGCTCTACGCGATCAACGCTCCAGCAGAATCCGCAGCATGCGACGCAGCGGTTCGGCAGCACCCCACAGCAGCTGGTCGCCAACGGTGAACGCGCCCAGGAACTGGCTGCCCATGTTCAGCTTGCGCAGACGGCCCACCGGTACATTCAGGGTGCCGGTGACCTTGGTCGGGCTCAGTTCCTGCATGCTGATGTCGCGGTTGTTCGGCACCAGCTTGACCCATGGGTTGTGCTGGCTGATCAACGCTTCGATATCGGCGATCGGCACGTCTTTGTTCAGCTTGATGGTCAGCGCCTGGCTGTGGCAACGCATGGCGCCGATGCGTACGCAGATACCGTCCACCGGGATCGGGTTCTTGAAGCGGCCAAGGATCTTGTTGGTCTCGGCCTGTGCCTTCCACTCTTCGCGGCTCTGGCCGTTCGGCAGTTCTTTGTCGATCCACGGGATCAGGCTGCCGGCCAATGGCACGCCGAAGTTCTCCGTCGGGTACGCGTCGCTGCGCATGGCTTCAGCCACACGGCGGTCGATGTCGAGGATCGCACTGGCCGGGTCGGCGAGTTGATCGGCGACAGCCGCGTGGGTCGCGCCCATCTGCTTGATCAGTTCACGCATGTTCTGCGCGCCGGCACCGGAGGCCGCCTGATAAGTCATGGCACTCATCCACTCGACCAGGCCGGCTTCGAACAAGCCACCCAAGCCCATCAGCATCAAGCTGACAGTGCAGTTGCCGCCGACGTAGTTCTTGGTGCCAGCGTCCAGCTGCTGGTCGATGACCTTGCGGTTCACCGGGTCAAGGATGATCACGGCATCGTCCTGCATGCGCAGGCTCGAGGCGGCGTCGATCCAGTAACCCTGCCAGCCGGCTTCGCGCAGCTTGGGGAAGACTTCGCTGGTGTAGTCGCCACCCTGACAGGTCAGAATCACGTCGAGGGTCTTCAGCTCTTCAATGCTGTAGGCGTCCTTGAGCGGAGCAATATCCTTGCCCACGGACGGACCTTGGCCACCCACATTCGAAGTGGTGAAAAACACCGGCTCAATAAGATCGAAATCCTGCTCTTCCAGCATCCGCTGCATGAGCACGGAACCGACCATACCGCGCCAACCGATCAGACCTACACGTTTCATCGCAACTACACCTTGTTAAAAAGTGGGCCGCCTTGCAGCAACAACTGCAAGCGGGCCCGAGAGATTACAGATTCCGCAGCGCGGCGACTACTGCGTCGCCCATTTCTTGCGTACCAACCTTGGTGCAACCCTGCGACCAGATGTCGCCGGTGCGCAGGCCCTGGTCCAGCACCAGGCTCACGGCTTTCTCGATGGCATCTGCCGCTTCGCTCAGATTGAAGCTGTAACGCAGCATCATCGATACCGACAGAATCGTCGCCAGCGGGTTGGCAATGCCCTGGCCCGCGATGTCCGGCGCCGAACCGTGGCAAGGCTCGTACATGCCCTTGTTGTGGGTGTCCAGGGACGCCGACGGCAGCATGCCGATGGAGCCCGTGAGCATCGACGCCTGGTCGGAGAGGATGTCACCGAACAGGTTGTCGGTGACGATCACGTCGAACTGCTTCGGCGCGCGTACCAGTTGCATGGCGGCGTTGTCGACGTACATGTGGCTGAGTTCGACGTCGGGGTAGTCCTTGGCCACTTCTTCGACGATTTCGCGCCACAGTTGGCTGGAAGCCAACACGTTGGCTTTATCCACCGAGCAGACCTTCTTGCCACGCACGCGGGCCATGTCGAAACCGACACGGGCGATACGGCGGATTTCACTCTCGCTGTAGGGCAGCGTGTCGTAGGCCTGGCGCTCGCCATTTTCCAGCTCGCGCACGCCACGCGGCGAACCGAAGTAGATACCGCCGGTCAGCTCACGCACGATCAGGATATCCAGGCCCGCGACCACTTCCGGCTTGAGGCTCGACGCGTCGGCCAGTTGCGGGTAGAGGATGGCCGGGCGCAGGTTGCCAAACAGGCCCAGTTGCGCGCGGATTTTCAGCAGGCCGCGCTCAGGGCGGATATCACGTTCGATCTTGTCCCATTTCGGGCCACCCACGGCGCCGAGCAGCACGGCATCGGCCGCACGGGCGCGGTCCAGGGTTTCGTCGGCCAGCGGTACGCCGTGCTTGTCGATGGCGGCGCCGCCGATCACGTCGTGGCTCAGCTCGAAGCCCAGGCTGTACTTGCTGTTGGCGAGCTCCAGCACCTTGACCGCTTCGGCCATGATTTCCGGACCAATACCGTCGCCAGGGAGAATCAGAATCTGCTTGCTCATGCGTTCCTCATTTCATCAAGCGACCCGCCCGTAGGCAGGTCGGGAAAAATCAATCAGCGTTCGGCGAAGACCACCAGCACGTCGGTGCTAAAGGTGCCGTCGGCTTGGATTTCATAGTAATCACGCACTTCCTGGCCCATCGCCTGCTGCAACTCAAGGATCGCAGTACGCAGGGCTGGCGGCGTGCGCATGCGCTCGACCCAGGAGGTGTACTCCAGGCGCAAACGCTGGCGGCTGCTGTTGCGTACATGCAAGCCAGACTCGCTGAGCTGCTGCATCCATTCGGCGGCGGCATAGTCGCGCACATGGCTGGTGTCGCGCAGTACTTCGACGGTTTGCAGGTAAGTGTCCAACAGCGGGCTGCCCGGTGACAAGACGTCGACAAACGCCGCTAAGCCGCCCGGCTTGAGCACGCGGCGCACTTCACGCAGGGCCAGGCCAAGGTCGCTCCAGTGGTGGGCCGAATAACGGCTGAATACGAAGTCGAACTCGCCATCGGCGAACGGCAGGCGTTCAGCGGCGCCGTGCACGGTACGGATGTTGTCCAGGCCACGATCGACCGCTGCGGCAGCGACCACGTCGAGCATTTGCTGGGACAGGTCGTAGGCCACGACTTCATTAACCAGCGGCGCCACGTGGAAACTCACATGACCGGCACCGCACCCCAGGTCCAGCAGGCGCGCACTGCCCTGCCCGGCCAGTTCGGCCTGCAGCAGTGCGAATTCGGTGCCTTGGGCGTGCACGGCACTGCTCAGGTAAGCGCGGGCTTGCTCGCCGAATTGTTTTTGCACGACTTGGGCGTGGGCGTTGCTGGTCATGGTGGTTTCCTCAGGTTTTGGGGTGTGGGTACGGGCGCTATCGCCGGCAAGCCAACTCCCACAATTGACCGTGTTCACAGGTCAAGATGTGGGAGCGGGCTTGCCCGCGATGGGGCCCGCACGGTCTACCGCAAATCAGGCATCGCGAAACAACCAAGGCTGGCTTGCCCGGTGCTTGGCTTCGAACGCCGCAATCGCATCGCCGTCTTGCAGCGTCAGGCCGATATCATCCAGGCCATTGATCAGGCAATGCTTACGGAACGCATCCACTTCAAAGTGGTACACCTTGCCATCCGGACGGGTCACGGTTTGGGCGGCCAGGTCAACGGTCAACTGGTAGCCTTCTTGCGCCTCAACCTGCTTGAACAGCTCGTCGACTTCTTCGTCGGTCAGGATGATCGGCAACAGGCCGTTCTTGAAGCTGTTGTTGAAGAAGATGTCGGCGTAGCTCGGCGCGATGATGCTGCGAAAGCCATATTCTTCGAGGGCCCACGGCGCGTGTTCACGGCTGGAGCCGCAACCGAAGTTTTCCCGGGCCAGCAGCACGCTGGCGCCCTGGTAGCGTTCGGCGTTGAGCACGAAGTCCTTGTTCAGCGGGCGCTTGGAGTTGTCCTGGTAGGCGTAGCCCACGTCCAGGTAGCGCCACTCGTCGAACAGGTTAGGGCCGAAACCGGTGCGCTTGATCGACTTCAAGAACTGCTTGGGGATGATCTGGTCGGTGTCGACGTTGGCGCGATCCAAAGGGGCGACAAGGCCAGTGTGTTGGGTAAAAGCACGCATTGGGTATTCCTCAGATCAATTCGCGAACGTCGATGAAACGACCGTTGACGGCGGCGGCGGCGGCCATGGCCGGGCTGACCAGGTGGGTACGCCCGCCGGCGCCCTGACGCCCTTCGAAGTTACGGTTGGAGGTAGACGCGCAATGCTCGCCCGACTCCAGGCGGTCCGGGTTCATCGCCAGGCACATCGAGCAGCCTGGCTCGCGCCATTCAAAACCGGCCTCGAGGAAGATCTTGTCGAGGCCCTCGGCTTCAGCCTGCGCCTTGACCAGGCCTGAACCCGGCACCACGATCGCCTGCTTGATGGTCGAGGCAACCTTGCGGCCCTTGGCAATCACCGCTGCGGCGCGCAGGTCTTCGATCCGCGAGTTGGTGCAGGAACCGATAAACACACGATCCAGCTGGATGTCGGTGATCGCCTGGTTGGCTTTCAGGCCCATGTACTTCAACGCACGCTCGATGGAGCCGCGCTTGACCAAGTCGGCTTCCTGAGCCGGGTCCGGCACGTTCTGGTCGACGGCCAGGACCATTTCCGGCGAGGTGCCCCAGCTGACTTGCGGCTTGATCTGGGCAGCGTCGAGCTCGACCACGGTGTCGAACACCGCGTCGGCGTCGGAGACCAGGTCTTTCCAGGCTTCGACGGCGGCGTCCCAATCCGCGCCTTGCGGGGCGAATGGACGGCCTTTGACGTATTCGACGGTCTTTTCGTCCGCCGCCACCATGCCCACGCGGGCACCGGCTTCGATGGACATGTTGCAGATGGTCATGCGGCCTTCGATGGACAGGTCGCGAATCGCACTGCCAGCGAATTCGATGGCATGGCCGTTACCGCCGGCGGTGCCGATCTTGCCGATCACGGCGAGCACGATGTCCTTGGCAGTCACGCCGAACGGCAACTTGCCTTCGACCTTCACCAACATATTCTTCATCTTCTTGGCGACCAGGCACTGGGTGGCGAACACATGTTCCACCTCGGAGGTGCCGATGCCGTGGGCCAGGGCGCCAAAGGCACCGTGGGTAGAGGTGTGGGAGTCGCCGCAGACCACGGTCATGCCCGGCAAGGTTGCGCCCTGCTCCGGACCGATCACGTGCACGATGCCTTGGCGCACGTCATTCATCTTGAATTCAGTGATGCCATATTCGTCGCAATAGTCGTCGAGGGTCTGTACCTGCAGACGCGACACCTGGTCGGCAATGGCCTCGATACCGCCTTTGCGCTCAGGGGTGGTCGGTACGTTGTGGTCCGGGGTGGCGATAATGGAGTCGACGCGCCACGGCTTGCGGCCGGCCAGTCGCAGGCCTTCGAACGCTTGGGGCGAGGTCACTTCATGGATGATGTGACGGTCGATATAGATCAGCGACGAGCCATCGTCGCGCCGTTTCACTTCATGGGAATCCCAAAGCTTGTCGTAAAGCGTTTTGCCGGCCATCAGTCGGTCCTCATCAACGGTGTTTCTCTATGCCGGGCTTTTCAATAACCCTTTGGCTTGTGAGGCTGATGGTATGGCGCTACATTAAATAACTCAAATTCATATTTTTTATGCTTTGGATTACCAACTGGAATGGCACCATGGACCTGGCCAACCTCAATGCCTTTATCGCCATCGCCGAGACTGGCAGCTTCTCCGGTGCCGGCGAGCGCCTGCACCTGACCCAACCAGCCATCAGCAAACGTATTGCCGGCCTGGAGCAACAATTGAAGGTACGGTTGTTCGATCGCCTGGGCCGTGAAGTCGGCTTGACCGAAGCCGGGCGGGCCTTGTTGCCGCGTGCCTATCAGATCCTCAACGTGCTGGACGACACCCGCCGCGCCCTCACCAACCTGACCGGTGAGGTCAGCGGCCGCCTCACACTGGCCACCAGTCACCATATCGGCCTGCACCGCCTGCCACCGATCCTGCGCACCTTCACTCGCCAATACCCCAACGTGGCGCTGGATATTCAGTTCCTCGATTCGGAAGTGGCCTACGAAGAAATCCTCCATGGCCGTGCCGAAGTGGCGGTGATCACTCTGGCGCCCGATCCCCACAACCTTGTACAGGCCACGCCGGTGTGGGATGACCCGCTGGATTTTGTGGTGGCTCCGGAGCACAGCCTCACCACCAACGGCAGCGTCAGCCTGGCTAATATCGCCGGCCACCCGGCGGTTTTCCCCGGCGGCAATACCTTTACCCACCATATTGTCAGCCGGCTGTTCGAGGCCCAGGGCCTCACGCCGAACATCGCGATGAGCACTAACTACCTGGAAACTATAAAGATGATGGTGTCCATCGGCCTGGCCTGGAGCGTCTTGCCGCGCACCATGCTCGATGATCAGGTGGCAAGTATCGCTTTGCCGGGCATACAGCTCAGTCGCCAGCTAGGCTATATCGTGCACACCGAAAGGACGCTGTCGAATGCTGCGCGGGCTTTCATGAGCCTATTGGATGCACAAGTCGATCTGCCAGGGATCCCGGCATGAAACTGTGCGCCCTCAAGGTCTGAACTGAACCGCGCCTTACGCCCATCGAGCCAAGGCCCTTTGATAATGCGCAACCCCGTCGACTCCGTGCCACCCCTGCCCCGCATTTACGCCCTGGACCCTCAAGAGGCGGAACAAAGCTGGGACAGCGCGCCGCAACTGCTGGCAGCGCTCAACGCTGCCCGGCTGGGCGCGTGGTGCTGGGAAATCGACACCGGCAGGATAAGCTGGTCGCGAGGTACCCAGGCGTTGTTCGGCTTCGATCCGCGCCAACCCTTACCCAAGGACCTGGACTACCTCGACCTGCTGGCGCCCCAAGACCGCGCCCGTGTGGTGCGCGCCTTTCACGCCGTTCTGGCGGGGGAGCCGTTCGAACAGGCCATGCATCACCATATCCAGTGGCCGGACGGCACCCACCACTGGCTGGAGATCAATGGCAGCCTCGCCCCCGATAAAGCCGGGCGGCGTCGCATGATCGGGGTGATCCGCGAGACCACTCGCCAGCGCGAACGGGAGCACGCCCTCAGCCACTCCGAAAAGCGCTTCGCCACCCTGTTTCACCTGTGCCCCAACATGGTCCTGCTGACCCGCCAGTCCGACGGTTTGATCAGCGAAGCCAACCAGTATTTCGAAATGCTCTTCGGTTGGCCGTTGGCCCATGCCATCGGCCGCACTACCCTGGACCTGGGCCTGTGGCGCCACCCCGAGCAGCGCGCGCAACTGGTCAAGGCCACCCAGCGCAAGCGCGAGCCCATCACCATGGAGGTGCAGTTTTGCGCCAGCAACGGCCAGATCCATGATGGCACCCTCAGCGCACAAAAAGTCGAATTGGAGGGCGAGGCCTACCTGATCAGCACGTTTCTGGACACCACCGAACGCAAAAACGCCGAGCAGGCCCTCAAAGACAGCCAGGAGCGGCTCGACCTGGCACTGGACTCGGCGCAACTGGGCACTTGGGACTGGCACATCCCCACCGGCATGCTTTACGGCTCGGCGCGCGCCGCGCAACTGCACGGCTTGCCGGCGGAGCCGTTCCATGAGTCCTTCGACGCGTTCTTCGAGGGGATGCCCGATGAAGAGCGCGAAAGCATGCGCGATGCCTACCGCACGCTGCGCGAGGGTCCGGCCGGCAACTATCAGCTGACTTATCGCGTGCCGATGGAAGACGGCAGTTCACGCTACCTCGAAAGCCGCGCCCGCCTGTACCGCGATGAGCATGGCGCACCGCTGCGCATGGCCGGCACGCTGCTGGACATCACTGACCAGGTGGAACGCGAGCAACGCCTGACCGCCTCCGAAGAAAAATTCGCCAGCCTGTTCCAGGCCAGCCCACATCCGATCTGCGTGACCAACGTGGACAGCGGCGCGTTTATCGAGATCAACCCTGCCTTTACTCAGACGTTCGGCTGGACGGCCGACGAGGTGATCGACAAAAGCGCCGAGCAAATCGGTCTCTGGGATGAGTCGAGCAAGCGCCTGGAGCGTATCGAGCGGGTGATCCGCGAACAGGCGCTGAGCAATGTGGCGGTCGTGGTGCATCACAAGAGCGGCCAGGCGCTGACCTGCGTGATTTCCAGCCGGTTGATCACCGTGGGCGACCAGCCGTGCATCGTCACCACCTTGCGCGACATCACCCAGCAGCAGCGCTCGGAAGCCGCGCTCAAGGCCAGCGAAGAGAAATTCGCCAAGGCCTTCCATTCCAGCCCCGACGCGATTTCCATCACCGAGCGCGATACCGGCCGCTATGTGGAGGTCAACGACGGCTTCTGTCGCCTGACCGGCTATCGTGCCGATGAAGCCATAGGCCTGACCCTTTACCAGATCGGCATCTGGGCCGATGAAAACCAGCGCGCTGCACTGCTGGCCGAACTGCAGATCAAAGGCCGCATCCACCACCTGGAAATGCTCTGGCACAACAAGCGCGGCGAGTTGCTGGCGGTGGAAGTGTCGGTGGAGCCCATCACCCTGAATGAAACCCCGTGCCTGTTGCTGACCGCACGGGACGTGAGCCTGCTGAAAAACGCCCAGGCGCAGATCCGCCACCTGGCCTATCACGACCCACTGACCAACCTGCCCAACCGCGCCCTGTTAATGGACCGCCTGAGCCAGCAGATCGCCCTGCTCAAGCGTCACAACCTGCGCGGCGCGCTGCTGTTCCTCGACCTCGACCACTTCAAGCACATCAACGACTCCCTCGGCCATCCCGTGGGTGACACGGTGCTGAAGATCGTCACCGCCCGCCTGGAGGCCAGCGTGCGCATGGAAGACACCGTGGCACGCCTGGGGGGTGATGAGTTCGTGGTGCTGCTCAGCGGCCTGGATGGCACTCGCACCGAAGTGAGCGCCCAGGTACAGGAGCTGGCCGATACCTTGCGGGAATTGCTTTCGGAGCCGATGTTCCTCGATGGTCACCGCCTGCAGGTCACGCCAAGTATTGGCGTGGCGCTGATTCCCGATCACGGCTCTACGCCTGCGGACTTGCTCAAGCGTGCCGATATCGCCCTGTACCGCGCCAAGGATTCAGGGCGCAACACCACGCAGATGTTCCACCACAGCATGCAAAAAACCGCCAGCGAACGCCTGCGAATGGAGACCGACCTGCGCCTGGCCTTGTCGCGTGGAGAGTTCAGCGTGCATTACCAGCCGCAGGTGGATGCGCGTGGCAACCGGATTGTCGGCGCCGAAGCCCTGGTGCGCTGGCAGCATCCGCAACTGGGCGCGCAGTCGCCTTCCGAATTCATCAAGGTGCTCGAAGACAGCGGCTTGATCCTGGAAGTCGGCACCTGGATCCTTGATGAAGCCTGCGCGGCCTTTGAGCAATTGATCGCGGAAGGTTTGGTGGACCCGTTGAATTTCAGCCTGTGCGTAAACATCAGCCCTCGGCAGTTTCGCCAGAACGACTTCGTGGAACGGGTGGAGCGCAGCCTCAAGCAGCACCAGCTGCCGTTCAGCCTGCTGAAGCTGGAAATCACCGAGGGCATCGTTATTCAGAACCTGGACGACACCATCAGCAAGATGCGCCGCCTGAAAAAGCTGGGTGTGAGCTTTGCGATGGATGACTTCGGGACCGGCTACTCGTCGCTCACTTACCTCAAGCGCCTGCCGGTGGATGCGCTGAAGATCGACCAGTCCTTCGTGCGCGACGCCACCCATGACCCCAACGACGCCGAGATCATCCGCGCTATCGTCGCCATGGCCCGCAGCTTGAACCTGGAGGTGATTGCCGAAGGCGTGGAAACCCAGGACCAACTGGCCTTCCTGCAGGGCCTGGGTTGCCATCTGTACCAAGGGTATCTGCACAGCCGCCCGCTGCCCATGATCGGATTCAGGGAGCGCCTGCTCGCGGGCGACGGCCGGGTTTAAACCAGCTTGAGTGCGTCAACGCCCTGTTGCATCCAGCGCGAGCTTTTCAAGTCGCGCCTGGCGCCATACTCATCCAGCGCGCCCTCTACAACGACGACCGAATGCCAGGCGTCCGCCAGGGTGCCTGGCACGCCTGACGCCAGTTCCTGCACGCTGCTGGAGCGAGTAAAAGCGTACAAGCCAAGACGGCGCAATGACTCACCCGGACTTTCACCGTCGTTCAGCGTCTGCAGGGCGACGTCATAACCGGCAGCGGCGCGAAACTCATGGTTTTCCAGCTGGGCCCGCTTGGCGCTCGCCGCGTAAAGGAATACGGCATCAGCCACCAGACCTTTATCCGCACCACGGAAATTGGCCGCTGCACGGGCGATTTCCAGCTCGGCATGGGTGAGGTACACCGTGCAGTTGTCACGCATGGTGATGGTAAAACCCTTCGGCGTTTCAGTGACACGTTTGTAGATGCCGGTCGGGTTTTGCCCGTACTTCATCATCGCCGCCTTGATCGCCGACACCGTGACACAGTTGCCCTGCGCGCCTTGATAGAAACCCGACCAGATATTCACCGGCGGAACACCCACGGACGCCGCCGGGAACCGGGCAGGCCTGCCGCTGGCGGGGTCGACGGGCATATCGGCGGCAAGTTGGTAGCCGTAGTCCTTGCCGACGGGCTCCGTCTCTCCATTGCGATGCTTGATCCCCTCCACCACCAGCGCGCCCGCCGTGTCAAAGGGGCTGATGACGCCAACGCTGCCGGGCTGACGCAGCTGATCGGGTTGCACAAACCGCAGATAGCCCATCAGGCCCATGCCCTTCAACACGTTGTAAAGGTGCTCTGCGCGCAAGGTCTTCGATAACGCCGCATCAAACAGCATATTGCCTTCGACTTGCTTGCGCTTGGCAAAGGCCGCCAACATGAAATTGGCGGCGCAGATCATCGGCGCATCAGCACCGGTAAATCGCGTGGCTTTGGCAGTGAGCGCCAGCTCCTGCCTTGACAACTTCACTTCAAAGCCATCTTTGAGGGTGACATTGTAACCGTCCGCCAGGCTCTCGATTTTTTCAAGCATGTCAGCGGGTGAACGACCAAACCTGAGCATCATCATCTTGATCAAGGCGACATGGCTGCTCAAATCGAATACTTCGCCGAAATGCCGCAAGGGCGTGTTGAAGCCCTGCAAAACCTCGGAAGCCTGGGGACGCGAACGCGTCGTGGACGGGCCGGTGCTTGGCAAAACGTTCGCAGGGGCAGCAAGAGGTGGAACCCGATCCTGGATAACGCGGTGTTTTGGCGCGCTATCGTTCACCAGCACATACACGTAGTGGCTACGACCGGGTGGGCCCTCCCTGCCGAACTGGTGCGCCTTGCCCGCCTGAATAAGCTGCGAACCAAAGTCATAGCTGTCCGCCACCCCCACCCCGCCTTCGGCGATAACGTGTGCAGTGGAAACGCGCTGGAGATGCCCGGACATGCCCATGCCCTTGAGCAGGTTGTAGGCGGTTTCACCCTGCAAGGACGTGGCCAGGACCGACTCGAAAGCAGGTCGATCACCAGCGCTGCCACTGCCCAACTGTTTGCGCTTGATGAACGCAGCCAGCGCGAAATGGGCACTGACCACTGCACCCTTGTCGTCGCCGGTAAACCGTGACGCAGTGGCTGCCTGTTGCAACTCCTGTGTGGAAAGATACAGCCGGTAACCATCTTTCATGGTCACGGCATAGCCATCACCGCGGCCCTGTATATCGTCGAAAAAATCTGCAGGACGCGCTCCAAAGGTATGCATCACCAGCCTGATCACGGCACTGTGCGAGCTCGCATTGAAATACTCACCGAAACCACGCTCCGGGGCATCAAACGCTGGAATGCGAGAGGTGCCTGAAGGGATTGATAACGGTGTGGCCATGGGGTTTGAGCGAGCGGAGGATCCAATCGCAGTACTCATATCGTTACCTGGCTATGAAATAGGTGGACGTGTTGGCGACCGTTAGTCCAGAGCAAGCGGCGTTGTCAGATCAACGCAATGGCTTGCCCGTTGGTGGGTCGGCCACCTTTGCGCCCGAAGATTTCTTCACTGCCCTCCACGACGGCCACCGAATGCCCGCGCCTGTTGACCATACCGATCAACGACTTATCGGCGAAGGCACGCACCGAAACGTGCCTCATGTAATCTTTTAACCCCAGTCGCTTGAAACCCTCTCCCGGCCCCCATTCATCCTCACCATCGTTAAGGCTTCTGATAGCGGCGTTGAAACTTCTTCTCGCCCACCCATCATTGTTTTCAATTTGCGCCCGCTTGGCAGAACACGCGAACAGGAAGTGTGCATCCTTGAGCATTTCCGGATCATTCAGCCCGACAAAGTTTGAACCACGAACAGCGCTATTCAACTCAGCGTGTGTCAGTTTCAATTCGAAACCATCGCGCATGACCACGTTATAACCCTCTGCAACTTTCTCGACAGACGTGTAGATATCCATGGGGCTTTGACCAAACTTCATCATCGCCGCCTTGATGGCAGAAATGGTCACGCAATTACCATTTTTCCCTTGGCGAAAACCGTTCCAGATATTGTCGGGTTTTGCACCGTTACGTTTAGTGGACAGTTCAGACAGGGGCTCGCTTCGCTTATTGACCCGTGTTCGCGCGTGAGTGGGTAACACATGGGGCTGCGTGAGCGTTATATCACTGCTTTTCGGGGCTGACGGGAGTCCACCTGTGAGCAACAGGGACTGCAACTGGCTGAATAACGTCATGAACAGGTTGACCAGGCGCCCCATCAAGGCCGCAAGGTCTGCGTTATCGCCGGCCCCTTCGGACTTGGCGCCTAGGCGTGCAGCCTGTGTTTCAGTGCGGGATGTGTGCGGGCCTACAGTCTCCAACGACGCAGGCGCTGAATACGCTGACACCTGGCAAGGATCAACGACCGGCTGTGCAAAACGGTTTTGGCTTATCGATAACATGCGTCAAACCTCTTTGAGTACTCCCTGGCCGCACGGGTCAAGGAGCGAACTGGGTATTCAATGCCTCAAGACCGCAAGCTCAATAGCGCGAACGAAGACTGGGCCTCGCGGCTCGGGGGTTGCCTGAAAGGCCCCCGGAGTGCCTATTGAAATCATCCGTTTCATCAGGCGCGGGACGGGAAAGGTCCGGAGCGGGCCGGGTATCAGATTGAAGATCCAACGGCGTCAGCGTGAGCGGTGGCTGCGGCGATGGTTGCGAATCGACCTTTAGAGCGGGCTGGGCCTGTGGCGCAACACCTTCATCGGTATGTGGGCAGTGACAAGTCTGGACCTGCACCGTCACGTTGATATCAGGCGTCAGCTGGGTATTGAGCTTGCCGCCAGGGGCGAGTGTTACCTGGGCGCTCCCATCCGACACGCGCCTCTGCACGCCCGGCCTCATCTGTGGCTGGTTATCGACGCTGGACATCACTTGGGGCTGTGCGTCTGCATCCGGGGCAACCTTGGCGTCAGGCCCAGGCGTCACCGGGTGCTGAGCTTCCAGCTCACCGGCCAACGGGGGAAGCCGCCCCATACCGGCAAGCAGGCTACGCATCGCCTTGACCGCGAACTCAAACAGGGCAAATAACTTTTCCAGGGATTCCTTATTCACGCTCACCGTATGTTCTGTTGACGCTGGACGACCGTCTTTTAGAGACGTATTCAAATTGCCCACCGAGGCGGACGGCGCCCCCTCAAGCGACTTATTCACCCGCACAGAGGAGTGACCAAGTTGCGCGTAGTCTGTACTTCCGGGCATGAACTGCTGACGCGATACATTAGGCATATTGTTATTCCTTAAACGGTACCCGCCCCCACCGTTGCGGAAGAGGGGCACTGATTGACTCGAAGTTAGAAACATCGGTGAGTTCGACAAACTCGCTAGATTCGTGGGACTTAACCGCGATGAGTTCCGAAGATTCGCAGTTCACATAAGGAAACTAAAATGACCGGCTGAGAGTTTTCCCATGGACATTCAATGAATCACCGAGGCGCGACGTCAACATTCGCCCAACGAGTGCACATACCAGGTAACACCTCGGGAACAAAGCAACGTGAAGAAAACAATAACCCGATCGAATTCATAGAACTTATGGTATTTGACGCGCCCGCTGTTAATTGCACTGCCACCTTGCGCCCAACACCTTGAACTTCGTCGCCATCCACTCAGTGCCCTACGTTTCGAAAGACAGTCCGACTCTCGGTTGGTTATGTCTCAACGTATCTTTTCAGACAAAAAAAAGGCGCCTTTCGGCGCCCGTTACAGCAACAGGTGAAGCACTTATAGCGCGTGAGCCTGACGGTGCAATGCCACCGACTCTTCGCTCTGGCTGGGCATACCCAGCAAACGTCCGACCTGCTCCAGGTCGGTCTCCCGACGCATCAGGGTAAATAACTCCACCGCTTCGGGGTAATTGCGCGTGAGCATCGCCAGCCATTGCTTCAAGCGCCCGGGCGCTTGACGCTCGGTCAGTTGCGCCACTGACTGGGCCCAGAAATCCTGGAGCATGGGCTGCATCTCGGCCCAGGTCATCTCGACCACCTCCTCACCCGCCCGCGCCGCCGCAATCTGCCGCGCCAGGTCCGGCCGCGCAACCAGGCCACGGCCGAGCATGATGTCTTCGACGCCACTGATCTCGCGACACCGCTTCCAGTCTTCGACGCTCCAGATATCGCCATTGGCGAACACCGGCACCTTGACCACGTCCTGGACGCGCGGGATCCATTCCCAGTGGGCCGGCGGCTTGTAGCCATCGGCCTTGGTACGAGCATGCACCACGATATGCGCCGCACCACCTTCGGCCAGCGCCGTGGCGCACACCAGGGCGCCGTCCGGGCTATCGAAGCCCAGGCGCATCTTGGCCGTGACCGGGATGTGGGCCGGCACGGCGCGGCGTACGTGCTCGACGATCTGGTTGAGCAGCTCCGGCTCCTTGAGCAGCACCGCCCCGCCCCGGGACTTATTGACGGTCTTGGCTGGGCAGCCGAAATTGAGGTCGATGACTTGCGAACCCAGCTCACAGGCCAGCGCGGCGTTTTCCGCCAGGCATACCGGGTCGGAACCGAGCAGTTGAACACGCAGCGGTACACCGGCGGCGGTGTGAGCACCGTGCAGCAATTCGGGGGCAAGCTTGTGGAAGTACGCCGGGGTGAGCAGGCGGTCGTTGACGCGGATGAACTCGGTCACGCACCAGTCGATACCGCCGACACGGGTCAGCACGTCCCGCAGGATGTTGTCGACCAACCCCTCCATGGGCGCCAAAGCAATTTGCATGGAAAACACTCAACAAAAATCGTGGCGCAGTTTACTGGGTTTCCTACGGCAACCGTTAACCCCCCGTCAGGGCAGGGCCGTAACCGTCGAGGAACTCGGCGGGCATGCGCTTGGGCTTGCCGCTGGACAGTTCGATGCAGACAAACGTGGTTTGCGCACGCAGCAAGGTGACACCGTCGCGGGGGCGTAGCAGCTGGAAGCGCCGGGTCATCTTCAGGCGCTGGTCCCAGTCGACGATCCAGGTGGCCAGTTGCAGCTCGTCGCCTTCATAGCCTGCGGCCAGGTAGTCGATCTCGTGCCGCACCACGGCCATTGCGCGATCCAGGCGGCGATACTCGGTGAGGTCCAGGCCCAGGCGCTGGGAGTGCCGCCAGGCGCAGCGCTCCAGCCAGGATACGTACACCGCGTTATTGGCGTGTCCCAGGCCGTCGATGTCTTCAGGTGCAACCTGCAGATCGATGATAAACGGCGTTGCCAAATCCCAGCCCATGCCTTGCTCCCAGTCGATTAATGTCGGCGGGGAGAGTGTATCAGGCGGTTTGCCGCTCCTGTAGACGACGGCCGGCCAGCAGCGCCAGCACGGCGTCGACCACACGCGGATCGGCCAGCACTTTCTGGTGACCACCCTGCTCCAGGCGCAGCAGGCGACTGTCGAACCAGGCTTCATGGATGGCTTGGGATGCCTTGACCGGAACGAACGTATCGTCCTCGGCATGCACGATCAGGCCGGGGATATTCATCTGGTAGTGAGCGACGTCCAAGTGCTTGAGGGGCATCCCGAAGGCCATCTCGACTTCCTGGATAAACGCCGAGCGCGCCCGCGCCGGCAAACCGACCATCCTGGTAAAGCCACGGAGCACATCGAGAAAGCGCGAAGGCGCGGCGATGCTCACCAACGCTTCGGTACGCAGGCCCAACTGCACCGCCAGCATCGCACTGGCACCGCCCATGGAATGGCCGATCACAGCGTGCAGCGGCGGCAACTCGGCGGCCGCCTCAAGCATGGCGCGCGCAAACAGCAGCACATGGGCTTCACGCCCCGGCGACCGGCCATGGGCGGGACCGTCCAGGGCTATCACCGAGTAACCGTTAGCGACCAACGCCGTGATCAGACTGGCGAACTGCGTGGGCCGGCCTTCCCACCCGTGCATCAACAACACCGCTGGCCCCTGCCCCCAGCGCAAGGCGGACAAACCGAAGCGCAAGGTGATGCGCTCCGATTGCGCCAGCAGCGGCAACTCCCAGTCGCGCGGCGGCAAGTCGCGTGGCGTCATGAAGGCGCGACGCATCCGGCTGGCCACCGTTTGCGGTGCCAGGTGCCCCATAGTGCCGTTGAAACGACGAATCCAGGTCAGCGTGCCCATGATGCAGCCCTCTTCCTAGCGCACGGCCGATTTGGCAGCGCGCAGCACACGGTCAGACAATTCCCCCGGCCCCAACGCGCGAGCCAAGGACAGGCCACCGATCATCAGCGCCATGTCAGCCAGCGCTTTGTCGGTGTCCTCGGGGCTGGCAGCCAATTGGGCCGCCATCAGTTCGCAGTGCTCATTCAGTGCCTGGCGAAACGTTTCCGGTAGACGGCTCATCTCGCCGACGGTCGCCGGGATCGGACAAGCCTGGGCAGTTGAGTCACGGTGCTTGCGCGACAGGTAGAAGGCCGCCACCAGGCTTCTGCGCTCTTCTCCCGTCAGCTGCGAATCCATGTCGTCAATCGACGCACGACGCTTGGCCAGCAGCTGAGTGAAGGCCTCCAGCATCAGCGCGTCCTTGCTTTCAAAGTGGGCGTAGAAACCACCGACGGTCAGCCCCGCCGCCCCCATGACTTCCCCCACACTCGGCTCGGCCGGGCCGCGCTGGATCAACGCCGCGCTGGCGGCCTGCAGAATACGTTCGCGGGTTTGCGCTTTTTTATCGCTCATCATTGCCTCCGTCGTTCATGGGTTGAATATTATTACCATAATAATATTTCGCAAGCGACAGGCACGACCGTTGGTCAGAAGAGAAAAGGAATCAAAGGGAGGATTGGCCAAACGCCAGACAAACAAAAGGGCCATTCAATAATTGAATGACCCTTAAAAATCCCGCAGAGCGGGTAATCGTGGCGTCCCCTAGGGGACTCGAACCCCTGTTACCGCCGTGAAAGGGCGGTGTCCTAGGCCACTAGACGAAGGGGACACAAACCTTCTATACAACTGATCAGCGCTGAGGACTGATCGATTCAAGGACGGTGTGGCCAGACCTTGAACCTGTAAATTGGTGGAGCTAAACGGGATCGAACCGTTGACCTCTTGCATGCCATGCAAGCGCTCTCCCAGCTGAGCTATAGCCCCGGATTTTTCGTCTCGCGACGCAGCAGACCTTTCGAGCTGCTTGTTGAAACTGGCGTCCCCTAGGGGACTCGAACCCCTGTTACCGCCGTGAAAGGGCGGTGTCCTAGGCCACTAGACGAAGGGGACA
>NZ_PCQI01000026.1:0-46580 GCF_002980075.1 Pseudomonas sp. MYb13 | reverse complement strand
TGTGTGCCCCCACCATGAACCTCGCCCCCAACCTCCCCGAAGACCCCGTGATGCAGCAACTCTTGCAACTGCTGCACGAAGAAATCGGCCTGCCGAAACACAAGACGATCCGCCTGCAAACCTCACTCAATTTCGACCTCGGCTGTGACGGCAGCGAGGCCAAGCAACTGATGGAAGCGCTGGAACAGGAATTTGCCCTCGACCTGGGCGACTACGACACTTATCGTTACTTCAACCCGCCGGTGTTCGATGTGTTCCTCAAACGCCGAGCCAAGGGGCGCGGCGAAAAAGTGCCGCTGACCATCGGCATGCTCTACCTGGCCATCAAGACCCACAGCTGGGACACACAGACGCTGGAAAACCTGAGCTGATCCCAAGAACACCGCTCCCACAGGGGTTATGCGTTAATCTGGCGATTAGAGCCATAAAAAGGGACCTTACATGGACGTAACAATGGGCCTGCTGGCCGCCCTGCTCTGGGGCGGTACGGATTTTCTCGTGGGTCTCAATGCCCGCGCCGTCGGCGTTAAACGCGCGGTGTACTTCGGCCAAGCGCTGGGGTTCCTGATCATGACCCTGCTGCTGGTCATCCTTCCAAGCTTCCTGTTCAAGTCCCTCGATGCCCCGCTGAGCGTCTGGCTGCTGGGCATCGCTGCGGCCCTGCTCACCGTGTCCGGCGCACTCGCGCTGTCCAAGGCGTTCGCGCTGGGTAAAGCCGCCCTCGTAGCGCCACTGGTGACGTCCTACGGCGTAGTGACCACACTGCTGTCATGGGCCAGTGGAGAACACATCAACCTGACGCAACTGGGCTGCATCGCGCTGTGCGTCATCGGCGTGACCCTCTCCAGCATGCACAAGGACAACGACATCCCCCACAACAACCCACGCCTGTCCATTGCCTACGCCATGCTCGCCGCATTGCTCTACGGCACCAGCTTCTGGCTGCAGGGCCGCTACACACTGCCGGCGTTGGGGCCAATCGCCATGCTCTGGCTGGGTTACTTGGTGGGCCTGTGCGTACTGGTGGTGATGGTGGTGAAGATCAAGGATGGCCTGAAGATCCCACCGCTGAAAAACTGCGCGACGCTGACCGGTGCGAGCGTGATGAACCTGGGCGGGTTATCGGCGTTTTCGTGGGGCGCGATGGCGGGGTCGGTGTCGGTGGTGACGGTGATCAGTACGTTGTCGGGAGGCATTGCGGCGATCCTGGGGTTTGTGTTTTTCAAGGAGCGTCTGTCGGCGGTGCAGGTGCTTGGGGTAGTGCTGGTACTGGTCGGCGCCGTGGTGTTGCACATCGCCGACTAAGGTGACGCCCACAAAAAAGCCGCCCACGAGAGGCGGCTTTTTCACAACGATCGAATCTTACAACTTGGGACCCGCGGCCTTGATCGCATCGCTCACTTCAAACTTCTTGAAGTTCTCGATGAACAGACCCGCCAGTGCCTTCGCCGCTTCATCGTAAGCAGCCTTGTCAGCCCAGGTGTTGCGTGGGTTCAACAGGCCAGTCTCAACGCCCGGTACGGCCAATGGCACGTCGAGGTTGATGGTGTCGAGGTGTTCGGTTTCGGCACCGATCAACGCACCGCTCTGGATCGCCGCGATGACGCCGCGAGTGGTCGGGATGTTGAAGCGCTTGCCGACGCCGTAGCCGCCGCCGGTCCAGCCGGTGTTGACCAGGTAGACCTTGGAGCCGAAGCCGCGGATGCGCTTGATCAGCAGCTCAGCGTATTCGCCAGCCGGACGCGGGAAGAACGGTGCGCCGAAGCAGGTGGAGAAGGTCGACTTGATACCGCCGCCCGACCCCATTTCAGTCGAACCCACCAGTGCGGTGTAGCCAGACAGGAAGTGGTAGGCCGCTTGTTCTTCGCTGAGAATCGACACGGGCGGCAGTACGCCGGTCAGGTCGCAGGTCAGGAAGATCACAGCGTTCGGCTCGCCGCCCAGGTTCTTCTCGGAACGCTTGGCAACGTGCTCCAACGGGTAGGCGGCGCGGCTGTTCTGGGTCAGGCTGACGTTGGTGTAGTCGGCGTGCTTGGCATCGTCGATCACGACGTTTTCCAGCACGGCGCCATGCTTGATGGCCTTCCAGATCACCGGCTCGTTCTTCTCGGACAGGTCGATGCACTTGGCATAGCAACCGCCTTCGATGTTGAACACCACGCCTTCGCCCCAGCCGTGTTCGTCGTCACCGATCAGGTAACGGCTTTCATCGGCGGACAGGGTGGTTTTACCCGTACCCGACAGACCGAAGAACAGGGTCACGTCGCCTGCTTCGCCAATGTTGGCGGCGCAGTGCATTGGCAGTACGTCGGAAGCCGGCAGCAGGAAGTTCTGCACCGAGAACATGGCTTTTTTCATTTCACCGGCGTAGCGCATGCCAGCGATCAGGACTTTTTTCTGTGCGAAGTTGAGGATCACGCAACCGTCGGAGTTGGTGCCGTCACGCTCTGGCACGCATTCGAAGTTGGCGACGTTGAGCACTTGCCACTCTTCACGACCGGCCGGGTTGTACTGGGCCGGGTTGATGAACAGGCAACGACCGAACAGGTTCTGCCAGGCAGTCTGGGTGGTCATTTTCACGGCCAGGTAGTGGTCTTCGGCAGCCCCTACGTGAACATGGGAAACGAAATGCTCTTGCGCGTTGTTGAATGCTTCTACACGGCTCCACAGGGCATCGAACTTGTCGGCCGGGAACTTGCGGTTGATCGGGCCCCAGGCAATGGAGTCCTGGGTGGAGGGCTCTTCAACGATGAAACGGTCGACTGGCGAACGGCCGGTACGGTGACCGGTTTCGACGACCAGCGCGCCAGTATCGGCAAGCACGCCTTCACCGCGCTGCAGGGCTTCTTTGACCAGATCGTCAACACTCAGATCGGTGTATACGGCGTTATTGGCTTGCGTCATGAGGTTCCCCGTCGGCCTGAGGCCGAGTGCTCCAAACGTTTTGTAGTAGAAAGTTGCGCACTACTACCGCGAAAAAAGTGGGCCGGATTATGCCAGAAAAGCCCAAAAAGAGTAGGGCCCTCCCGTCAGAACAGCGCTAATCCGGCATTTGTCAGGTGATTCACCTGTGCTTAAACGTTTTAGTGGCGGGTGTCGGAAGGGGTGTCGATGCCTGCGCCGGCGAACAATTGGGCGACATCGGCCGCATCGAACAGGTAGCGCTGGTTGCAGAACTGGCAGTCGATCTCGATATGGCCACCGTGCTCCACGACCAATTCCTGCGCATCCTCCAAGCCCAGGCTCACCAGGGCATTGGCCGAACGCTCGCGCGAGCAGCTGCAATGGAAGCGCAGGCCCTGTGCGTCGAACAGGCGCACGGCCTCCTCGTGGTACAGGCGGTGCAGGATGGTTTCGTTGTCCAGGCCCAGCAGCTCTTCAGCCGTCAAGGTGCCGGCCAGGGCGGTCAACTTGCGCCAGCTATCGGTGCGCTCATCGTCATCCTTGATGCGGTCGGCCGGCAATTGCTGCAACAGCAGGCCACGGGCACGCTTGCCATCGGCGTTGAGCCAGAACTTGGTGCCTACCTGTTGAGACATCACGAAATAGTTGGTGAAGCAGTCCGACAGGGTTTCGCCGTCCAGATCGACGATGCCCTGGTAGCGCTGGCCTTCAGTCGGGTCGACGGTAATCGCCAGCACGCCGTTGGCCATCAGGTCGGACAAGCTCGCATCCGGGGCAATCTGGTCAGCTTCGTAACGGGCCAGCCCGCGGATTTCGCGCTCGCTGGAGCATTCGATCATCAGCATCGGCACCGGCCCTTCGGAGCGCGCCTGCAGGATCAGCAAACCGTCGAACTTCATGGTGCCCACCAGCAACGCAGCGGCCGCCATCAACTCGCCGAGCAGTTGCGCGACCGGCTCCGGATAGGGGTGCTTGGCGAGGACTTCGGCATAGCTGCGCTCCAGCGAGACCAGTTCGCCGCGGGCGTCGGTCTCGTCGAAGATGAAGCGTTGGGTGAAGTCGGTATCCGGTAGATCAGTCATAGGTCTGGGTATCTGAATGGATGACAAAATGATTACAAGGTTTATAAAATTAAACGCTTTAGCACCATATTGGTGCGGCTTTCTCCTGGAAACAGAGAGCTTCATAGAGCGAAGAGGGACAGTTTATGAACAATCCGGGTTTGTTCCAAGCCAAGTGGAACCTCCGGCAATGGGCTCTTTGCAATCTACTCGCTATCGGACTGCTGTGTTTTTGGCTGTGGCCCACGGGCCAGATGCTGTGTGTGATTTTCGACGAGTGGCTGTTTCATCTGCTCAATGACCCGCTGGCGAGCAACCCGGCATGGCTGCATGTGTGGGCTGTCGCCAGTTTGCGGCCTTTTGATGCGGTAGTCGGGGTGATTCTGCTGGCGCTGCTGATCCGGGGAGAATGGGTGTTCAAGGCCGTGCAGGTGCGCCAGGCACTGTTAGGTTTTGTCGGCATTCTGCTGCTGTTGCTGTTTATCCGCATGCTGTTTTCCAAACTCGCGGCGCAGATGGGCTGGCAACACAGTAGCCCGTCAATGGTTATCAGCGGGGCGATCCAGATGAGCGACTATTTCCCGGGGCTGGAGAAGACCTGGGAATTGAAGGACCGTTCGAGCCAGAGTTTCCCGGGGGATCACGCTTCGGTCTTGTTGATCTGGGCGATGTTCATGACCGTGTTCGCCAAGCGCTTCAGCCAGGTGCTGGTGATCTGGGGCCTGGCGCTGCTGTTCATGATGCCGCGCCTGGTGGCGGGCGCGCATTGGGGTCAGGACGATTACATCGGCGGCGTACTGCTGGCGCTGTTGGCGCTGGGATGGGGGTATTACACACCGTTTGCGGCGAAAGTATCGGGTGGGTTGTTGCGTGTGACGGCGCCGGTGTTCGGGCTGTTCCAGCGGGTGCCGGTGATCGGCCGCCTGAGCGTCATGAGCTCGCCGCAATAACAGAACGGTGGCGAGTGGGCTGCCACAACAAGCCCGTTCGCCCCCCATAACGACTCGCCTGCGGCGCTAATCGTCATTGCCACTGCCGCGGAACTTGAACAGATCGCGGCGCTGCTTCTTGCTCGGCTTGCCGTCGGTGGTCATGCCGGTGGCGCCCGCCTTGCGCATGGCTGCCGCGTTTTCGCGCTTGGCAACGCTGGCCTCCGTCTCGGTGTACAGCGCCTGCGCTTCAGGCGCTCCGCGACGCACAATGGAAAGCGCCTGAACCACCACGGTCTTTTCGTCGAAACCGGTACGAATCTGAAACTCATCACCGACACGTGGCTCTTTGCCTGGCTTGCAGCGCTCGCCGCGATGATGAACCTTGCCGCTCTCGATAGCGGCCTTCGCCAGGGCACGGGTCTTATAGAAACGCGCGGCCCACAGCCACTTGTCCAGACGGACCTTTTCTTCCTCTTCCTGCTTTTGAGCCACTTGAATTCCTCGCTCTGAAAAATGTCGCAACTTTACCGTTGAAACCCTTCGACGCATAAACCCCAAGGCTCACCTAAGATACGCCAGGTAGCACCCTGTTTTCGCGAGGATACGCTGTGACCGAATTCCCCCCTTCACTCACCTCGCCCAACCAGCGTTGCGTGGGTTGCCAGCAAAGCGAGCCCCTGGGGTTCGATTTCGCGTTCGCTTACCAGCCTATCGTAGACCTTCGGGACCACTCGATCTTTGCCCACGAAGCCCTGGTGCGCGGCCCGCACGGCGAAGGCGCGTTGTCGGTGCTGGACCAGGTCAACGAAAGCAACCGCTACCGGTTCGACCAACGCTGTCGAACCCAGGCCATCGCCGGGGCGTCGGCCCTGGGCATGCAAACCCATCTTTCGATCAACTTCATGCCCAATGCCGTATACCGTCCGGAATTGTGCATCCGTAGCACCTTGGAGGCGGCGCGCGCGCATAATTTCCCGCTGGACCAGCTGATTTTCGAGACCTTGGAAAGCGAGCACGTAGATAACAATCGCCATTTGACGAATATTCTGCGTGAATACCGCGAATTCGGCTTCAAGACCGCCATCGACGATTTCGGCGCGGGCTATTCGGGGCTGAACCTGCTGGCCGATTTCCAACCTGACCTGATCAAACTCGACATGGCGCTGATCCGTGATGTCGATAAGGATCGTGTCCGTCAAGTCATCGTCCAGGGGATTGTCACAATCTGTGAGCAGTTGGGGGTTACTGTCATCGCCGAAGGCATCGAAAGTGCCGGCGAGCGTGACTTCCTGTCCGACTGCGGAATATTTCTGATGCAGGGTTACTGGTTCGCCAGGCCTGCATTCAAGGCCCTGGCCGAGGTTTCCCCTCAGGCCTGGGCGAATTGATCGGTTATCCATATTGAAGACATTTGACCATTTGACCGTTGTGGGTCTGCGTGAGTGGGTGGCACTTCCCGACTTGGGAGTGGCAGGCCTGCGCGCGAAGATCGACACGGGTGCGAGTACCTCAAGCCTGCACGCCACCGACATCGAACCATTCGAGCGCGATGGCGAGAAATGGGTGCGTTTTACCGCGCACCTGGGCAGCGTGGTGCAACTGCGCCACCGTCGCTGCGAAGCGCCCCTGGTAACGATGAAAACCATCAAGAGTTCGAACGGCCATGCGCAGGTGCGCTATGTCATCAGCACCACGCTGGCGATGGGTGATCGGGTCTGGCGTGTGGAGTTCACCCTGGCCTGTCGCAAGGCCATGCGCTACCGCCTGTTGCTGGGCTCCAAGGCGCTGATTGACGGCCAGTTGGTGGTCAATCCCGGTATCAAGTACGTTCAAGACAAGCCGGTGTTCCCGGTCTCTACTATTTCTGCCCCAGGTGCTGCATGAAGATTGCTGTGCTGTCGCGAAACCCGCGTCTGTATTCCACCCGCCGCCTGGTTGAGGCCGGCACCGAACGTGGCCACGAAATGGTGGTGATCGACACGTTGCGGGCCTATATGAACATTGCCAGCCACAAGCCGCAGATCCACTACCGGGGCAAGCCGCTAGAAGGGTTTGATGCCGTGATCCCCCGTATCGGCGCGTCGGTGACGTTCTACGGCTGTGCGGTGTTGCGCCAGTTCGAAATGATGGGGGTGTTCCCCCTTAACGAATCGGTTGCCATTGCTCGCTCGCGCGACAAGTTGCGCTCGCTGCAGTTGCTGTCGCGACGCGGAATCGGCCTGCCCGTTACCGGCTTTGCCCACTCCCCCGACGACATCCCCGACCTGATCGACATGGTCAATGGCGCGCCGCTGGTGATCAAAGTGCTGGAAGGCACCCAGGGCATCGGAGTGGTGCTGTGTGAAACCGCGACGGCGGCGGAGTCCGTGATCGAGGCTTTCATGGGGCTCAAGCAGAACATCATGGTGCAGGAATACATCAAGGAAGCCGGCGGTGCAGATATCCGCTGCTTCGTGGTGGGTGACAAGGTGATTGCGGCGATGAAGCGCCAGGCCAAGCCGGGTGAGTTCCGCTCCAACCTGCACCGTGGCGGCAGCGCCAGCCTGATCAAGATCACCCCTGAAGAGCGTATGACCGCACTACGGGCAGCCAAGGTGATGGGGTTGAGTGTGGCGGGTGTGGACATCCTGCGGTCCAACCATGGGCCGCTGGTGATGGAGGTGAACTCATCGCCAGGCCTGGAAGGTATTGAGACCACCACAGGGAAGGATGTGGCGGGAATCATCATTCAACATCTGGAAAAGAATGGTGGGCCGAATATGACCAGGACCAAAGGCAAGGGTTGAAGGCACTCGACCTATCAAGCGCTATAAAACAAGTGTGGGAGCGGGCTTGCCTGCGATAGCGGCGGTTCACTCAACTACAATGTTGAATGTGCCGACCTCATCGCAGGCAAGCCCGCTCCCACATATGGACTGGGTTGTTGCTTAGACCGCATCTCGGGGTAGCATCAGGCCAAGCGGCAAGCGCACACGTGCTTCCAGGCCACCCTCTTCGCGGTTGCGCAACTCGACATTGCCGCCATGCATCGAGGCAATCCGCCGCACAATCGCCAATCCCAGCCCGGTTCCCTTACCCCCCCGGGCACGGTCGCCACGGGTGAAGGGGTTGAAGATCCCTTCCAACTCGTCTGGGTCGATGCCCGCGCCCCGGTCCATCACGCTCAGCACCACGTAAGGCGCAGTGCTGTCGCCAGACACGTACGCCGCGACTTCCACATCTGAACCTGCGTGGTGCAAAGCGTTGCCAATCAAGTTGTTCAACAGGCGCTTCATCGACACTCGACGCAACGCAAACGGCTGGATCGGCTCCAGGCGCATGCGCACCTGTTCGCCGTTCTGGTTGTAGGGCGCGACCACCTCACGTACCAGGTCGGTCAGGTCGACCTCCTCTACCACCTCATCACGGCCATCGCGGATAAACGCCAGGAACTGGTCGAGAATTGCGTCCATGTCCTCAATGTCGCGGACCATGTCATCGGTGAGGTCGGTATGGTTGCCCATCAATTCCAGAGACAAGCGCAGTCGCGTCAACGGTGTACGCAGGTCATGGGACACCCCAGCCAGCATCAACTCGCGTTCGCGCCCGGCTTGTTCGACGTCCTCCGCCATCTGGTTGAACGCACCGTACACCTCGGTCATCTCACTGGGCGTATCGCTGACCGGCAGGCGCACACTGCGCCCCTGCCCGAGTTGGCGGGCGGCAAACACCAGGCGCTTGAGCGGCTGGTTGAGCTGGCGCACGAAAATCCACGCCGACGCCGTTGAAAGCAGCCCGATCGCCAGGAACCAGCCCAATACGTTCCAGATCTTCTGCCCCCGCAACGGATGCGGGTACAACGGCACCTTCAGCCAATCTTCGCCCAGGCTTGGCGCGCGTACCCATAACGCCGGCGATACATGCATGCGCAGCCGCACCTCGGTGTCCTCACCCAGTTCGGCCTGCATCTGGCGCTGGTAGATTTCACTGTAGGGCCAATGCTGCTCGCCCTCCGGCACACCCGCGCCCGCCACGCGTACAAGCGTGGCGGCCTTGGCGATTTTTTCGCGATTCTCAGGGTCAGCTGCCCAATAGGCGCGCAGCGTCAGGGCGACACCGTGGCTGTATTGCCGGTCTACCAGCACGTCCTCGTTCATCAACAGATAAACCAGCGTAAGTGCCTTGGAAAACAGAACGACGATCAGCACCAGCCAAAGGGTGCGGGAGAAGAAACTTTGAGGGAACCACAGCGGGGTTTTCATAGGAGACAGCTAGACACCTTGCAGGAACGAGCGGCGCTCGCAGAATTGCAGACGCCGGGCATCCCGTCGACTCTCATGGAGTCAAACACCGGAAGGCCCGCCTCTGCAAATCACTGGTCAACTGGTTTTATTGCCATCCGGCACAAACACATAACCTACGCCCCAGACCGTCTGGATGTAACGCGGCTTGGAAGGGTCTGGCTCGATCATCCGGCGCAGACGAGAAATCTGTACGTCGATGGAGCGTTCCAGGGCGTCCCATTCCCGGCCACGGGCCAGGTTCATCAGCTTGTCACGGGTCAGCGGCTGGCGAGCGTTCATCACCAGGGCCTTGAGTACGGCAAACTCGCCGGTGGTGAGCATGTGCACTTCATCGCCACGCTTGAGCTCGCGGGTCGCCAGCGACAGTTCGTAGTCGCCAAAGGTGACACTTTCGTCTTCGCTGCCCGGCGCACCCGGAACCGGCGGCGCCTGGCGACGCAGTACGGCTTTGACCCGTGCCATCAACTCGTCGGGGTTGAACGGCTTGGCCAGGTAGTCATCAGCGCCCAGTTCGAGGCCCTTGATGCGGCTCAGCTCATCACCCTTGGCGGTGAGCATGATGATTGGAATCTGGTTGTTCGCGCCGCGCAGGCGCTTGCAGGCGGTCAGGCCGTCTTCACCAGGCAACATCAGGTCGAGTACGACCAGGTTGAATACTTCACGCCCCAACAGGCGATCCATTTGCTCGGTGTTCGGCACCGCGCGGGCACGGTAGCCCTTGGAGTTGAAAAAACGCTCCAGCAGGCTGCTCAGCCCCGGATCGTCGTCAACGATGAGAATTTTTTCGCCTTCAGCAGTTTGTGCAGTGCTGCTCATTGGATGCTCCTCTTATCTCGGCGCGCATTATGGCGTAGCTGCCGTTATACGCACCGTGTGCATTGTTAGCAGATTTTTCCTTTACCGCCAGCGAACCCGCGCCCTACAACCGTTGGCGCAATCCCCCCCAAGGACAGAACGCTGGTTATAATGCGCCGCCGCCGTGCAGGGCAACGTCAGATCGTTACCGTTTGCTGCCGAGGCTTTTTTCACCCGCTTGTCGTGGTTTTTTCGATTTCGAGGGTCAATAGGCTGCCTCTTGACCCAGGCAGCGGCGCCAGTCGGGCCGCTCAACCAGCTTCCCAAGGCCTTGTTTTCCGGGCCTGCGAGCTGCTTTTAAGAATTTCAGGTGGTTTTATGGACAGCATCAACAGCCGCATCGCCGAGGAACTCGGTGTACGCCCACAACAGGTCGAAGCGGCCGTCGCTCTACTGGATGAAGGCTCCACGGTGCCCTTCATTGCCCGTTACCGTAAAGAAGTGACCGGCAGCCTCGACGACACCCAACTGCGTCACCTGGAAGAGCGCCTGCGCTACCTGCGAGAACTCGACGAACGGCGCATCAGCATCCTCGCCAGCATCGAAGAGCAGGGCAAGCTGACCCCGCAACTCGAGCGCGACATCAAGCTCGCCGACACCAAGACCCGCCTCGAAGACCTTTACCTGCCGTACAAACAGAAGCGTCGCACCAAGGGCCAGATCGCCCTGGAAGCCGGCCTGGGCGAGCTGGCTGACGGCCTGTTCAACGATCCGTCGCTGTCCCCGGAAGCCGAAGCCGCACGCTTCATCGACGCCGAAAAAGGCGTCGCCGACGTCAAGGCGGCCCTCGAAGGCGCCAAGTACATCCTCATGGAGCGTTTCGCCGAAGACGCCAGCCTGCTGGAGAAACTGCGTACCTACCTGAAGCAGGAAGCCATCCTCAGTGCGCGCGTCATCGCCGGCAAAGAGGAAGAAGGCGCCAAGTTCCGTGATTACTTCGAACACGACGAGCCGCTCAAGAGCATGCCGTCCCACCGTGCACTGGCGATTTTCCGTGGCCGCAACGAAGGCATTCTCAGCTCCGCGCTGAAAGTTGGCGACGAGCTGCCAGGCACCATGCACCCATGCGAAGGCATGATCGGTCAACAATTCGGCATCCAGAACCAGAACCGTCCTGCGGACAAGTGGCTCGGTGAAGTCGTGCGCTGGACCTGGAAGGTCAAGCTCTACACCCATTTGGAAACCGACCTGCTGGGTGAGTTGCGCGACGGCGCCGAAACCGAGGCGATCAACGTATTCGCCCACAACCTGCACGACTTGCTGCTGGCCGCGCCGGCCGGCCCGCGCGCCACCCTGGGCCTCGACCCGGGCCTGCGTACCGGCTGCAAGGTTGCCGTGGTCGACTCCACCGGCAAGCTGCTGGACCACGCCACTGTGTATCCGCATGTGCCGCACAACAAGTGGGACCAGACCCTCGCGATTCTGGCCGCCCTGTGCGCCAAGCATTCGGTGGACCTGATCGCCATCGGCAACGGCACCGCCAGCCGTGAGACCGACAAGCTGGCCGCCGAACTGATCAAAAAATACCCAGCCATGAAGATGACCAAGGTCATGGTCTCCGAGGCCGGCGCTTCGGTGTACTCGGCGTCGGAACTGGCGTCCAAGGAATTCCCGGACCTCGACGTGTCGATCCGTGGCGCAGTGTCCATCGCCCGTCGTCTGCAGGACCCACTGGCCGAGCTGGTGAAGATCGACCCTAAATCCATCGGCGTCGGCCAGTACCAGCATGACGTGTCGCAGCTGAAACTGGCTCGCGGCCTGGATGCGGTCGTGGAGGACTGCGTGAACGCCGTCGGCGTCGACGTGAACACCGCCTCCGTGGCACTGCTGGCACGGATTTCCGGCCTCAACGCTACCCTGGCGCAGAACATCGTCAGCCACCGCGACGAAAACGGCGCGTTCAAGACCCGCGCAGCGCTGAAAAAAGTCGCACGCCTGGGCGAAAAAACCTTCGAACAAGCCGCCGGCTTCCTGCGCGTGATGAATGGCGACAACCCCCTGGACGCCTCGGCAGTTCACCCGGAAGCCTACCCGCTGGTACAACGCATCGCCGCCGAGACCGACCGCGACATCCGTTCGCTGATCGGCGACGCCGCGTTTCTCAAGCGCCTGGACCCAAAGAAGTACACCGACGAGACCTTCGGTGTGCCGACTATTACCGACATCCTGCAAGAGCTGGAAAAACCTGGCCGCGACCCACGTCCCGAGTTCAAGACCGCCGAGTTCCAGGACGGCGTCGAAGACCTCAAGGACCTGCAACTGGGCATGATCCTCGAAGGCGTGGTGACCAACGTGACTAACTTCGGCGCTTTTGTGGACATCGGCGTGCATCAGGACGGTTTGGTGCATATCTCCGCGCTTTCGGAGAAATTCATCAAGGACCCGCGCGAAGCGGTGAAAGCCGGTGACGTGGTCAAGGTCAAGGTCATGGAAGTCGACATCCCACGCAAACGCGTCGGCCTGTCGATGCGCATGAGCGACACCCCCGGCGAGAAAATCGACGGTGCCCGTGGCGCCCGTCCGGGTTCCGCACCGCGCCAGTCGCAGAACACTGCGCCGCGCAAGGAAACCGCTACGGCAGCACCAAGCAACAACGCCATGGCCTCGCTGTTCGCTAACGCCAAACAGTTGAAGAAACGCTGATGGAAATCCCGGCCGGCTTGACCCAGAGCGCCTTCAGCGAACTGATCGGCTGCCGCCTGCAACGTCTTGAAGAAGGCGTTGCCGAGGTGGCCCTGACCCTGGAGCCCCAGCTGCGTAATCGCGCGGGCAAGCTCCATGGCGGGGCGATTTTCAGCCTGGTGGACATTACGATGGGGCTGGCCTGTTCCAGCGCCCATGGTTTCGACCAGCAGAGCGCGACTATCGAGTGCAAGATCAACTACATCCGCGCCGTGTCTGACGGCGACGTGCTGTGCACCAGCCGGGTGATTCATGCCGGCCGCCGCACGCTGGTGGTCGAGGCTGATGTGTATCAGGACGAACGACTTGTCGCAAAAGCACAGGGCACCTTCGCTGTCCTATAGCTCCCCACCCCCGATTTGAGTTAATTTCGGCGCTGCAGCAACGGCGTCGGAATTTTCTCGCTGCGCTGTAGCCAAATTCATGGAGTGAAGTCGGCATTTTCAGAACGGGTCAAATTGACTCTAAACCAGGCGATCACGCCAGTTTTAACTTCACCCTTGTAGACCGTCCTGCCCACCCCCATATTGGGGCGACTGACGCGTGAAGGAATCCAACTTGAGCGAACTTCTCAACCGCCGCCTGGCCCTGCTCGGCAAGCGCGAACACCTCTCCCTGCTAGAGCAGTGCTTGCACGGCATCGAGCGCGAATGCCTGCGTGTCACCGGTGAGGGTCGACTGGCGCAAACGCCGCACCCTGAAGCCCTGGGCGCCGCGTTGACCCATGAACAGATCACTACCGACTACTCGGAATCGCTGCTGGAGTTCATCACTCCTGCGCTGCCCAACCCGGCCGATACCCTGAGCAGCCTGGACAAGATCCACCGTTTTGCCTACACCAAGCTCGGCAGCGAATACCTGTGGAGCCCCTCGATGCCGTGCCCGTTGCCGGCCGAGGAAGATATTCCGATTGCCTACTACGGCACCTCCAATATCGGCCAGCTGAAGTACGTGTACCGTAAGGGCCTGGCCCTGCGTTACGGCAAGACCATGCAGTGCATCGCCGGCATCCACTACAACTTTTCCCTGCCGGAACAGTTGTGGCCGTTGCTCAAGGAGACTGAAGGGTTTGTCGGCACCGACCGCGACTACCAGTCCACCGCCTACATCGCGCTGATCCGTAACTTCCGTCGCTACAGCTGGCTGTTGATGTACCTGTTCGGTGCGTCCCCTGCCCTGGACGCGGGCTTCTTGCGCGGGCGTTCGCACCAGTTGGAAGTATTGGACGCCGACACCCTGTACCTGCCGTACGCTACCAGCCTGCGCATGAGCGACCTGGGTTACCAGAGCAACGCCCAGGCCGGCCTCACGCCGTGCTACAACGACCTGAGCAGCTACACCGACAGCCTGCGCGAAGCGGTGGCAACGCCCTACGCGCCGTACGTCGAAGTCGGCACGCACAAGGATGGTGAGTGGGTGCAGCTCAACACCAACATCCTGCAGATCGAAAACGAGTACTACTCCAACATCCGCCCCAAGCGCGTGACCTACACCGGCGAGCGGCCGATCCAGGCGTTGATGGCCCGTGGCATCCAGTACATCGAAGTGCGCTGCCTGGACATCAACCCGTTCTTGCCGATGGGCATCGACCTGCAAGAGTCGCGCTTCCTCGACGCCTTCTTGCTCTACTGCGCGCTGAACGACAGCCCACTGTTCGCTAACAACGAGTGCGGCAACGCCACCTCCAACTTCCTCAGTGTGGTCAAGGAAGGCCGTCGCCCGGGCCTGCAATTGCAGCGCCAGGGCCAAGCGGTGGACATGAAGGAATGGGCTGCCGAGCTGCTGGAGCAGATCGCGCCGCTGGCCGCCTTGCTGGATGAGAGCCACGGCATCACCGAGCACAGCCAGGCGATGGACGCTCAGTTGGCCAAGGTCAAGGACCCGTCCATGACCCCTTCGGCCCAGGTGCTGGCAGCGATGGCCGAGCGTAAGGAAAGTTTCGCGCAGTTCTCCCTGCACCAGAGCCAGCTGCACGCCGAGCATTTCCGCAAGGAACCGCTGCCGGCGCAAGAGCAGGCCCGTTTTGAAGAGCTGGCGCGCACATCGCTGGCGCAACAAGCGGAGCTGGAGCAGAACGAAGTGGGCGATTTCGATGTGTTCGTCGGTTCCTACCAGGCCAGCATCCTCGCCATCAGCAACTGATAACCCTACGCAAAACCTGGTGGGCGCGGGCTTGCTCGCGAACGCGGTGGATCAGTCGATATTCCCGGCGACTGACACTGCGTGTTCGCGAGCGAGCCCGCCGCCACATGGCCTGTGCGCCTTCAAGATCCACGTTCACTTCTACTAATAAGCTAATTCGAAAATGTTATTTATTTTCGAATTCTTAGATCATTTAGTCTCCTCACACGCCGACCCTCGGCCGCCTGATTGAGGAGCTTCCCCCTTGAAACTGCTAACCCCTCTGCGCCTCCTGGCCGCATTGTCCCTGGCCGGTGCCAGCCTGTTTGCCCAGGCGGCGGATGTGACCATCGCTTACCAGACCACCGTGGACCCGGCCAAAGTCGCCCAGGCCGACGGTGCCTACGAGAAAGCCACCCACGCCAAGATCGACTGGCGCAAATTCGACAATGGCGCCGACATCATCGCCGCCATCGCTTCCGGCGACGTGCAGATCGGCTACCTCGGTTCCAGCCCGCTGACCGCGGCGATCACCCGTAAAGTGCCGGTGGAAACCTTCCTCGTCGCCACCCAGATCGGCGGCGCCGAAGCGCTGGTGGCACGCGACGGCTCCGGGATCAACGGCCCTCAGGACCTGATCGGCAAAAAGATCGCCGTACCCTTCGTGTCCACCGGGCACTACAGCCTGCTGGCCGCGCTGAAGCACTGGAACATCGACCCGTCCAAAGTGACCATCCTCAACCTCGCGCCACCGGCAATCATCGCCGCCTGGAAACGCGGCGATATCGACGCGACCTACGTGTGGGACCCAGCCCTGGGCGTCGCCAAAGAGAACGGCAAGGTGCTGATCACCTCTGGTGAACTGGCCAAGTTCGGTGCGCCGACCTTTGATGCCTGGATCGTGCGCAAGGACTTCGCCGAGAAGCACCCGGAAATCGTCACCGCGTTCGCCAAAGTCACCCTGGATGCCTACGCCGCATACCGCAAAGACCCACAAGCCTGGCTCGCCGACACAGGCAACGTCGACAAACTGGTGAAACTGTCCGGCGCCAAGGCCAGTGATATCCCCTTGCTGCTGCAAGGCAACGTCTACCCGCTGGCGGCCGACCAGGTGACCCTGCTGGGCGCACCCACCACCAAGGCCGTGACCGATACCGCTGCGTTCCTGAAGGAACAAGGCAAGGTCGAAGCGGTGCTGCCGGACTATGCCCCTTACGTCAGCGCCAAATTCATCACCCACTGATTCGGGAGTTCATTGCGATGGCCTTGCTACAGCTGGAGCGCATCAGCGCACAGTACCCAGGCGCCACAGAACCGGTACTGTCAGACATTTCACTCGACCTGGGGCCCCAGCAATTGCTGGTGGCCCTCGGCCCGTCCGGCAGTGGCAAGACTTCGCTGTTGAACCTGATCGCCGGCTTTGTCGAACCGTCTGCCGGGCGCATCACCCTCGATGGCGTGCCGGTCAAAGGCCCCAGCGCCGAACGCGGTGTGGTGTTCCAAGACGACGCCCTGCTGCCCTGGCAAGATGTGCTGGCCAACGTCGGTTTCGGCCTGGAGCTGGCCGGCCTGCCCAAGGCGCAACGCGAAATCCGCGCCCAGGAAATGCTCGCGCTGGTCGACCTGGCCGGTTTCGACAGCCGCCGCATCTGGCAGCTTTCCGGCGGCCAGAAGCAACGTGTCGGCCTGGCCCGCGCCCTGGCGGCCGACCCTCGCGTGTTGCTGATGGACGAACCCTTCGGCGCGCTCGATGCCTTCACCCGCGAACAGATGCAGGAACTGCTGCTGCAAGTCTGGCGGCGCACGGCCAAGCCGGTGTTCCTGATTACCCACGACATCGAAGAGGCGGTATTTCTCGCCACCGACCTGATCCTGCTGGCGCCCAACCCCGGCCAGATCGTCGAGCGCCTGAGCCTGGACTTCGGCCAACGCTACGCCGCCGGTGAGTCGGCGCGGGCGATCAAGTCCGACCCGCGTTTTATCGAAACCCGCGAACACGTGCTGGGCAAGGTGTTCTCCCAACGGCAGGTGTCCGCATGAGCAGCTACGAACTCCCCGCTACCGCCACCCAGACGGTGACGCACACGGTTATCCCGGTACGTCGCAGCCTGAGCACGCGCTGGATCAGCCTGCTGACCCTGGTCGCCTTGCTGGTCATCTGGTGGGCCGTCACCGCCACCGGCCTCATAGAGCCGCTGTTCCTGCCGCCGCCGTCTGCCGTGCTGCAAAAAGGCTGGCTGCTGGCGACCACGGGCTACATGGACTCCACCCTCTGGCAGCATCTTGGCGCGAGCCTCAGCCGTATCGGCCTGGGCCTGGGCTTTGCCGTGCTGACCGCCGTGCCGGTGGGCATTGCCATCGGTGCCAATCGTATCGCACGGGGAGTGCTCGACCCACTGATTGAGTTCTACCGGCCGATTCCGCCGTTGGCCTACCTGCCGTTGATCGTGATCTGGTGCGGCATTGGCGAGCTGTCCAAGGTGCTGCTGATTTACCTGGCGATCTTTGCGCCGATTGCCATCGCCACCGCCACGGGCGTGCGCACGGTCGACCCGGCCAAACTGCGCGCCGCGCAGTCGCTGGGCGCCACCCGCGCCCAACTGATTCGCCATGTAATCCTGCCGAGCGCCCTGCCCGACATCCTCACCGGCGTGCGCATCGGGCTGGGTGTGGGCTGGTCGACACTGGTCGCAGCAGAATTGATCGCGGCCACCAGCGGCCTGGGCTTCATGGTGCAATCGGCGGCGCAGTTCCTGGTCACCGATGTGGTCGTGCTGGGGATCCTGGTCATCGCCCTGATCGCCTTCGCCATGGAAATGGGCTTGCGCGCCCTGCAGCGCAAATTAGTGCCTTGGCATGGCCAGGCACATTGAGTGAGAACAGCATGAGCAGCCTGACCGTTACCCCATTAAGCAGCGCACTGGGCGCCCAGATCAGTGGCGTCGACATCACCCAGCCGCTGACCCCCGAACACCGCGACGCCATCGAACACGCGTTGCTCGCCCACTCGGTGTTGTTCTTCCGTGGCCAAGAAATCAACCCGCAACAACAGGCGCGGTTTGCGGCGAACTTCGGTGACCTGCACATCCACCCGATCTACCCCAACGTGCCGGAACAGCCCGAAGTGCTGATCCTCGACACCGCCGTCACCGACGTGCGCGACAACGCGGTGTGGCACACCGACGTGACCTTCCTGCCCACCCCGGCGCTCGGCGCGGTGCTCAGCGCCAAGCTGCTGCCGGCGTTTGGCGGCGACACGTTGTGGGCCAGTGGTATTGCAGCGTATGAGGCACTGTCCGAGCCGTTGAAGCGCTTGCTCGACGGGCTGACGGCTACCCATGACTTCACCAAGTCCTTTCCGCTGGAGCGCTTTGGCAACACCGCCGAAGACCTGGCGCGCTGGGAAGAAACCCGCAAGAAGAACCCACCGTTGTCGCACCCGGTGGTGCGTACGCATCCGGTGAGTGGGCGCAAGTCGCTGTTCGTGAGTGATGGGTTTACCACCCGGATCAATGAGCTTGAGCCGGCGGAGAGTGAAGCAATCTTGAAGCTCTTGTTTGCCCACGCGACACGTCCGGAATTCACCATCCGCTGGCGCTGGCAGGAAAATGACGTGGCGTTCTGGGACAACCGCGTGACCCAGCATTACGCGGTGGATGACTACCGGCCGCAGCGACGGGTGATGCACCGAGCGACGATCTTGGGCGACGTGCCGTTCTAAACCCTCGTGAAGTTCAAATGGGGGAGCGGGCAAGCCCGCTCCCCCAGGTTGATCGAGTGGTGTCGGGTTATTCAGCGGTCGAAGGCTTTTCCCAAAGGTTGATGCCGCCTTCCTGCGCAAAGCGATCAATCTCCGCCAGTTCTTCGGCACTGAAGCTCAAGTTCTTCAACGCCCCCACGTTCTCGATGATCTGCTCCGGTCGGCTGGCACCGATCAGCGCACTGGTCACCCGAGGGTCACGCAGCGTCCAGGCCAATGCCAGTTGCGCCAGGCTCTGGCCACGACGCTGGGCGATTTCATTCAGCGCACGCACGTGGGCAATGTTGGCCTCGGACAGGTGCTTGGCCTGCAACGAACCGCCACCCGGCCGATTCACGCGTGCATCGGCCGGCACACCGTTGAGGTATTTGTCGGTCAGCAGCCCTTGGGCCAGCGGTGTGAAGGCAATCACCCCGGCACCGAGTTCTTCGGTGGTGTCCAACAGGTCTTTTTCCACCCAGCGGTTGAGCAGGTTATAGGCCGGCTGGTGGATCAGCAGCGGCACTTTCCACTCGTTGAGCAGGGCGGCGATTTCGCGGGTTTTTACGCCTGAGTAGGACGAGATACCGATGTACAACGCCTTGCCTTGTTGCACCGCAGTGGCCAGGGCGCTGGCGGTTTCTTCCAGTGGGGTATCGGCGTCGAAGCGGTGGGAGTAGAAGATATCCACGTAGTCGACACCCAGGCGCTGCAGGCTCTGGTCGAGGCTGGCCAGTACGTATTTGCGCGAACCGCCGCCCTGGCCGTAAGGGCCGGGCCACATGTCCCAGCCCGCCTTGCTGGAGATGATCAATTCGTCGCGGTAGTGCTTGAAGTCTTCGCGCAGCAGACGGCCGAAGTTGATCTCGGCACTGCCGTACGGCGGGCCGTAGTTGTTGGCCAGGTCGAAGTGGTTGATCCCCAAGTCGAACGCGGTGCGCAGGAGGGCGCGCTGGGTGTCGATCGGGGTGCTGTCGCCAAAGTTGTGCCACAGGCCCAGGGACAGTGCAGGCAGCACCAATCCACTGCGACCGACGCGGCGATACGGAATAGATTCATAGCGGTTTTCGGCAGCAATGTAAGTCATCGAATCCTCTCTTGGACGTAGGCAAATAAGGCCTGGGAATAACGATATTCCCAGGCCTTTTAACCAGCTGAATCGCTTAAGTCTGCCTGTCCGTTTTACAGCAATTTCCTACCAGAGTGGAACGACATAGCTGACATAAAAGCGGTTTTCATCTTGCACGGTGGCGCCGGTAATGTCCGGGCTGGCGTGGGCGTTTTTCCAGGTCACGCCGAGGCCTTTGAGGGTGCCGGTGGGCACTTGATAGGCGACGGCGACGTTACGTTCCCATTCGCTGGTAGTGCCCTGCGCCGTGCGAATGTCATCGCCATGGGCGTAGGCGGCGGAGAATGTGAGGCCGGTCAGGCCGAGCTTGCCCAAGTCATATTTGTACTGCGCCAGCCAGGTGCGCTCGCCGGCGTGCTGGAATTTGTTCAACTGCATGTTGGTCAGCGCCGGCGTATCGGCACCTGAGCCTGGTCCCTGGCGGTTGTCGCCGCTGTTCAGGCCGGAATCCAGATACGGGAAGTCGCTGTCACCGCTGTTTTTCTGGATACCCAAGCCAACGGTGTGGCCGTCCAGGCTGTAGCTCTCAAGCACGCTGGCGGTGGTCTGGTTGATGCGGCCCTTGCCCGCGCCGTCCCCGTAAAGGCCAGCCGCGGCGAAATCGTTGTCACCGTCGGCGTTGCCGCCCACACCCAGGCTGCGGAAAACGCGCACATCGGTGTCGATGGCGCCCACGGACAAGGCGTCATGCCGCTTGGCGCCGAGGAAGAACTGCTGGTAGTAATCCTCAAGGTTGGAATACCACAGGCTGACCGTGGTGTTCTGGATGCCGGTGTAGTCCGCACCGCCGAACAGGAAACGGTCGCTCTGCTGGGTGCCGCCGGCGGTGATCATGCCTTGATCGCCGGTTTCATTGCGGATCTTGGTCTTGAAGATGTCGCCGCCGGTGAAGGTGAAGTCACTGAAGTCCTTGGACACCAGCTGCACACCCGTGTTGGTCTGCTGGTACAGGCGCCCGTCGGTATTGGCTAACACCGGGTTGTTGCCGTAGAGCGTACCAACGCGCAACTCATCCTTGGCAAACCGCATCTTGAACGTCGGGCTCAACACGCCGAACTGGTCGGCGGACTTGCCGTTGTCCAGCGGGAACATGCTGCCGGGGTAACGGCCTTGATGATCCTTGTCGTTGAGGTCGCCACCCGAGTCCAGCTTCAACCCATAGAACGCCTGCAGGTCCAGGCCCAAGCCCACGGGCCCCTCGGTGTAGCCGGACTTGAAGTTGAACTCGAAACCCTGGCCCCAATCACGAATGCTGTGGGCCTTGGCGTTGCTGTTCACCACATCACGCCCCTGCTGGTTGAGATAGCGATTGAGCAGGGTCACATCGGCGTGGCTGTCATCGGCAAAATCGGCATGGGCGGACAGCATAAAGCTCGCCACGGCAACACCCACCATGGGGCTTAATAACGTCTTCATGGGTACCTGTCTCCGTCACTGTTCTGAAATGAAAGCGTCAAACGCTTCACACAATTACGCAGTGGCCAGATGACAGTTGCGCGTCAAACAGCGACGTGGACGGATGAAATTAAATTTAAGAAACCCTTCTACTACGCGGCTTAGCGGGCACTTTCGAAGTTTTTGGCGAGCCCGTCGACCAACCGGCCTGCCTCGCTGATGGACAGCTCGATGGCCCGGTAACGCGCCTGGCGGGAGGGTCTGACCTGCAGGGACAATTGGCGCCCCGCAGGTCATACCCGAGCCTCAGCGCACCAAGTGCAGGAACTGCAGGTGCCGCTCGTACTGGTCGAGGATGTCGTTGATGATCTGCTCCTTGGTGTAGCCGACCAGATCGTAGTCCTGGCTACCCTCGCTCAGGTGCACTTCCGCACGGTAGTAGCGACGGTTGTTGAGCTGCTTGGACCCCATGCCGCCGCGTGCAAAGGACGGCGTGAAATAGCCGCGCATCTGCACCTGATAAACGAACGGATGCTCTTCGCCGTGGCCGATTTCCAGGCTGACGCTGTCATTGGACGGGTCGGGCTGGGTAACCACGCTGAGGCCTTTTTCGACAAACACCGCCGTCACCTCTTCAATCGCCGGGCGCACCGTGGTCTCAAGGAACCGGTACACCTCGTCCCGTGACGGGAAATGCACGGCCTGGCTCAAGCGCTGGCGCCAACCGCCCGTGCCCTTGCGTGAGCCCGACACCGGCGCCAACGAGTGCAGTTGGGCGATCTGCTTTTGCGACTCGAGGTAGAACGCCTTGTGCAGCCCCCACATCATCAGCAACAGGATCATCGAGAACGGCAACGAGGTGAGCACCACCGCTGACTTGAGCGAGTCGATACTGCCGGCGAACAACAGCGCGCTGGTGACCAACGCGGTCATCGCGCCCCAGAACACCCGCAGCCACTTCGGCCCGTCTTCATCGGCGTTGCCGCCCTTGGACGACAGGGTCGACAGCACCACGGTGCCGGAGTCGGCGGAAGTGACGAAGAACACGAAGCTGATAAACACCGTGACCGCGATGACGGTCTTGCTCCACGGGTAGGTTTCCAGCAGCAGGTAGAGGCTCATCGACGGGTCATCGATAGCCGACTGGCCCAACGCTGTCAGCCCGTGGTTGAGCACCTGGTCGATAGCGCTGTTGCCGAAGATCGACATCCACGCCAGGGTGAAACCCAGCGGGATCAGCAGCACGCCGAACACGAATTCGCGGATGGTGCGACCACGGGAAATACGCGCGATGAACAGGCCCACGAATGGCGACCACGCGATCCACCAGGCCCAGTAGAACACCGTCCAGCCGCCCAGCCAGTCGCTGGGTTTGTCGTAGGCGTACACGTCGAAACTCTTGGTCGGCAAGGCGCCCAGGTAATCACCGATGTTCTGGATCAGCGTGTTGAGCAAGTGCTGGGTGGGCCCGGCGAACAACACGAACAGCAGCAGCGCACAGGCCAGCAGCATGTTGATGTCGGACATCACCCGCACGCCCTTGTCGACGCCGGAAACGGCGACCAGGATCGCCGCGCCCATCATCAAGGTGATCAGGCCGACCTGAATCCACTGGGTGTGGGCAATACCAAACAGGTAATCGAGCCCGGAGTTGAGGTGCAACACACCAAAACCCATATCGGCGCCGAGGCCGAACACCGTGGCGATGATGCCAAAGCCATCCACCGCGTAGCCGATGGGGCCATTGATGCGCTTGCCGATCAGCGGGTACAGCGCCGAGCGCAACGCCAGCGGCAGGTTATGCCGGTAGGCGAAGTACGCCAGGGCCATGCCGACGAAGGCGAACACACCCCAACCGTGCAGGCCCCAGTGCAGAAACAGAATCTGCATGGCCTGGCGCGCGGCATCGGCGTTCATCGGCGCGCCCTGGGGCGGTTGCACCAGGTGCGTCAGCGGCTCGGAAACACAGAAGAAAAACAGCGTGATGCTGATCCCGGCGGCGAACAGCATGCCGGCCCAGGACAGGTAACTGAATTCGGGCTCGTCGTGGTCGGCACCGAGTTTTATCTTGCCGTAGCCCGATAGCGCGGTGACCACCACGAAGACCAGATACAGGGTCATCGCCAGCATGTAGTACCAGCCGACCGTATTGGCCGCCCAGTTTTGCGCTGCCAGCAGCCAGGCACCGGCCTGTTGCGGGATAGCGATGACAGTGATCCCGAACAGCAGGATAAAGGACGCGGCAAAATAGAAGACGGGCGCATTCATGCGCACCAGTCCGCTGGAGGGGGTGGACGATGCACTCATGGACGATGCACCCCGAAGGTGTCGGATGTGGCTGTAAATAACGGACTCAGCAAAGGTAAGCCTCCTGTTGTGAGCGGGCAGCGAACCACCGGTTTAACTTGAACGAACATTCAAGTTAAACATACGAAGGCGGTCTGGGACTAATCGCACGGCTGAGTGGTAGGTAATTCCTACACTAGCTCAAGGACAGGTATGACGGGCGCGAGAGACAAATCGTTCAGCCACTTGGCGTTGAAATACGGACAAAAAATGTCGGAGCTGGCTTGCCTGCGATCGCGCAGTATCCGTCAACACATCGGTTGCTGACAGACAGCTATCGCAGGCAAGCCAGCTCCCGCAGGTGATGGGTGTTAGCCAGGGATTACTTCTGCGCCCCATCATCATGCTGCAGGTTCGCCTGGGTGATGTTCGCCCCCGCCGGCACGCTGCGGGTCAGCCACACGTTGCCGCCAATGGTCGAGCCCTTGCCGATGGTGATGCGCCCCAGGATGGTCGCGCCCGCGTAGATCACCACGTCGTCTTCGACAATCGGGTGGCGCGGGTGGCCCTTCTGCAACTGCCCGTCCTCATCTGCCGGGAAGCGCTTGGCGCCCAGGGTCACGGCCTGGTAGATGCGCACGCGCTCGCCAATGATCGCGGTTTCGCCAATCACCACGCCGGTCCCGTGGTCGATAAAGAAACTTGGGCCGATCTGCGCGCCGGGGTGAATATCGATGCCCGTGGCCGAGTGGGCGATCTCCGCGCTGATCCGCGCCAACAGCGGCAAACCGGCGCGGTACAGATGGTGCGCCAGGCGGTGGTGGATCACCGCCAGGATGCCGGGATAGCACAGCAGCACTTCATCCACGCTGCGCGCCGCCGGGTCACCGTGGTAAGCGGCCAGCACGTCGGTGTCCAGCAGGCTGCGCAGGGAAGGCAGGGCCAGGGCGAAATCCTGGATCAGGCGGATGGCATGAGCGTCGACCGCGCTGTCATCCTGGCCACCTTGGCGCGCGGCGTAGCGCAGTTCCAGGCGGGCTTGGGCGAGCAGCGCATTGAGCGCCACATCCAGGGTGTGGCCGACATAAAAATCTTCGCTTTCTTCACGCAGGTCCACCGGTCCCAGGCGCATAGGGAACAGCGCACCGCACAGCGCTTCAAGAATCTGCGCCACCGCCTCGCGGGACGGCAACTCACGGCCGCCATGTTCGCCACTCAAGCGGCCATTGCGCGCGCGCCACTGGTCCCGCGCACCGCGCAGTTGGCTGACGATGGTCTGTAATTGCCAATGACTGGAACGCTCACTCACAGTATTCACTCCTGACGTAATGGCGCTCACTTTACGGTATGCACCCTGGCCGCCCTTAAGAACCAATGGTGCACTACTAAGAACTCTGCGGAATAAGCGATTGACGGTTGCCCGATGAAAAGTGCCTGCCTATAGTCGCCCCATACTCCTCAACCGTGCGCAGCCATGATCAAACAACAGCTCGACCGTTTTAACCGCCTGGAACTGCTGGGCGGTGCCACTGCCCTGGAAAAACTCGAGCGGCTGTCGGCTTGGTTGGGCAGGGATATCTACGTCAAGCGCGACGACACCACGCCGCTGGCCATGGGCGGCAACAAGCTGCGCAAACTCGAATACCTCGCCGCCGATGCCCTCGCGCAAGGCGCCGATACGTTGGTGACCGCCGGTGCCATCCAGTCCAACCACGTGCGCCAGACCGCTGCGCTGGCCGCGAAGCTCGGCCTGGGCTGCGTCGCCCTTCTGGAAAACCCCACCGGCACCGACGACCCCAACTACCTCGGGAACGGCAACCGCCTGCTGCTGGAGCTGTTCGACGCCAAGGTGGAATTGGTGGAGAACCTCGACAACGTCGACGACCAGCTCAACGCCCTCGCCGACCGCCTGCGCAGCAACGGCAAGCAGCCTTACCTGGTGCCTATCGGTGGCTCCAATGCACTCGGCGCCCTGGGGTATGTGCGCGCCGGGCTGGAGCTGGCCGGACAGATCGAAGACAGCGGGATCGAATTTGCCGCCGTGGTCCTCGCGTCCGGCAGTGCGGGGACCCACAGTGGCCTCGCGCTGGCGTTGAGCGAAGCGCTGCCGAACCTGCCGGTGATTGGCGTCAGCGTGTCCCGCACCGACGAAGCCCAGCGCCCGAAAGTGCAGGGCCTGGCCGAGCGCACCGCCGAGCTCTTGGGTGTGGACATTCCCGAGGCCTTCAAGGTGATCCTGTGGGACGAATACTTCGGCCCGCGCTATGGCGAACCGAACGCCGGCACGCTGTCTGCGGTCAAGTTACTGGCGAGCCAGGAAGGCCTGCTGCTGGACCCGGTCTACACGGGCAAGGCCATGGCTGGCTTGCTGGACGGCATCGGACGCCAGCGCTTTGAGGACGGCCCGATCATTTTCCTGCACACCGGCGGGGCACCGGCGTTGTTTGCTTACCATTCGGTTTTTAACTGAATAAACGCGGATTAAAAGTGTGGGAGCTGGCTTGCCTGCGATGGCGGTCTGTCAGCTACCGATGTGCTGACGGTTCCACCGCTATCGCAGGCAAGCCAGCTCCCACATTGAATCCGCCGCATATTCCACAATAGAATATCAATTTATATTTATATTATTTTCAAGTCTTAAAAACACACTCTATAGTCGCGCCGTAGGCGAAGACGCGCTACGCGCTTTAAGGCAGGATACGACTACTGCGTCACCTGCTTCGCTCAACATAAAAACACAGGGGCTCTTCATGACTATTTCCGTATTCCGTCGCACGTTGTTGGTTGGCACTTTGGGCCTGGCGCTCGGGGCTGGCCTGCTGGGCCAGGCAGTGGCTGGCGAACAGCTGGATAACATCAAGAAAGCGGGCGAGATCAAGATCGGCCTGGAAGGCACCTACCCACCGTTCAGCTTTGTCGATGAAAGCGGCAAGCTCACCGGTTTCGAAGTGGAGCTGTCCGAAGCGCTGGCCAAGGAGCTGGGCGTGAAGGTCAAGCTGCAGGCCACTCCATGGGACGGCATCCTCGCGGCCCTGGAATCCAAGCGTCTGGACGCCGTGGTCAACCAAGTGACCATCTCCGACGCACGCAAGCAAAAGTATGACTTCTCCACGCCTTACACCATCTCTGGTATCCAGGCGCTGACCCTGGCGAAAAACGTCGACACCATCAAGACCGCCGACGACCTGGCGGGCAAGAAAGTCGGCGTCGGCCTGGGCACCAACTACGAACAATGGCTCAAGGAAAACCAACCAAAGGCCATCGTCAAAACCTACAACGATGACCCTACCAAGTTCCAGGACCTGCGCATCGGCCGTGTCGACGCCATCCTGATCGACCGCCTGGCCGCGCTGGAATACGCCAAGAAAGCCAAGGACACCGCTGCTGCAGGTGCGGCCTTCTCCCGCCAGGAAGCCGGTATTGCCCTGCGCAAGGGCGAGCCTGAACTGCTGGCCGCCGTGAACAAGGCCCTCGACAAGCTGCGCGCCGATGGCACCTTGAAGAAGCTGTCCGAGAAGTACTTCAACGCTGACGTCACTCAATAATGGAAGCAGGTTTCCAACTCGCGCTGGACTCTGCGCCCTTTCTGCTCAAGGGCGCGTACTACACGGTGATCCTCAGCCTCGGCGGGATGTTTTTCGGTTTGCTGCTGGGCTTCGGCCTGGCCTTGATGCGCCTGTCGCGCTTCAAGCTGGTGAGCTGGCTCGCCCGAGTCTACGTGTCGTTCTTTCGCGGCACGCCCTTGCTGGTACAGCTGTTTCTGATCTACTACGGCTTGCCGCAAGTGGGCATCGAGCTGGATCCGATCCCGGCGGCCATGATCGGCTTTTCGCTGAACATGGCCGCCTACGCCTGTGAAATCCTGCGCGCCGCCATCGGCTCCATCGAGCGTGGCCAGTGGGAAGCCGCCGCCAGTATCGGCATGACCCGCGCGCAGACCCTGCGCCGGGCCATCCTGCCGCAGGCGATGCGCACGGCCCTGCCACCGCTGGGCAACAGCTTTATTTCGCTGGTCAAGGACACGGCGCTGGCCGCCACCATCCAGGTGCCCGAGCTGTTCCGCCAGGCACAACTGGTGTCTGCACGGACCTTCGAAATCTTCACCATGTATCTGTCCGCAGCCCTGATCTACTGGATCCTGGCGAGCATCCTGGCGCATTTGCAGAATCGTCTGGAAGACCGGGTCAACCGGCATGACCTGGAGTCCTGAAGCATGATCGTGGTTGAAAAACTGACCAAACAATTCAAGGGCCAGGTGGTGCTCAACGGCATCGACCTTGAGGTCAAGGAAGGCGAAGTCATCGCCATCATCGGCCCCAGTGGTTCCGGCAAGACCACCTTCCTGCGCTGCCTGAACTTCCTCGAACAACCCACCAGTGGCCGCATCAAGGTGGGTGACATCGAGATCGACACCAGCAAGCCGATCAACCAGCAACAAAGCCTGGTGCGGCGCCTGCGCCAGCACGTGGGTTTTGTGTTCCAGAGCTTCAACCTGTTCCCCCACCGCACTGCGCTGGAAAATGTCATCGAAGGCCCTATCGTGGTCAAGAAGATACCGCGCGAAGCCGCCGTGGCGCTGGGGCGCAAGCTGCTGGCCAGGGTCGGCCTGGCGGGCAAGGAAGACGCCTACCCACGGCGCCTGTCCGGTGGCCAGCAGCAGCGCGTGGCGATTGCCAGGGCGTTGGCCATGGAGCCGGAAGTGATCCTGTTCGACGAACCCACCTCGGCCCTCGACCCCGAACTGGTGGGTGAAGTGCTGGCGACCATTCGCAGCCTCGCCGAAGAAAACCGCACCATGGTCATTGTCACTCACGAGATGAGCTTCGCCCGCGATGTCGCCAACCGGGTGATCTTCTTCGACAAGGGTGTGATCGTGGAACAAGGCGAAGCCAAGGCGCTGTTCGCCAACCCCAAGGAAGAGCGCACCAAGCAGTTCCTGAGTAAATTCCTGGCTCACTGAGGCTTTTTTGGGCGCTGGCTTGGCCGCGATGCAGGCACCCCTGAGTGTCCGTCTCACCGCATCGAGGCTGTCGCAGGCAAGCCAGCGCCCCCACGAGGGCGTTCCTACAATGCATGCTCATTACGCACCGTAAAACACCCTGGTCCCCCCTTCTGAAAAGCCCCTTCCCAGTCAGACCATTCTGAATCTCTCCAACACCGCCGTTTAGCCCTTTGCCGCCATTGACGCCCCTCGGCCAACCCTCTTATCTAACGTCCAAAGGATTGGATCCTATCCCGGCTACTCACTGAATCGTCCCGTTCGGCCCGCCGCGCACACCTGCGCCAACGGTCCGGAGCGATTGCTGCTGGCTGCATCAAGGAGATACTTATGACGCACCCCCTGCTCACCGCACCGACACTGCCCCAGGCCATCGGCAATGGCATCAATGCCCTCGCCGCCACACACCTGCAGGTCGACATTGCGCCGTATCCCGGCATGGATGAAGGCGACCTGGTCGAGCTGTTCTGGAACAACTGCTTCGCCGCCTCGCGCCGCGTCACCGCCTGCAAGATCGGCACGGTTACCCGCCTGCGAATCCCGGAGAGTTTCGTGCTGGAGGGCCCGGCCCGGGTGCACTACCGGGTCATGCAAATCGGGCGTGCGCCTACACGCTCGGCCATGGCGCACCTGCGCGTGAAGACCCACCCTCCAGGCGGCCAGCCCTCGTCCCTGTACCGCGATGAGAACCAGAACCTTGCCCCCGTAGGCTTGCCCGACGCCATCCGCCGCTACGGCGTCAACGCCAGCCAGGTGCGGCGCGGTATCCCCCTGACCATCGAACCGTACCTGAATATGACCTGCGGCGACGCCATCACCGTGCGCTGGGGCGATGCGCGCCTGGACCTGCCGAAGCTCCAGGCCCAGGACGTGGGCCTTGCAGTGCAGGTGTGGGTGCCGTCGGCGCTCATCACCGAGGCCGGCGACGACTGCCGGCTGGAGGTGACGTACTGCATTCTGGATCGTGTCGGCAACAATTCACGCTGGGCGCCAGCCCGTACCTTGCGCATTGCCGCCGAGGCGCCAACCCGAGCGGCCGGGGCCGCGCGGATCTAGCAGCCGCGCGCACCGGGCTCGCCCGGCGACCTGGGTGACAGACCTTCTATGCATATTCCCAAAAGTTAGTTTATTTAAATATTTAACAAGCTTAGGGTATATGCACCGGACCACCGGACATCGCTGATTTTTCTGTTTTTATTTCATTGAATGCGAGGTCGGTATGGTCAGGATTACCCCGGTGCGTAACGCCAGGGCATTACGTGCAGCCAAGGAGCGGCGCTGATGTCTAACTTGGCTCTAACACCCCCCCAGAGTGATCTGGACGTAGCCCCCCTGCTGTTGCCGGCCGCCGTGCTGCGCAACGATGCAGAGGCGCTGAAGGCTGCCCATGAGCTGGCCCAGGCTGCGCGCCTGCAAGCCGCCAAGCGCGACCAGCAGCGCAAGCTGCCGTGGGCACAGATCGAGCAGTTCACCCGCAGTGGGCTGGGCAGTATTTCCATTCCCCGTGAGTACGGCGGCCCGCAGGTGTCCTTCGTGACCCTGGCCGAGGTATTCGCGATCATCAGCGCGGCAGACCCGGCCCTCGGGCAGATCCCGCAGAATCATTTCGGTATCCTGCAGCTGTTGCAGGGCGCCGCCACCGAGCGCCAGAAAAAGCAGCTGTTCCAGAGCGTCCTCGACGGCTGGCGCATCGGCAATGGCGGCCCGGAACGCGGCACCAAAAACACCCTGGAGCTCAAGGCACGCATCACCGCCGAAGGTGACGGCTATGTGATCAGCGGCCAGAAGTTCTATTCCACCGGCGCGTTGTTTGCACACTGGGTCGCGGTGAAAGCGCTGAACGATGACGGCAAGCAGGTCATGGCGTTCGTACGCCGTGGCACCCAAGGGCTGCGCATCGTCGATGACTGGTCCGGCTTCGGCCAGCGCACCACTGCCAGCGGCACCGTGCTGCTGGACCAGGTGCCGGTGGACGCCGAACTGGTGATCGAAAACTGGCGTATCGGCGAAACACCGACGGTCCAGGGCGCTGTCTCGCAGTTGATCCAGGCGGCCATCGACGCCGGCATCGCCCGTGGAGCACTGGACGACACCCTTGCATTCGTGCGTGAGCGCTCGCGCCCATGGATCGACGCCAAGGTCGAACGCGCCAGCGATGACCTGTACGTGATCGCCGACATCGGCAGGCTGAAGATCGAACTGCACGCCGCCGAAGCCCTGCTGCGCAAGGCCGGCCAGGTGCTGGACCACGTCAGCGCCGCGCCGATCACTGCGCAGTCTGCTGCGCGGGCATCCATCGCGGTGGCCGAGGCCAAGGTGCTGACCACCGAAGTGTCGCTGCTGGTCAGCGAAAAGCTCTTCGAACTGGCCGGCAGCCGCGCCACCCTCGCCGAATTCAACCTCGACCGCCACTGGCGCAACGCGCGCGTGCACACCCTGCATGACCCCGTGCGCTGGAAGTATCACGCCATCGGCGCCTATCGATTGAACGGCACGTTGCCCGCTCGTCACTCCTGGATTTAACCGACCAGAACACTTTTTCCACGAGCTTCTGGAGAACAACATGACTGTCTCTACTCACGTCGCGGTTATCACCAGCGACGAACAAGCCCTTATTGTCGCCAGCGACCTGGCCGAAGACTTTCGCCGCGACAGCGCACAGCGCGACCGCGAGCGCCGCCTGCCCTTGCCCGAACTGGACGCGTTTTCGCGCTCCGGCCTGTGGGGTATCAGCGTGCCCAAGGAGTACGGTGGTGCGGGCGTTTCCAATGTCACCCTGGCCAAGGTCATCGCCTTGATCGCGCAGGCGGACGCTTCCCTGGGCCAGATCCCGCAAAATCATTTCTATGCCCTGGAAGTGCTACGCGTGAATGGCAGCCCGGCGCAGCAACGCCGCCTGTATGCCGAGGTATTGGCAGGTCAACGCTTCGGCAACGCCCTGGCAGAGCTGGGCACCAAAACGGCCCATGATCGCGTCACCACACTCACCCGCGACGGTGACGGTCTGCGTATCAGCGGACGCAAGTTCTATTCCACAGGGGCGATCTACGCCCAGCGTATCCCCACCTCGGTGGTGGATGAACACGGGGTGCAGCAACTTGCTTTTGTCCCGCGCCACAGCGAAGGCTTGAGCGTGATCGACGACTGGAGCGGCTTCGGCCAGCGCACCACCGGCAGCGGGTCGGTGGTGTTCGACAACGTGTGGGTCGCCGCCCAGGATGTGATCCCGTTCCAGAGCGCCTTCGAGCGCCCGACCACGGTCGGGCCCCTGGCGCAGATTCTGCACGCCGCCATCGACACCGGTATTGCCCGCGCCGCCTTTGAAGACGCGCTGCACTTTGTGCGCACCAAGACCCGTCCGTGGATCGACGCCAGCAGCGACAAAGCCAGCGAAGACCCACTGACCCTGAAAAGCTTCGGCCACCTGAGCATCCGCCTGCACGCCGCCGAGGCGTTGCTGGAACGCTCGGGCGAATTCCTCGACCGCGCCCAGGCCGACAACAATGCCGAGACCGTTGCGGCCGCCTCGATCGCCGTCGCCGAAGTGCGCGCCTTGAGCACCGAAATCTCGCTGGCCGCCGGCAGCACCCTGTTTGAACTCGCCGGCAGCCAGGCAACCCTGGCCGAGCACGGTCTCGACCGCCACTGGCGCAACGCCCGCGTGCACACCCTGCACGACCCGGTGCGCTGGAAGTATCACGCGGTGGGCAATTACTACCTCAACGCTGAAAACCCGCCACTGCGGGGGACCATCTGATGGCGAAGAAAAAAATCCTGCTCAATGCCTTCAACATGAACTGCATCGGGCACATCAACCATGGCCTGTGGACCCATCCACGGGACACGTCCACCCAGTACAAGACCCTCGAGTACTGGACCGACCTGGCCAGAACCCTGGAACGCGGGCTGTTCGACGGCTTGTTCATTGCCGATATCGTCGGCGTCTACGATGTGTACCAGGACTCGATCGACGTGCCGCTCAAGGAGTCGATCCAGCTGCCGGTCAATGACCCCTTGCTGCTGGTCTCGGCCATGGCTGCGGTCACCCGCCATCTCGGCTTTGGCCTCACCGCCAACCTCACCTACGAACCGCCGTATCTGTTCGCCCGGCGCATGTCCACTCTGGACCACCTGAGCCGCGGCCGAGTGGGTTGGAACATTGTCACCGGCTACCTCGACAGCGCCGCCAAGGCCATGGGCCTCACCGAGCAGGTCGAGCATGACCGCCGTTACGACCAGGCCGATGAGTACCTGGAGGTGCTCTACAAACTCTGGGAAGGCAGCTGGGAAGACGATGCAGTGCTCAATGATCCGCAGGCGCGGGTGTATGCGCAGCCGGGCAAGGTGCACAAGGTCGAGCACCACGGCGAGTTCTACCAGGTGGAGGGGTATCACCTGTGCGAACCCTCGCCGCAACGCACGCCGGTGCTGTTCCAGGCCGGCAGTTCGGACCGCGGCCTGCTGTTTGCCGGGCGCCATGCCGAGTGCGTCTTCATCAGCGGCCAGAACAAGGCCGCGACCAAGGCACAGGTGGATAAAGTGCGCGCCAGCGCGGTCGAGGCCGGGCGCAATCCGGATGACATCAAAGTGTTCATGGGCCTCAACGTGATCGTGGGCGCCACTGAAGAACTCGCCTGGGCCAAGCATGCCGAGTACCTGAGCTACGCCAGCCCGGAAGCCGGCGTGGCGCATTTCTCGGCCTCCACCGCCATCGACTTTGCCCAGTACGCACTGGACGAGCCGATCCAGTACGTGAAGAGCAACGCGATCCAGTCAGCCACCAAGAACCTGCAGAACAACGACTGGACCCGGCGCAAGTTGCTGGAACAGCACGCCCTCGGCGGACGCTATATCACCCTGGTCGGCTCGCCCGAACAAGTCGCTGACGAACTTGAATCCTGGATCAGCGAAACCGGCCTGGACGGCTTCAACCTCACGCGCATCGTCACGCCGGAAAGCTACGTGGACTTTATCGACCTGGTGGTGCCGGAGCTGCAAAAGCGTGGCTCGTACAAGACTGAATATGAACAGGGAACACTGCGGGAAAAAGTCTTCCACGGCCGCGCTCGCCTGCCCGAACAACACACCGGGTCCACCTACCGCCACTGAAGCAGAACGCTGGAACTCGATTGTTTGCACCAACACCCCATGACTGGAAATAGACCATGAAAAAAACCCTGCTCGCCCACCCAGTCAAAGCACTGGCCCTGGCTTTCGGACTGTTCAGCTCGGCGGTGTTCGCCGCCGATGCACCGTTGAAGATCGGCACCACCGCCGCCTTCGCCATTCCCCTCGAAGCCGCTGTTGCTGAGGCCGGCAAGCAAGGCCTGAAGGTCGAGCTGGTGGAGTTCACCGACTGGATCGCGCCCAACGTCAGCCTGGCGGCTGGCGATATCGACGTGAACTACTTCCAGCACATCCCGTTCCTGGAAAACGCCAAGGCCGCCGCCGGCTTTGACCTGGTGCCGTATGCGCCGGGCATCATCAACAACGTCGGCCTGTATTCGAAGAAGTACAAGAGCATCAGCGACCTGCCCGAAGGCGCCAGCGTGGCGATTGCCAACGACCCGATCAACAGCGGTCGCGGCCTGCAGTTGCTGGCCAAGGCGGGCTTGATCACCCTCAAGCCAGGCGTGGGCTACAAGGCCACCGAAGAAGACATCGTCACCAACCCCAAGAACATCAAGATCCTGCAAGTCGAGGCCGTGCAACTGGTGCGCGCCTATGACGATGCCGACCTGGTACAGGGCTACCCGGCGTATATCCGCCTGTCCAAGACCTTCGATGCCGAGTCGGCGCTGTTGTTCGACGGCCTCGACCATCCGGAGTACGTGATCCAGTTCGTGATCCAGCCCAAGAGCAAAACCGACCCGCGGGTGATCAAGTTTGTCGACATCTACCAGCACTCGCCGGTCGTTCGTGCTGCACTGGACAAGTCCCTCGGCAAGCTCTACCAGGTCGGTTGGGAAGATAAAAAATGACCGCCGCCCACTCTCAACTGCGCGACCTGGGCTTGCCGCCCAGGGACGCCGAGCAGACAGAACTGCACCCTGACCTGAACCGTGCCCATGTACGCTTTATCAACCTGGGCAAGACCTACGACGGCAGCGTGCATGCCTTGCAAGGCATCGACCTGGCGATCCAGCGCGGTGAAGTGTTCGGCATCATTGGCCGCAGCGGCGCCGGCAAGTCGTCGCTGATCCGCACCATCAACCGCCTCGAGCAACCGAGCAGCGGACGCGTGCTGATCGATCAGGTCGACATTGGCGACTTCGATGAAGACCGCCTGGTGGCGCTGCGTCGGCGCATCGGCATGATCTTCCAGCACTTCAACCTGATGTCGGCCAAGACCGTGTGGCAGAACGTCGAGTTGCCGCTGAAAGTCGCTGGCGTACCCAAGCCCGAGCGTGAGCAAAAGGTGCGCGAGCTGCTGGAGCTGGTGGGCCTGCAGGACAAACACACGGCTTACCCGGCGCAGCTGTCCGGCGGGCAGAAACAGCGCGTGGGCATCGCCCGATCGTTGGTGCATGACCCGCAGATCCTGCTGTGCGACGAGGCCACGTCGGCGCTCGATCCGGAGACCACCCAATCGATTCTCGGCTTGCTGCGCGAGATCAACCAGCGCCTGGGCCTGACCATCGTATTGATCACCCACGAGATGGCGGTGATCCGCGAGATCTGCGACCGCGTAGTGGTGCTGGAGCATGGCCGTATCGTCGAGCAAGGCCCGGTATGGCAAGTGTTCGGCAACCCGCAACATGAGGTCAGCAAGACCCTGCTGGCACCGCTGCAGCATGGGTTGCCGGAAGAGTTGCAAAGCCGTTTGCAACCCACACCTGGGGCTGCGGACGCGGCGATTGTGCTGCGCTTGCAGTTCACCGGCAGCGACACCGACGAGCCGGACCTGGCCGCGCTGTTCAGCGCCCTCGGCGGGCGCGTGCGCTTGCTGCAAGGCGGCGTGGAACGCATCCAGGGGCATGCCCTCGGGCAACTGCTGCTGGCGGTGAACGGCTCACCCCACGGCGCCGAAGAACTGCGCAAGCGCGCCGGCCATTGGGCACAACAGGTGGAGGTGCTGGGCCATGTGGTTTGATCGTTTAGTGCAGGGCGCCATCGACACCTTGCTGATGGTCGGCGTGTCGTCGCTGATCGCGCTGCTGGTGGGGATTCCGCTGGCAGTGTTCCTGGTGACCAGCGACAAAGGCGGCATCTACCAGGCGCCGGCGTGGAACCGCGTACTGGGGGCGTTCGTCAACCTGTTCCGTTCGATTCCGTTCCTGATCCTGATGGTGGCGTTGATCCCGTTCACCCGGCTGATCGTCGGCACCACCTACGGCGTATGGGCTGCCGTCGTACCGCTGACCATCGCCGCCACACCGTTTTTTGCACGCATCGCCGAGGTGAGCCTGCGCGAGGTCGACCACGGCCTTATCGAAGCCGCGCAGGCCATGGGCTGCCGCCGCTGGCACATCATATGGCACGTGCTGTTGCCGGAAGCGCTGCCGGGGATTGTCGGCGGGTTTACCATCACACTGGTGACCATGATCAACTCATCGGCCATGGCGGGCGCGATCGGTGCGGGCGGGCTGGGGGACATTGCCTACCGCTACGGTTACCAGCGTTTTGATACGCAGATCATGCTGACCGTGATTGTGCTGCTGGTGATCCTGGTGGCGGTGATTCAACTCGGTGGTGATCGCCTGGCCCGGGTGCTGAACAAGAGGTGAGGTATAGTCGGGCCATCGAAGACGCCCGGTACTACCCGTCATGACCCTCAAGCCCGACGACCTCAACACCATCACCGCCACCACCCTCGGCCACTACAACAGCGTGGCCGAGGACTTCCGCGAAGGCACCCGCGACCACGATGTGAGCCAGAACATCGACGCGCTGCTGCGGCATATCCAGGGTTCGGCGCCGTTTACCGTGCTGGATTTCGGCTGCGGGCCGGGGCGCGACTTGCAGACCTTTACCCGCATGGGGCATATCGCCGTCGGGCTGGATGGCTCGGAGCGGTTTGCACAGATGGCGCGCGAAGACAGTGGTTGCGAAGTGATGCAGCAGGACTTCCTGAAGCTGGACCTGCCTGCCGAACGCTTCGACGGGATTTTCGCCAACGCGGTGCTGTTCCATATTCCCAAGCAGGAACTGCCGCGTGTGCTCAAGCAGTTACAGGGCGCGTTGAAGCCGGGAGGCGTGCTGTTCAGCTCCAACCCTAGGGGTGAAAACCAAGAAGGCTGGAATGGACCTCGGTATGGGGCTTACCACGACTTGGAGGCGTGGCAAGCGCTGCTGACGCAAGCAGGGTTTGTGGAACTGGAGCACTACTACCGTCCCGCAGGCTTGCCTCGGGAGCAACAACCTTGGTTAGCCAGTGTGTGGCGCAAACGGTAGGGCTGAATGACCTGGACCAACCTAGAAAAACTTTGCAGCCCCAACCCCAACCTAACCCTAACCACGATGCGAAGCGAGCCGCTCTTGATCGTGATCTTGATCGTGCTTTTGATCTCAGGCGCCCCATCAAACACGCTGGCCGGAATTCGACAGGGATTTGGGGGGTAAACCGGCAGGGATGCCGGTTTAGCCGCCCCGCGCCATGGAGGGCGCGTGGCGGCGGCCCCCCAAATCACTGTCGGATTACGGGCACACCGAGCGTGAGCGAGGTGCCGAGTGTTGGGGCAAGAGCCCTTTTGGTTACTTTTGGCTGGGCCGGCATTCCGGGCTCTTTTCCAAAAGTGACCCGCCGTAAGGGCGGAACCCATAGCAGCCGTTACCTAAATAACGGATATGTACCCGGCCTGATCCGACATCCAGGCCGGCTGTCAGGCCGCCTTCGCGGGCAAGCCCGCTCCCACATTTTTGGATCGTGGGGTGACAGGTAGACAGTGGTCGGCTGTCAGGCCGTCTTCGCGAGCAAGCCCGCTCCCACAGTTTTGGATCGCGGGGTGACAGTTAGAGAGTGGTCGGCTGTCAGGCCGTCTTCGCGAGCAAGCCCGCTCCCACAGTTTTGGATCGCGGGGTGACAGTTAGATGGTGGTTGGCTGTCAGGCCGTCTTCGCGAGCAAGCCCGCTCCCACAGTTTTGGATCGCGGGGTGACAGTTAGAGAGTGGTCGGCTGTCAGGCCGTCTTCGCGGGCAAGCCCGCTCCCACATTTTTGGATCGTGGGGTGACAGTTAGAGAGTGGTCGGCTGTCAGGCCGTCTTTGCGAGCAAGCCCGCTCCCACCGTTGGATCGCGGCCTACAGTAAGACAGCTGTGGCCGCCGGCTTGCCGGCGATTGCTATTTCACCCGATACACCACAGGCTCCTCACCCACGACCAACACCGTCACACTGCGCCCGGTAAACCCCGCTTTCTCCTCTACGGCAAAATTCGCCACCAACCGCGTCCCATCGGCAAAGGTGGTTTCCTGCACCTGCCTATCCGAGGTCAACCAACGAAACCCCGTCATCGCCTGGGTGGCCAACCGCTGGTGCAAGGGCCGGAAAAACCGGTCCTGGCGCTGGATCACCGGCAGACGCTGCTTAATCGTAGAAGCACTCAAGTGATACAGCGGCGGCACGTTGTAGAGCAGCTGCATCAGCTCATTCTCAGCCCGCACATTGCTCAGCTTCAGGCTGTCGAACAGCCAATGATGAGTGGTGATCACCGAGCCATGGAACACCGCCTGGTACAGAGGCAGGCGCATGGTCGGCTCGAAATACACCGTGCGAAACGGCTCGTTCAGCGGCACCGGCTTGAAGAACACGGTCGGTTGCTCCGGTGGGTACCAGTTACCGACGTAATAGGGTGATTGCTTGTCTTGGGTCATGGCGTGATCACCCCAGCCCATCACGGGCGTCTGCATGCCATGCGCGAACAGGATGCCTTCGGCTGTGATGGCGTTGCCGTCTTCCGAACCGGCGGGCAACTTGAGTGCGGTACTGAGCCAGCGCGAGGCGTCGATGTTGCCTTCGGCGTTCTGCGCCTGGGTCATGCGGGCGCCGTCCCGGTAGCTGTCGAACACCATGCTGGTGGCATAGGCATCGAGGAACCAGGCGTTGAAGCCAGCCTTTGCCTGGATAGCCTTTACGCGTGCCTCCAACAGCGGCCGCACGCAGCGCGGGTCGGTGTAGTGTCCAGACTGCTGGAAGCCGGTTTTCAGCTTGCCGTCCTTCAGCACAATCGCGCACTCGCGGTAGGCCCTGGCGCCCAGGTGAGCGGTGGTCCAATCCGGATTTTCCGTGGCGGACAACGCGGTTTCATAGGAGTCGTAGGGCGCCATCAGGAAACCCGCGTCGACGCCGGCCCGGATCGCCTCCGGGTGCCAGAGGCCGCCTTCCCAGCCCTCGCCCAGGGTCAGCAGCAAGCGCGGCAGGCCTGAGCCGCGCAGTGACTGGATCACCTGGCTGCCCCAATGTGCGGGGGTATCACTCAAGGCCCCGGCAAAATCCACGGCCAGTTCGCGACGCAGCTCGCCATAGCGCGCGGCGAGCTGGGTCATGTCAGGTTCTTCCACCTGCCAACGCTGCCGCGCCTGTTGGTTGATCGCCGCATTCAGGCCACGGAGCACGACCGTCTGCTCATAGCGATTCAACGGGGAACCCTGCGCAACGATCTTGGCGGACTCCTTGTCTAGCAAGCCCTGGAGTGCATGCCCACGCAAGCGCTTGAGCAACAGCGGCCAATCGCGCACATCTTCGGGGGCCAGCAAGTCATTGCCCCACAGGTAGACATGGCTGGCGCCCAGCAACTTCTCGGCCTCGGGGGTCTGCCGCAGTTTGTCCGTCAACGGTTCATAACGGCCGCGCTCAACCAGCCATTGGCGGTAGCGCTTGGCGCCGGACAACGGATCAGCCTCTCCCAGGTGCAACAGCAGGGTTATGGGCGCGCCAGGGTCGAGGGCGGTGAACTCATGGGCCAGTGACAGGGCCTGGGTTTCCTGCCAGCGCAGGCGGTTGTTGTAGGGGTTGGTCAATAACCAGCTGAGGGTCACCGCGCCGTGATCGACACCCCACAGCGGCAGGCTCAGATCCTGGGTAGTGTTGACGTCAACTTGCTCCAGCAGGAAATCCTTCCACAGGGCATTCCCGGTGGGCACGTAATGCCCCTCGGCCAGCGGCCACATCAGGCCCCTGCCCAGCGCACTGGCCGGTTGCACGAGGATCGGCAGCTCACCCGCTTGCCGCGCCGTGACGGCTAACGCCAGGTCACGTTGCTCAAGGCTGGCACTCACCCGAAAGGCGCCGTCATCCCATTGCCAGCTCGCTTGCTGATTGCTGTGTTCAAGTTGGCTGACGGCACGGGCCGCTACGCCGCTGGAGGCTTGTATCGCCGGTTGACCCTTCGGTGTAACGCGGATGGCCAGGGTGGCCGGGTCGAGCTCGACTCGCCAGAAGGCGTTTTCCAACACCGTGGCGAACGTCGGCGGCGAGAGGAAGAAACCATAGAGCAGCACAATGGATCGCAGGTAGCGCATGGGATTGGACCCGAACGAGGTGAAAGTCGGGAGGGTAGAACACTTGATGGCTTGCAGGAGGTACCCAAGGTCATTCGGGACGTTTCATACATCCCTTGAGGCGGGTGGAGAACCATTGTGTGGGAGCGGGCTTGCCCGCGATTGCGGTGGGTCAGCCAGCAGGTGTGCGACTGACAGACCGCCTTCGCGGGCAAGCCCGCTCCCACATTTTTAATGGCGTTGTTCCTGCTGTTCCTGCTGGGGCTCGCGGATTTTGTACCAGGCCACATACAGCGCTGGCAGGAACAACAGCGTCAGCAAGGTAGCGATAATGATCCCGCCGATCATCGCGTACGCCATCGGCCCCCAGAACACTTCGCGGGCGATGGGGATCATGCCCAGGCTCGCAGCGGCCGCCGTCAGCAGGATCGGCCGGCGCCGATGCTCGGTGGCTTCCACTACCGCATCCCACGGCGTATAGCCTGCTACCTCATATTCATGAATCTGCGTCACCAGGATCACCGAGTTACGGATGATGATGCCGATCAACGCCAGAATACCCAGGATCGCCACAAAGCCCATGGGCGTGCCCGTGGGGATCAGCGCCAGCACTACGCCAATCAACCCCAGCGGCGCCACGCTGGCCACCAGGAACATCTTCTGCACGCTGTGCAACTGGATCATCAGGAACGTCGCCATCAGGAACAGCATCAGCGGCACCACGCTCGCAATCGGGCCCTGGGCCTTGCCGCTTTCTTCCACGGTGCCACCGGTGGCGACCTTGTAGCCCACCGGCAGGCCGGCGCTGAATTTGTCGATTTCAGGCTTGAGTTGCTTCACCAGGTCCGTCGGTTGCATCTCATCGCGCACCGACGCCTTGATGGTAATGGTCGGCTTGCGATCGCGACGCCACACCAGCGGCTGTTCCAGTTCATAACGCACCGTGGCGAAGGCCAACAGTGGAATCGAAGTGCCGTTGGGCGTGACGATCTGCAGGTTCTGCAAGGTTTCCGGCGTACCGCGTTCGGCGTCTTCGGCACGGCCAACCACGTTGATCAAGTAGATATCGTCGTGCACCTGGGTTACCGAGGCACCACTGACCACGCTGTTCATCAACTGCGCCACATCTTCCGACGACAGCCCCAATTGGCGCGCCTTGTCCTGGGCGATGTCGATGCGCAGCACTTTGCCGGGCTCGTTCCAGTCGTAGATGATCTCGCCCAGGTGGCTGTTCTTATCCAGCAAGGTCGCCAGTTCGATGGCGTGCTTGCGCACCTGGTCAGTGTCTTTGCCTGAGACGCGATACTGGATCGGCCGCCCCACGGGTGGGCCCATCTCCAGCGGTTGCACGAAACTGCCGATCCCCACGAAGTCATCGCGCAGGCGCTTTTGCAAGCGGGCGATCAGCTCGCCGCGCTCTTCCAGGCCCTTACTCACGATGACCAACTGCGCGTAGTAGGGGTTTTCCAATTGCTGGTCCAGAGGCAGGTAGAAACGGATCGCGCCCTGGCCGATATAGGTGCTCCAGCGGGCAATGTCCGGGTCGTCCTTGATGATCGCTTCAAGGCGGTCGACGGCCTTGCGCGTCTCGTTGATCGAAGCGTTCTGCGGCAGGTTCAGGTCGACGAGGATCTCCGGGCGGTCCGACGAGGGGAAGAACTGGTTCTGCACAAACTGCATGGAAAACACCGACGCCACGAACAGCGCCACGGTGATACCGATTGCCCACCAGCGGTTGCGCATGGCCCACAGCATGCCGCCATTGAAGGCGCGGCCGATGCGCCCCGGCTCTGCAGCGTGGGGTTTCACGTTGGCGCTGAGGATATGCACACCAATGACGGGTGCAAACAGGACCGCCACCACCCACGACACCAGCATCGCCACGGCAATCACCGCGAACAGGGTGAAGGTGTACTCGCCCGCCGAGCTGGCGTTGAGGCCGATCGGCACAAAGCCCGCCACGGTCACCAGCGTACCGGTCAGCATCGGGAACGCCGTGGAGGTATACGCGTACGTCGCCGCCTGTTCCTTGGTTTCGCCTTTTTCCAGGCGCGTGATCATCATCTCGACGGTGATCATCGCGTCGTCCACCAACAGGCCGAGGGCGATGATCAGCGCGCCCAGCGACACCCGCTGCATGGTGATGCCGCTGTATTCCATGAACACGAACACCAGCGCCAGCACCAGCGGAATCGAGCACGCCACCACCAGCCCCGCGCGCATGCCCAGGCTGATAAAGCTCACCACCAGCACGATGATCACCGCTTCAAACAGTGCACTGGTAAAGCCGCCAACGGCCTCCTCCACCACCTCGGCCTGGTCGGACACCTTGTGCACGCCGACGCCCACCGGGAGGTCGGCGGTCAGCTCGTCCATGCGCGTGTGCAGGGCCTTGCCAAACGACTGGATATTGCCGCCCTTCTGCATGGCAATCGCCAGGCCAATCGCCGGCTTGCCGTTGAATCGGAACATGGGCCGCGCCGGGTCCACATAGCCACGGCTGATGTCGGCAATGTCCGCCAGCCGATAGAAACGGTCATTGAGCCGCAGGTTGACGTTGGCCAGGTCTTTCTCCGAGGCGAACTGCCCGGAGGTGCGCACCGAAATCCGTTCCGGACCGGCCTCGATCACCCCGGCGGGCGTCACTGCGTTTTGCGATTGCAGGCTTTGCACGACCTGGCGTTGATCAATGCCCAGGGCTGCCAGTTTGCGTGTAGAGAAATTCAGGTAAATCACTTCGTCTTGCTGGCCGATCATCTCGACCTTGCCCAGCCCCGGCACCGAACGGATCTCGGCGCGCACCTGCTCCACGTAGTCGCGCAGCTGGCGCATCGACAGGCCGTCACCGGTAAAGGCGTACACCGAGCCAAATACGTCACCGAATTCGTCGTTGAACGACGGCCCCTGCAAGCCCTGGGGGAAAGTGCCGCGAATATCGTCGATCTTCTTGCGGACCTGGTACCAGATCTCCGGGATAGCCTTGGCGCTGGTGGTGTCCTTGAGGAAGACGAATACCGTGGACTCACCGGGTCGGGTGTAGCTTTTCACGTAGTCGAGGGAGTCCAGCTCCTCAAGTTTTTTCTCGATGCGGTCAGTGACCTGCCTGAGGGTTTCTTCTTGGGTCGCACCCGGCCAGCGAGTCTGGATCACCATGGTCTTGATGGTGAACGAAGGGTCTTCCTCGCGGCCCAGGTTCATGTAGGAGAACACGCCCATCAGCAGCGCGACGAACATCAGGTACCAGACAAAGGACTGATGCTTGAGGGCCCAGTCGGATAAGTTGAAGCTCCCTTTCATCGCGGGCTGTCCTCGTCGATTTTGACTTTCTGCCCGGGTTTCAGGCTGTTCACGCCGGCGGTGACGATGCGCTCGCCGGGCTTGACGCCACCGTTGAGCACGGCGCTGTCGGCGTCACGGCTGATCACGGTAATGTCGCGCGGCTGCACAGTCTGGTTCTGTGTATCGAGCAGCCAGATACGGGTCTTGCCGTCGACTTCCTGCAAGGCGCTCAGGGGCAGTTCGATGCGCGGGGCAATGGCCGTGCTCAGCGTCACGCTGATCGCCGTGCCCAGGCGGAACGCGGGCGGTGTTTCGGCCAGGGTCAAACGTGCACGACGGGTGCGCGTGGCGCTCTGGGCCTGGGGTTCGATCTCGCGCACGATGGCCGTGGTGTTCACGTTGGGATCGAGTTGCCCGGCGACCAGGAACACCACGTCCGGCGGCAGACGCTCAGCAAGGCCGGCAGGCAGGTCGATCACCGCTTCCTTGATATCCGGGCGCGCCAGGGTCACCACTTGCTGGCCGGCACTGACCACCTGGCCGGCCTCGGCATTCCAGGCGGTGACGATACCGGCGTGGTCGGTGCGCAATTGGGCATAGTTGAGTTGATCTTTGGCCTGGTTGACCGAGGCTTTCGCCTGGTCGAGGGTGGCCTGGGTGGTCTTCAGGTCGGTCTGGGCGATATCCAGCTGGGCCTGGGCGCCGACGCCACGGTTGAACAGCTCCTGCTGGCGACGGGCGTTGGCCTGGGCATTGATGAATTGCGCTTGCACCCGGGCCAGATCGCCCTGGGCCGAGCGCAATTGGTTCTGTTGGTCGGTGGGGTCGAGCACGGCGAGCAGGGCGCCCTGCTCCACCTCGGCGCCCACGTCCACGGCACGGCGGGCAATGCGGCCGGGCACGCGAAAGCCCAGGTTGCTCTCATAGCGGGCCTGGATGGTGCCGGCAAAACGGCCGAGGTTTTCCTGGTCCTCGGATGTCACTTCCATGGACAGCACCGGGCGCACGGGCTCGGGCGGCGGCTCTTCCTTGGAGCACGCCACCAGCAACAGGCTGGCGGCAAGTATCCCTGTCAGGCGCTTCATGGCTGCGCTCCTTGCTGGGCGATCTCGACCAGCATGCCGGGGTGCAGCAATTGCCCACCGGCCACCACGACTTTTTCGCCGCCCTTGAGGCCGTCGCCAATGATGACTTTGCCGGTGAGGTAACGCGCCACGGTGACCTTATGCAACTGCGCCTTGCCGTCGCCGTCGATCAACCACACCGCAGGCTCGCTGAGGTCTTTGGTCAACGCCGCCCAAGGCAGTTCGATACTGGCTTTGGCCGGGCCGCTGGCGGTGGCGCTCACGACGGAGCCCAGTTCCATGCCCTTGGGCAGGGCCTGCAGGGCGATCTTGACCTGCACCGTGCCGGTATTGGCAGCCACGGCAGGCGTGACTTCACGCACGGTGCCCTGGACCTTGATGCTTGGGTTATCCAGCAGGCTGACGGTGATCGGCGCATCCGGTGGTGGCTCCACCAGCAGGGATTCATACACGTTGAACACCGCATCGCGCTCGCCATCGCGCGCGAGGCTGAAAATCGGCACCGTGGCCTGCACCACCTGGCCGACCTCGGCCTGGCGCGCGGTAATCACGCCAGGCGCTTCGGCAATCAGCGAGGTATAGCCAAGTTGTTCGCGGGCGTTCGCCAACTGGGCCTGGGCAGCCGCCAGGGCACTTTGGCTACTGCGCAGCGCGGCCTGGGCGGAGTCGTATTCACTGCGGCTGGTGTAGCCCTTGGGCAGGAGTTTTTCCTGGCGCACGAAGGCGGCCGCGGTTTGCTTGACCCGCGCCTGCTCGGCCACGACCTGGGCCTGGGCGGAATCGACGTTGGTCTGCAGATCCTTGGGGTCGAGCTTGGCCAGCACTTGCTTGGCCGTCACACGGTCGCCCACGTCCACCATGCGCTGGATGATCTTGCCGCCGACGCGAAAGGACAGGTCGGTTTGCACCCGCGCTTGGATATCCCCCGTCAGCGTCACCGCCGCGGCAAAGTCCGCCGGCTGTACAGTCTGCACAAATACCCGTGAATGGGCCTTGGGTTCAGCCTTTTCTTCGCCACAGCCGCTCAGCAGCGCCACCAGGCCAAGGCTGAGTAAAAATAGTGAGGTGCGACCGCCCATGCAGGCTCCTTTTGCGTGATGCCGAGTTGCCAGTGTGTATGCGACTGTGAGCTTAGTTCAGGGTTCCTTATCTGCATGGAGGCTCCCATACTCCAATGGTTCCCAAGCCGACTGAATACCCATGCTCAAGACCCTCGCGGTAGCCAATTATCGCTCGATCAACAAATTGGTAGTGCCCCTGGACCGGCTGAACCTGGTCACCGGCCCCAACGGCAGCGGCAAGTCCAACTTGTACCGCGCCCTGCGCCTGCTGGCGGAAACCGCACAGGGCGGGGTGATCAATGCGCTGGCACGTGAAGGAGGGCTGGACTCGACCTTCTGGGCCGGGCCGGAGACCATCAGCCGGCGCATGCACAACGGTGAGGTGCCGGTGGAGCCCATCGTCCGCCAGGGTGCCAAACGCCTGCGCCTGGGCTTTGCAGGCGAAGACTTCAGCTACGCCATCTCCCTGGGGCTGCCGGAAAAAACGCTGTCCTATTTCGCCCTCGACCCGGAGGTGAAGAAGGAATGCATCTGGGCCGGCCATGTCTACCGCCCGGCCAGCCTGCTGGTGCAGCGCTCAGGGCCGATGGTGCGTGCGCGCGACGGTCGGAACTGGGACGTCCTCGCCCAGCACACACCCAACTACCACAGCCTGTTTGACCAGGTCGGCAGCCTGCGCGGCTCGCCGGAGGTGTTGCTGCTGCGCGAAAGCATTCGCGGCTGGCGCTTTTACGATCACTTTCGCAGTGACGTGGATGCACCGGTACGCCAGCCACAATTAGGCACGCGCACGCCCGTGCTGCACCACGATGGCCGCGACCTGGCGGCAGCGTTGCAGACGATCCGGGAGATTGGTGACCCCGAGGCGTTGCAACGGGCGGTCAGCGATGCATTCCCCGGCGCGCGCTTGAACATTGAGCCGTTGCAGGGCGGACGCTTTGCAATTGAGTTCTATCAGGAGGGCTTGCTGCGACCGCTGTCAGCGGCAGAGTTGTCCGACGGCACCTTGCGCTACCTACTGCTGATCGCAGCGCTGCTCACACCGCGGCCGCCGACCATGATGGTGCTGAACGAGCCGGAGACCAGCTTGCACCCGGACCTGCTGCCGGCATTGGCGCGCCTGATCATCCAGGCATCCCAGCAGTGCCAGGTATGGGTGGTGTCCCATGCCAGCCGCCTGATCGCGGCGTTGCAGCAGGATGAAGGGTGTAATTCGATTGTGCTGGAGAAAGTATTGGGGGAAACCCGCATCGTCGGCCAGGGCATCCTGGACGCGCCGGCCTGGCATTGGCCGCAATAGCAGTAGCCTGTCCACCACCCCCAACCTGTCTC
>NZ_PCQI01000025.1:0-49467 GCF_002980075.1 Pseudomonas sp. MYb13 | reverse complement strand
GCTGGGGCTGGGCCTGTCACCGCTGCAGGCAACCCTGGTGGTGATCGTTATAACGCTGGCGGCGCTGCTCAAGGCGGCGCCCCACCTGCTGCCTTACGGCAGTGAGAGTTCGGGCCCGGCGTTTGCCGTGCCACACGGCGTGGTGCTGTTTATCGGTTGCCTGTGCTTTATTGTGTTTCTGGCCGAGGGCGCCGTGCTCGACTGGAGCGCCGTGTTCCTCAGCGCCGAGCGCGGCTTGGACGAGGCCTATGCAGGCCTGGGTTACGCGGCATTTGCCTTGACCATGACGGCCGGACGGCTGACCGGTGACGCCATTGTGCGCCGGCTGGGTGCGACGCGGGTGATCGTGGCCGGTGGCGCACTGGCTGCGGCGGGCACTTTCCTCGCGACGTTGTCCCCAGCCTGGGAAATGGCATTGCTGGGTTATGCGCTCATAGGGGCCGGGTGCTCCAATATCGTCCCGGTGCTGTACACCGCTGTCGGCAAGCAGACCGTCATGCCGGAGCACATTGCCGTGCCGGCCATTACCACCCTGGGTTATGCGGGGATATTGGCCGGGCCGGCGTTGATCGGCTTCATCGCCCATGGCAGCAGCCTGGCAACTGCCTTCCTGCTGATCGCGGGTTTGCTGGCAGCCGTTGCGGTCAGCGGAAAAATACTGCGGGTATGAACCTGAAACGGCATGAGCGGCGTGAGACTATCAAGCCGCTCATGGGCGACTGCATGCGTTAATAGCCTTTCTCTTCCTTGTCGTTCTCCAACCAGCGGTCAATGCTGTAGTTCTTTAACCATCCATCATCGTTATGGCTGCCGAAGATGTTGTAGCCGTTGGCTTTGTGACTATCCAGAGAGTCTATCAACCCGGGTCTCTCCAGAAGATTCTTGGTCAGGTACACCTGTTGTTCGCTGTATTTTTTCAAAGGGAAACCGGTACGCACATCGCGCAAAGGCTCGCCGTTCTTGTCGGTCTGGTTGGGGTCCTTGCTGATCTCGATAAGCGTGTCTTTCTTGACGTAGCGATGCTTCTCGAAAAAGAACGTACGGTCCTCCGACTTATCCCGCAACTCATCAAACATACCCCTGAATGTTTGGACAACCTGTGCATCGGTTTTCGCGTGGAACGGATCCGCGCTCTGCGTGTTGGGGTTGGTATTGCCGATCTGCGAGTCGCTGGCCCTGACAAGGCTTTCATAGGTGATCTCGCCGCCCTTTGCCTTTATCGCTTCATTCAGTCGGGGGCGGTTGAGTATCTCTCGCATCAACATGATGGTGCGCTCAGAAACCTTGCTGCTGTTGGGCTCCTCCTTGGCTATCTCCTGCAACGAAGCCTGGGTGAGTCGCCCCTCTTTCTTGAAGGCATCCAGCAATGACAAGTTGTTCCTCAGGTCGGTCGCCAGTAAGTGGTCATCCGAGCTGACAAACGGGTTCCCCGCCTTTGTCATGCCGCCGTAGAGATTCTGACCGTCGAAGTGTCGGTCGGCACCGTTCGCGAAACGGGAGTTGATGGGTTGCGCCGCTGGCAGCGGCTTACCCAGTGCGCGGGCATCGACCTCATAGCGCGACTGACCATTACCCGCAGGGTTTGTGTTCGGCGCATGTGCTGCAGCCGCGTGCTTGACGCCCAGATTATCGACTCTGCCAATCATGATTTACCTCCACCCTCTCTAGATTCCATAGCCTGGGCCTTGACTGCCTGATCCTCGAAAATGCCTCGAAATCGACATGGCACAAGCACCGACTGAGTGGTGCCCCGATAACAATGGTTCCGACGGAGGCCGGCCAAAACGCCGTATACGCACTGGTGAATCTTGAGCGTTTGTAACCAGCTCAGCGGGCCGGGCAATCCATGGCAGCAACGCGCGCCCTACCGGCGAGACAGTTTGGTCCAAAGGCTGGCAAACACTGCAAGCAAGGGGGTGGGCGCCGGTTCTTCAATGAACAGACGGGAGCCTTTGTCGAAATCTTCCGCCGTGGGCGCCTTGAAGCTGGACTTGGGCGAGGACGTAAGATTGAGCCCTTGTGGCTGGAGTGCCCCTGGGCCGCCTGCCTCCTGCGCAAGCGCAGACAGGGTCGAGAGATTGTACTGGGCGTGACGGGATTCAATTGATGTCGAATTCATGGTCCAGACCTAATCCGGTAGATGAAGGCCCCCATCGGCAGCCAATGACCGGTGGATAGTTTCTATGTGGTGCATTTTCACAAACGGTTCCCGCATGACAGCAGTTGAATCGCCTGCCCCAGGCGCTTGCCGGCCTCTGCCGCGCAATCCGCGGCAGAGGGCAGCCCCAGGTTTAACCCAGCAGTGCGAGCAACCCCTGTCGAGAGACCTTGCCGTCGCGCAGCCAACTGAACTTATGGTCCATTATCTCCTTCAGGTCCGGGCGGGCCAGGACGGCCCTCGACAGCTGAATGAGGTGGTCATTGAACAGGTTGCCGGTCAACGGTTGCGACGCGCGTGTACTGAGGTCCGACAGCTTGATCGTGCGATTGAAGTAGCTGCCCTTCAGCGCATCAAAATGGTTCAGCATTTCTTGCACGAGCTGCTTGTCGTCATACAGTTTCAAGGGGTTATCGGAGCGAACAACGCTCCTGATCTCCTTTTTGGAAAAAAGACCGTCGCCATTTCGATCGAACGCTTGCACCAGAGCGGGACGGCGCAACACTTCCTTCGCCAATCGGATCATCGCGTCCTTCTCGGGATTACCGGTCAACGGCTGATCGGCCATTTTTTGCAGGCTCTGGCGCGTGACACTGCGTGAAGGCCAGCGGCCCTTGAACGCCGCATAATTATCCAAAAGCGCCTGGGCCAGTTGTTCGTTACTCTGCTTGGAGTAATAGGGGTCCGGCACCGTCGGGTTAGGACGCGGTGGCGGCCCAGGGTTTGGCCGCACACCGATGGGCAGCGGACGCGGCGGCGGGCCGGGGTTGGGACACACCGTGATCGGCAACGGGCGCGGCGGCGGGCCAGGGTTTGGACTCACACCGATGGGCAGCGGACGCGGTGGCGAACCGGGGTTTGGACGCACCGTGATCGGCAGCGGGCGCGACGGCGGGCCACCGAAGACCGGGCCGCAATGACCGAGTGGCGATGAGAAACTGACGCCTACCGTGGGCTGGGCCGTTGAGGAGGTCCTCGACCGCTCAGTGTTGGACTTCGCCCCAGCGAGCGCGGCACTTTCGGGAGAAGGCGCGACGCTCTGATTGAATGCTGATACCGACATTTAGTTCTCCAGTTCGGTGTATTCAGGCGCCTGAGCTCACTGTCCCAACCACCCCGACGGCCAACAGGTCGTCAAGGACATCAGCGAAGGCAGGCATACCCTGTGTGGCAGAACGGTGGGAACCGGTTCCTGAGACAGCAGAAAACGTCCAGAGCCCACGTAGGAAGAACTTCTGAATTAACGAGCAAAAACCATCGGTTTGGCAGGAGTTACCGCCCGACTGGGTCAGGAAGAGCGGTAACTATTCGAGTGAAGGCAGGATCAGAAACCGACGCTGGCCTGTACGAAGAACGTCCGTGGTTCACCCAGGTAAAGCCCGGAGTTGTTGTCACTGGAACGGGTGTAATGCTGTTGGTCGAAGACGTTTTTCACGCCCACACCCACTTTCAGGTTGGACAACTGCTCGCCGAAGTCATAGCCGCTGCGCACGTTGACCGATACATAGCCGGGGATATCGCCAAATTGGCCATCGGCGGTGCCCTGGGTGATGTAGGTGCTCGTTGTACCTGGCGCACGCTGGCCAGACTGGGCGTACACGTCCAGGTTATGGGTCCAGCGGTTGACGTCGTAACGCAGGCCCAATGTAGCCACTTCACGGGAGTACAGCGGCAGGTCACGGCCTTTGAACGGCACGTCACCCTCGGAGGTGGCCTTGGTGTAGGTGAAACCGGCATTGGCGGTCAGGCCGTCCAGACGCGGGTCCAGGTTCGACAGATCGTAATGAGCCGAGGCTTCGATACCGGTGTGCTTGGTTGCACCCAGGTTGGTCCAGCCCACGTCGTTGCTGACGTATTGCAGTTCATCCGCGAAGTCGATGTAGAAGAACGTCAGCTCACCGCCCCAGACAGCGTCGTTGTAGCGCGTACCGACCTCATAGGTCTTGGCCTTTTCCGGGTTCAGGCCGTTGGCCGTCTGGTCGCCGGTGCCGCCCTGGCCCAATTGGAAGTATTGCAGGCTGCCGAACGAAGTCTCGTAGTTAGCGAACAGTTTCCATGCGTCCGAGACGTGGTACATCACACTCAACGCGGGCAGCGGTTCGTTGTTGTGGACTTCGCGGCGTTTTTCCTGGGTACGCGTGCCGTTCAACGCGATCACAGGGCGGTCGTGCCATTCGGTACGGATATCTTCGAAACGGATGCCTGGCGTGATGGTCCACTTGCCGATATCGACCTTGTTATCGATATAGAACGCGTTGGCCTCGGTGCCCCCGGTACGGTCCTGGTAAACGTGACCGTCATTCTGCCCGCCCGGCGTCGGTACATTGTTGACCAGGTTCAGGCTGCTGGCCTGCTCATGCATGCCTTCCTTGAGGTAGCGATAGCCCAGGCTGACTTCCTGGGTGCTCGGGCCCACATCGAACACATGGGACACCCGTGGCTCGATCCCGAAGGTGTAGTAGGTGCGCGGGTAAGAACCGAGGGTACGCAGGTCGCGGTTGGCGATATTGCTGCCGCGAAAGCTGTCGGAGTAGTACGTCAGCACCTCGGCCTGTGTACGGTCATCGATCTGGCGGATGTACTTGAACGATACGTCCTTGCGGCGCCCGCTGAAGTTGTCCCAATCCCTCACCGATTGATACGGGTTGGCGTCGAACTGCTGCTGGGTCAGGCCACCCGGCATGTCGGCACTGGCGTCGTAATAGTGGAAGTTCAGCGAGAAGTCGTCTTGATCGGTCGGCGCCCAGTGGGTCTTGAAGATCACGTCGTCAATGTCATTGGAATTGTTGCTGTTGCGGTACCCGTTGCCATTGACGCCGGAGTACAGCAAAGCGGCGCCGATGCCGTTGTCGGCGGTGCCGCCGATAAAGGCGTTATCGACGTGCTTCCAACCACCGTGGGCGGAGGTTTGCAGGGTAGTGCCAACTTCACCGGAGAATTGCTCGGGGATGGCACGGGTGACGAAGTTGATCACGCCACCGACGTTTTGCGGCCCATAACGCACGGAACCGGCACCACGGACGACGTCGATGCTCTCCAGGTTGCCGGCGGAAATCGGTGCCATCGACAGCTGGGGCTGGCCGTAAGGCGCGAAGGCAGCCGGCACGCCATCGATCAACACGGTGGAGCGTGGCGACAGGCGCGACGTCAGGCCACGTACGCCAACGTTGAGGGAAATATCACTGCCGCCAGTACCGTTGGATTCCTGCACCTGCACACCCGGCACGCGACGCAGCACATCACCGACGTTCATTGCGCCCTGCTCCACCATGGCTTCACGGCGGATCACCGTGCGCGCCCCTGGGTGGTTCTGCACCACTTCGGCGTTAGCATCGCCGAGCCAGTCGCCGACGACCTTGATGTCGGTGGCGCCCAACTCCAAGGGCGAACCGGCTTCACCGGTGCCGCTGTCCCGCGAGCGCAGGGTGACGGAGCCAGCATCGATCTGGTAGTCCAGGCCGCTGCCTTGCAGCAACTGGCGCAGCGCTTGTTCTGGCGACAGGTTGCCGTCTACCGCTGGCGCTTGCTTGCCCGCGACCAGGTCGGGGCTGAAAAACACCTGCAGGGAGGTCTGCTGGCCCAATTGGCTCAGCGCCGAACCCAGGGGCTGGGCCTGGATGTGAATGGCATCGGCGGCGTAGGCCGCAGGCAGCGCGGCACTGACCGCAAGCGCCAGGGCCAGCGGCGCCCAGCGGGAGATTTTATTGTTGTTCACGGCACGTTTTTTCACGTCGAACCCAGTCCTGTAATCGCACGAGTATGCGGCTGTTAATGCAAACCAGTTGCAGTTGCAGGAGAAGACGAAGAACTCGAAAAAAACCTGAATGTCAGCGTGAAATAATTTCCTGGCTGCCGTCCGGCAAGGTGCGCAAGGCCACCGGCAGGATGTGCGGCAAGGCCTTGAGCAAGGCATCGGTATCGCTGGCCTTGAACACGCTGGTCAAGCGCAGATTGCCCACGGCAGGTGAACTGACCCGCAGCGGTCGTTCACGGTAACGCGAGACTTCCCGGGCCACTTCGCTCAACGACGCGTTGTTGAAGACCAGCTTGCCCGCCCGCCAGGCAGTCAACTCTTCGGTGTTCACGCCGTAGGCCGCCGCCACCAGGCCCTGGGTGTCGACGTGCGTACCCAGGCCCGCAGTCAGCGTCACCCCTTTGTCTGGCGAACGGCCTTGCACCTGCACCGTACCGGCTTCGACCATCACGCGGGTCTGGTCTTCATCGCGGCGCACATCGAAGCGCGTGCCGGTCACGGTCACCTGCCCTGCCCCGGCAACCACCACAAAAGGCCTGCTGGTGTCATGTTCGACGCTGAACATCGCTTCGCCCTGCTTGAGCTCCACGCCGCGCCGGCCTTTTTCATAATGCACCGTGACGACACTGCGGCTATTGAGGTCCATCACCGAACCATCGGGCAATGCCACTTGGCGATGCTCGCCCAAGCGGGTACTGAACTCGGCACTGTAGGGCTTCGGATGATCGAGCCCGCTGAACAGGCCCAACCCCAGGGCAATGGCCACCACACTGGCGGCCACCGCGTAACGCAGAACGGTTCTGCGCCTGGGGCGTTCTGCAGGCGCCTCGCCCAACGCTTGCAGGCGCGCCTTGGGCAGCAAGTCGGCGGCACTCCACAAGCCTTGCAGCACGTCGAACTCATATTGGTGGTCGGCATGCTCGTTGCGCCATGCATCGAAGCGCTGGCGCTCGGCGACGCTCAACTCGGCGTCCTGCAGGCGCACAAACCATTGCGCAGCTTCGTCTCGGGCACGGTTATCCATCATGGAAGATCCTGTTTCATGGCGGGCGGTCATGGCGCCATCGCGTCCAGGCGGTCGCGCAGATGCCGCAGGGTGCGGATCATATACTTTTCCACCATGTTTTTAGACAGACCCAGGCGTTCGGCGATTTCCTGCTGGGTCAGGCCTTCGATTTTCTGCCAGATGAAAATCTTGCGGCAGTTGAGCGGCAGCTCGGCCAAGGCCCACTCGATAGAGTCCGCCAACTGGATCGCGTGCATGAACTGCTCCGGGTCGCCGCTGTGGGGCGAACGCTGATCAAAGGCTTCAAGCGTGAAGGCTTCCCGGCGGTCTTCGCGTCGATAGGCGTCCACGGCGATATTGCGCGCCGTTTGATGCAGGTAGGCGCGCGGTTGCTCAACCTCGGAGGATTTTGACTCCAGCACGCGCACAAAGGTGTCATGGGCCAGGTCTTCGGCCTGCTGACGGTTCCTCAGGCGGCGCGTCCAGGTTCCGATCAACTCTTCGTAGTGTTCGAAAAAGCCTGTTCTGCGGGGCGGTGGAGGAATCATCGCGGGAGCACTGGGGAGGCGGGGTGTGAATAGTAATGCTTCCTATTAAGCGGGGCAATTGCTACCCGTCGTCCACAGCACGGCATCGAGCCTACTGGGGACTGGCCACCTGCTTGAGACGGCTGAGTTTCTCCCGGCTGCCGCACACGCTCATCTGGCACCATTTGCGCTGTTTGTTCTTGGAGATATCGAGGAACACCCAATCACAGTCAGTGGAACTGCAACTGCGCAATGCGTGAAGATCACCGGACACCAGCAACTGCGTGGCGTCGATAGCCAGGCGCCCCAGCACCATGGCCGTCAGCTCCTGCGCAGTGGTGCAAGGCTTCCACGCCCAGGCAGGCTTGCCATCGACAGACTGCAGCACCCGCCAGGCGACGCCTTGCTGGAACATCTGGTTGATCTGCTGCAAGGCGTCATCGGGAGCGGCGCGCTGCAGCGACAAGGGATGGAACACCTCGTAGAGGCACTCCCTGAACGCGATAATGGTGTCCAGGTCAGGTTGGTAGGCCATCGACGACTCGAACACCATGGGCCTGCAGGCCTCGAACTCCTGGTCCGAGATCAACGCCGCATGCAAGGCCCATTCGAAGAAGAACTGAAAACTGGTGAGCCGCTCTTCAATGATCTTGAGTGCAGTGCCGGGACGCCGGCCATTGGTGGTATTGATAAAGTCCAATACCCGGGCGCCACTGATCAGACGGATCGATTTTGCAGTGCCCGTAAAATGTGTCATGCCTGCTCCTGAAAAAACGCGTTCTCCCTGCGATGGCGCAGATTACCTTGTTTTCTCGAATTGCAGACATTGACGTCCCGGCGCAAAGACCAACGGCTAAGTGTGATCGTCGTGGCGTGTCACCCAGTCAAGGATCGTCTCGACAGACTGCGCGACCGAAAGCGCCTGGGTATCCAAGTGCACTTCCGGAAAGACCGGCACGTCATAGTGGGAGTCGATACCAGTGAAGTGCTTGATCAACCCCGCGCGGGCTTTTTTATACAGGCCCTTCGGGTCACGGTGTTCGGCGGTTTCCAACGGCACGTCCACATGCACTTCGATAAAAAACTCATTGCCGATGATCGAGCGCGCGTAGTGGCGGCTGGCTGACGAAGGTGAAATCAGCGCCACGATCACAATCAGCCCCGCTTCAAGCATCAACCGCGCGACCTCGGCGACCCGTCGGATGTTCTCGTCACGGTCGCTGTCGGTAAACCCCAGGTCCCGGCACAGGCCGCCGCGCACCGAGTCACCGTCGATAATGGCAGTGATGCGCCCCTGCTCCTGCACGGCAATATCCAGCGCATCGGCAATGGTCGACTTGCCAGACGCGGAGATTCCGGTCATCCAGATCACCGCGGGCTTTTGCTTGAGCCGCGAGTGCTCGAAGCGCGCGTGGCTGAACGCAAACGCGTGCAGATGCTGGTTTTGACTCTCTGGAAAATGACTCATGGCCGCTCACCCTCCGTCACCGAAACCGGCTGTCTACCCAACATGAACACCATCGCGCACTGCACGAACAGCAACAGCGCAACCACCCAGTAGACTGTCGAGAACGACCCGGTCAGGTCCTTGGAGAATCCGCCCAGGAAGTTGCCGCACACGCCACCCAACCCGATCAACACGTTGGCAATGCCGAAGGCCTGGGTCAGCCGGCTGACCGGCACGATTTGCCCGATGTAACTGGGGACCAGACCGAAGATGGGGTAGAACGCCAGCGCAAACAAAAACGCCGCCAGGTAAAACAGCGGGAGGCTGTTGAAACTGAACACCAGGGTGGCGGCCAGCCCCGCACTCAGGAAACACATCGCCAACGACGCCCGCACCCCGACCTTGTCGGCGATCCACCCCACCAGAAAGCCTGACGCCATGCCTACGGCGCCGAGGGTGGTCCAGATAAACCCGGCGTCCCGTATCGACACCCCGAGTTCATCGCGAAGGAAAGGCGCCAGGTAAGTCTGGAACGGCAGCAGCGCCATGCCGTTGAGAAAAGCGATGGCCCAGGTCAGGTACAACGAACGGCTGAGCCAGGGTTGGTGAGTGTCTGACGCACTGGCACGCTCCCCGGCAAACCCGGTGTCCCGGTTGGTCGACAGGTTGCGCAACAGAAACCAGGCCACCCCGCACAGGGCCACCGATATCACCCCCGCAGTGAGCCAGACCGAGCGCCATCCGCCATTGAGGGTCAGGAACGACACCAACAAGCCATTGATAAACACACCATAGCTGGTGCCGCTGGAGATCAAGCCCATGACCCGCGAGCGGTTGCCCGGGCTGAAGCCTTTGGCGACGATCTCCGCCAATGGGATATACACCGAGGCGGAACAGCCACCGAGGAGGATCAACAACGCGCCCGACACCCAGATGCTGTGACTGACACTCAGGCCCAGCAGCGCCAGGGAGGTCATCACCGTGGACACCAGGCTGATTTTCCAGCCCTCGAAAAACCGGCTGATATAGCTCGTCACGGATGAAAACAGCAGGAAGCCGATCTGCGCCCCACCGGTGATCAGCCCCACCGTGGTGTAGTCAAAGCCGATGTCGCGGCGCATGTCCACCACCAGGTTGGCGAACAGGTAGACCCCGAAGCCATAGGTGCTGGCCACGAACCCGGTGAGGACCACCGCCAGCACGACGCTGTCCAACGGGCGGGTATTGCTGTGTACGAGTGTGCTCATCAAGCCCCCCTTACACGGCGCGCGCAGTGTGGATGACGAAATCACACTGCATCATGTCGTAGTCACGCTGGAAATCACCATAGCTCTCGGGCGCGTTGAACCCCGACGCGAGTATCTCAGTGACCAACTCACCCGGCAGCAACGGGTAGACCTTCAGCCTGTACTGCTCCGCGTCATCAAACGAGTAGATGAACTCGCAAAGGCGCTCATTGACCTCCCCCAGACTCACTGAGGCATTCGTGCCACAGTAATAATAATTCCCGCTGGCCTTGTACTTGCCCGCGCGAATAGCGAAGAAATTACGTTGATCCACAATCAGCAGGCCGCCCGGCTTGAGCAATGCCCTGAACTTCGCCAGCACCCTCAATCGATCGTGGGCTTCAAACACATGGCACAGCGAACTGCCCAGGCATACCACCGCATCGAACTGGCCAAGCTCCTGGGGGTCCAGTGAGTGCCAGTCACGATAATGGGACTGGATGTCCAGGCCATGCTTGCGAAAATTCGCTCGCGCCTTGGTCAACATGGTGCTGCTGCCATCCGTGGCGACCACATCGAAGCCCGCCTGCTTGAGTTGCACCGCATGGAAGCCACTGCCCGTCGAGACGTCGATCACCGACTGCACGCCGCGGCTTCGCAGCAGGTTTTCAAAGAACCCGTCCTCCCCCGCCTTGCGTTTGTCCCAGTCGATCAATTCATCCCAACGTTCGACAAAGTCCGCCGAATACTGTGTGGAATAACTGGCGACGTCGTGGTGCTTGCGCCCGGACATTTGATTCATCTCACACCTACCAGGTTGAATGCTTGAAGGACAGGTATTTGCTCGCCAACTCGTGGGCGAACTCGGCGGATTGCTCGATGGCCATGGTGTTCTTGGCGTACCCCAGCATCGACTGCATGACCGCCATGCACTGCGGGTTGTAAGTGACCGAGCCATCACAGTGGATTGCGTCGATGCCATCCTGGCTCTGGCAAATAGTGTTGATGCGCACCGCCTCATCCCGAGGGCAGGCCTCGGAAAACTGCACCGTGATCTGGCCGTCGTGCAGCGAAACCGGGTAACCGCCCGGAAGCCCCAGGGGGCCGGGTGCATGCACCAGCACCGGCGTCGGTGAAAACAGCCCCTCGATGACCGTGACGGCGGAGCACGCGGTGAGGAACTGCCCATCCACCCCACCCAGGCGGCGGAACTCGGACTTCACCGTCGAGAAAATCGCCTCGTCCGGCAGGCGTGCCAGCTCAGGCCGGTCGCGCACCTCGTACAGCAGGCGGTAACTGGCACGCGGCGGCAGACCACCGCGTGGCACGTAATGGCTGAAGTAATGCTGGGTATAGAGCTGCACCTGTACATCGGCGGGCGCGCATTCCAGCAACCGTGCGATGGAAAACCGCACGGCGGGAATCAGGTTGGCCACATTGCCCACGCCGATGTCCGGCGCCAGCCCGATACGCTCCAGGATCGGGTTGACTGCATCGGGAAACGCCGCGTTGACGGTCTTGGTGCTGATGCCAGAGGCTTTCACCGCTTGCATCAGGCAATGCATCAACGTCAGGTGCATGGGCAACCAGGGGCCGAACTGGGCCTGGTCGAGCTTTTCGAAGGACAGCCTGGGCAATCCGGTAATGACCCGCCATGACTGCAGCGACGCGCAATTGACCAGCATGTCCGGCGCCTCTTCACGCAGCAACTGCGCTACCCGGCCGATATCCGTCAAGTCGGCAATCACCGGCTTGATCGCAATGAATTGCCCCAGTTGCGCACACGACAGCGTCACCAGGTTGCACAACCGAACGGTCGCGTCTTCATTACGGCCCAGCACCACGAACTCGAACGCGTTTTTCGGCCCCAGGATCTTGAGGATCTGCAGGCACAGGTTGCCGGCGCCCACCAGCAGCAGTTTTTTCTTGCGCATCGACTGGCTCACCGTGGGTAGGCTCCGTTGTCGACCGGAATCACCCTGCCAGTGATGTGACGCATGGCATCGCCAACCAGCAGCAGGATGACCTCGGCCACCCCACTGGGCAGGATCGGGTCCTTGAGGATTTCCTGGCGTGCGTACTCGGCGCGTCGGTATTGCGGGATGGTGTCGTAGATCGCGGTCTCATGGATCAGTGCCGGGGACACCACGTTCACCCGCACAAACGGTGCGAAGTTCCAGGCGTTGGCCTTGGTCAGGCCGATCACCGCAGCCTTGGTGGCACCGTAGAGCGCGTCGCAGCTGCCCACTTCACCGGCCACCGAGGCGATATTGACGATGCTGCGCGGCGCTTCGTGGCGCATCTCCCGTTCCGCGAAGTCCTTGGAGAGGTAGACCAGGGCCTTGAGGTTGACGTTGAGGATCTCGTCGATCTGCTCATCGGAGTAGGCGTAGACACTTTTGCCATGGTAGAGACCGGCGTTATTGACCAGGCCATAGATAGTCGCATGGCGCTCATACAGTTTCGGAATAAACGTCTTGATAACGGCCATATCGGAAAAGTCGGCGACCTGTGCTTCAAATACCGCGTCGCTGTAAATACGTTGCAGCACTTTCAGACCGTCGGCGTCCTTGTCGGCACCAATAACGAAGTAACCCTGTTGTATGGCCATTTCAACAGTTGCCCGACCAATTCCGTTGGCCGCCCCGGTCACAATCAACGTCTTCATACAACAATCCTTATTGACAAAATTCATTCATGCGCGCGTAAAAGGTTCGATGGTATTCATACATCGCCTTTAACTTCGGGTAGTGGTCGAATGCCTGCAAGTCAACAGGCTGTATATCCGGCGACACAATGCGCTCACTGTTTTCCGCCGCCGTGTGCCAACGACGCCAGGTTTTCCATTGTTGGGGACATTCACGTTTCCACGTCATGGCGTGTGGCAGGAATTCAATACCCAAGTGATCACACAGTTTGCGGATCACTCGTTCCGGGTCGGCGGCAAGACTGTCCGCATTGATCACATAGGGCACTTTCCCGGTGAGTTTGGTCACCACACAAAATATCTCGTACAACGCTTTATGCCCAATGGCCTCTAAGGGCATATCCGGGTGTATACGGTGATGGGAAATAATGCTGCTGGCCGGTTCGCGAATAAGAAAGATATTGTCCTGTTGCGCGAGAAACCCACTGTCAACTTTCAAATCATCCAGGCAGTGGTAACACATGTCTTTATGAAACACGTGGGTACGTTCGCGAGCACTCAGCAAATGCTCCTTAATGCCCTGGTAAGTGGTCGGTAAACGATGATCCCACTCATCCGAAGGAATCGCCGAGTTCTCTGAAAACGCCATGTGCGCAAAGGGCTCGTGGAAGACCTCGAAATCCCTCCGCTCGATAAACACGCGCTCCAGTACGGTGGAACGCGAACGTGGATGGGCCCACAACCCGATCATGCGGTTCATGCGATCACCCCGAATTCGGCCGCCAGCAGCGCGTTGAGCGCGCGCTTGAAAGGCTTTGTCACCGGGCAGAGGCGAACGCAGTAATCCGCCAGGCGCCGGTGCGCGCTGTTGGCTTCATTGCAGGCGTTGATGAATGCCTCATGGTTGCCAAAATCGTACGGTTCGATGCTGTCGATAAAGTAGGCTTCGTAGAAATACGGGATGCGGACCAACTTCGAAAAGGTCGACGCCGGCGGCTTCTGCGGCTCTGTGGCCGGCATCACCGGTTTGCCGTGGCTTTCACGCTCTATCAGAAACTCCACGACATCCGGCGTCAGCGTGTAGCAGGTCGCGGTCTGACCGGTCTTTTCCAAGTGCCAGCAGTGCTTGTTGCCGCGTTCGTCCACATCGACTTTTATGCTGGACAGCAAGGTTTTGACTGGCACGTCCGACGCTGCTACCAGCGCCTGGATCTGCTCGTAGATCATCAACTCGGCCCAGCGCATTTCCTCGGCGCTCAGCACCAGGCCACGTTCCGCAGCCTGCAACGTGAGATCAGGCTGGCAGGCGAAGCGCCCGATCATGAAGGTGATGACGTACTTGCAGCGGCCCGTCTCGATACCATTGCTGCGCGCGCTTGCCCTGCCGCGCTCGATGGCCTGGATACCGGCCTGGAACTGGGCGACCGTGAAGCAGAAGGTGATATTGACCGACGCGCCCTGGGCTACCAGGTGCTCGACAGTCGCCAGCCCCTCCAGGCTACCGGGTACCTTGACCATCACGTTCGGTGCGAGGCGCTGCAGTTCAAGGCCCCTGGTGGTCATGCGCTCGGTGCAGCGCACATCCACCGGGTCGACCTGCGCGCAAATCCAGCCTTCGGCCTGCGCCGACTGGACCCACAGCGGCTTGAGCATCGAAGCCCCTTCGGCAATCACTTCGTTGTACAGCTGCTTGCGCAACTCACTGGGCGACAGGCTGGCCAGGTTGAAGCGCGATGACCAATACTCGCGTTTCTCGAGGATCACGGCCGTCACCAGCCGCGGGTTGGTGGTCGCGCTGCACAAGCCCCAGGGCTGGGAGAAATCATCCGGCATCAATGCTTCTATATAAGTCGCCGCCGCCGGGTACTTTTCCAGCAAGTGCTGTTTGTAAGGCAGGTACACGGCAGGCGATGAATCCCACCACACTTCTGAACATTGATCGTTGCGCTTGAGCCGCTCCAGGTAACCTAGTGTGTTCACAATGCCTCCTCCCTGAGTAATAAGATCAATTGAAAAGGGTCAGTAATTCACGCATATCCGCAATCGGTAATGCCCCGGCAGCGGCCAATTGCGAATGTCGCTCTGTCGGGCCAAAACCCAGCACCCTTATATGGGCGGCGACCGCCGCCTGAATACCCGTCACGCTGTCTTCAACCACCAGCGCATCACTGACATCAACACCGTATGTGTCACAGGCCGTCAGAAACACTAAGGGATCCGGTTTCCAACGCCCGACTTCATAGCAACTGAATATTCGCCCTTCGAAATAAGACAACAGCCCGGCAATACGCAGGCAGTGTTCTATCTTATTGCGTGGCGCACTGGAGGCGACGCAATAAGCAACGTTCAGTTCTTCGAGTAATTCAACTATTCCCTCCGTGGCTTTCATGTTGAGCGTCAGCGCTTCCAATGCCTGTTGGCGAAAGCGTTGTTCAAACTCAGCATCCAGGCTGATCGTTAATATCTGTTCGGCTTCACGCAGACAATCAGCAATCTTGCGCCCGCGAAAGTGTTCAATAAAACGGGTGACATCAAGAACGGTATCGCGCTGAGCAAGCGCATTAAGCATGGCGATCAACACAGACAGGGTTATTTCTTCACTGTCAACGAGTACACCGTCGCAATCGAAGATAACTAACTGAGGCACGCCAACTAAGGCAGCGGCTTTTTCCTGACCTGGTAGTTCCCCTATATCGGCCGACCGGCACATAGATATCTCTTATAGGTGGCCCCGCGATGACTTCCGAACTACCAACGGAGCGGGTTGAGGTGTGCCTATAAGACACGGGGTGAAAAAGCCTGTCAAACGCTTTTGAGCGGTTTTTTAGTATCTTATGGTTATTTTTTATAGTTCTGTTATTCCATTTTCCACCATGGTTGTAGTCGCTAATTTCACACGTCTGAACTTCCCTTGCGCGCCGTCAGTCAGCTACTTGAACTCACGAAATTAAGGTCGGTGAGCAATGCGTATTTCGTTGGAGCAACAAGTGGCCCTGGTGACAGGCGCCAGTTCGGGAATTGGCGCAGGCGCGGCCAAGGCCCTGGCGCAGGCCGGAGCGGCCGTGGTGCTGAACTACAACAGCCAGGCCGCACCGGCCGAGGCCTTGGCAGCGCAGATCAACGCCGAGGGTGGCCGCGCGATCGCCATCGGCGCCGACGTCTCCAAAGAGGCCGATGTGGAAACGCTGTTTGCAAAGACCCTGGATGCCTTCGGCCACCTGGACATCCTGGTAGCCAACTCCGGGATGCAAAAGGACGCCAACCTGGTCGACATGAGCCTCGACGACTGGAATGCGGTGATCGGCGTCAACCTCACCGGCCAGTTCCTGTGTGCCCGCGCGGCCGTGCGTATCTTCAATCGGCAAGGCGTGCGCGATGGCGTGTCGCGGGCGGCGGGCAAAATCATTCACATGAGCTCAGTTCACCAATTGATCCCCTGGGCCGGTCATGTGAATTACGCGGCGTCCAAGGGCGGCGTTGAGATGCTGATGCGCACCCTCGCCCAGGAAGTCAGCCAACAGCGCATCCGCATCAACGGCATTGCGCCAGGTGCGATCCGTACGGCGATCAACCGTGCCGCCACCGAAGGTGCGGCGGAAAAAGAACTGCTCAAGCTGATTCCCTACGGTCGCGTGGGCGATGTGGAAGACGTGGCCAACGCCGTGGTGTGGCTGGCCAGTGATGCCTCCGACTATGTGGTAGGCAGCACGCTTTTTATTGACGGCGGCATGAGCCTTTATCCGGAGTTCCGTGGCAATGGTTGATTTGAAGAACGAACAACAGAGCGCCATCGATGCCCACGGCATCATTGGCGATATGCGCAGTGCCGCCTTGGTGAACGACAAAGGCAGCATCGACTTTTTCTGCTGGCCGGAATTCGACAGCCCGTCGATCTTCTGCTCGCTGCTGGACAGCCCCGACGCCGGCATTTTCCAACTCACCCCGGACCTGCCCAACGCGCGACGCGAACAAATCTACCTGCCCGACACCAATGTGCTGCAAACCCGTTGGCTCAGCGACCAAGCTGTGGTGGAGATCACTGACCTGCTGGTCATCAGCGAAGAAATCGATGACTTGCCGCTGCTGATCCGTCGGGTTCGAGTGGTCAGTGGCAAGGCTGACATTCACCTGCGCTGCGCGGTGCGGCACGACTATGCGCGCACGCCGACCCACGCAGCCTTGGACAATGGCACCGTCGTCTTCACTGCCGGCGGTCAACCCGGCCTGCGCCTGTCCGGCAGCCATCCGCTGCAGCTTGAGAACGACGCCGCCGTGGCCAGTTTTGCCCTGGACCAAGAGGAAGGCGCCGAGTTCGTCCTCGGCGGGCAGGAGGATGCACGCGTGGACAGCAGCTGCACCGACCTGGCGCTGGCCCATACCTTGAAGTTCTGGCGCGGCTGGATCGCGCAATCGAATTACCGCGGGCGTTGGCGCGAAATGGTCAACCGCTCGGCGCTGGCGCTCAAGTTGCTGACCTCGCGCAAACACGGCGCAATCATCGCCGCCGCGACCTTCGGCCTGCCCGAAACGCCCGGCGGCGAACGTAACTGGGACTACCGCTACACCTGGATCCGCGATGCCTCGTTCACCGTCTACGCGTTCATGCGCCTGGGCTTTGTCGAGGAAGCCAATGCCTATATGCGCTGGCTCAAAGGCCGGGTCAGCGACTGCTGCAGTCAGTCGACCAAGATCAACATCCTGTATGGCATCGACGGTCGCCAGGAGTTGCCGGAAGCCGAGCTTGACCACTTCAAGGGCCACGGCGGAGCCAAGCCGGTGCGCATCGGCAACGAGGCTTTCGACCAGATCCAGTTGGACATCTACGGCGAATTGATGGACGCGGTCTACCTGGTCAACAAGTACGGGGAAGCGATCTCCCACGAAGGCTGGAAACACACCGTGGACGTGGCCGACCAGGTCTGCGAGATCTGGAATACCCAGGACGTGGGCATTTGGGAAATGCGCGGCGAGCAGCATCACTTCCTGCATTCGCGGCTGATGTGCTGGGTGGCACTGGACCGTGCCATCCGCCTGGCGTCCAAGCGCTCGCTGCCAGCGCCGTTCGCACGCTGGGACCAGACCCGGCAAGCGATCTACGCCGACATCTGGAGCAATTTCTGGAACGAAGAGCGTGGGCATTTCGTACAGCATACCGGCAGCACGGCGCTCGACGGCTCGATGCTGCTGATGCCACTGGTGCGCTTCGTCGCGGCGACCGATCCACGCTGGCTCTCGACCCTGGAAGCCATTCAGAAAAGCCTGGTGCGCGACGGCATGGTCTACCGCTACCGCAACGACGACAGCCAGATCGACGGCCTGCAAGGCACCGAAGGCGCCTTCGCGGCCTGCTCGTTCTGGTACGTCGAATGCCTGGCCCGCGCCGGCCAGGTTGAAAAGGCCCACCTGGAGTTCGAACAACTGCTGCGCTACGCCAACCCCCTGGGTTTGTACGCCGAAGAGTTCGACAGCCAGGCCCATCACCTCGGCAATACGCCCCAGGCATTGAGTCACCTGGCGTTGATCAGCGCGGCGACGTTCTTGGACCGCAAGCTCAGCGGCGAGAAAACCACCTGGCAACCCTGAAGTGGCCTGTGCACAATGGGCAGCCACTCGACCACGGACAGGAACGCCATGCGCCAGGTACTGCTGATCATCGATGTGCAGCCCTCCTTCAACCCGCCGGCGTGGCTGGTCGACGGCATCGCTTCCCTGCTGGGTCGCATGCCGTCAGTCGCCACCGTGGAGCGCCATGACGAGAGCGTCACGCCCTTCGCCCGGCAACTCGGCTGGCAACCGGCGCCGGACGACCAGAGCCTGATTGCCGCGGATCGCATCTTCATCAAGCACGGCTATGCGCCGACACCTGAAACCGTCGCCTACCTCAAAAGCCTCGGGCCGGAACGTGTACTGGTGTGCGGCATCCAGACCGATACGTGCGTGCTGGCCGCCGGGTTTGCATTGTTTGATGCGGGGCTGCAGCCGACGCTGATCAGCGATCTGACGGTGGGCTCGTCATTGGATCGTTCCGGGCAGTTGGGGGTGGAGCTGTGGCGGCATCACTTCAAGCATGTCCTGAGCCGCGCTGATCTTGGCCTGGACAAGTCACACCACGGCCTTTAATCGCGCGCCATCCCGTCACACCCCTCCATTAGAGTTACAGCACCTGACAGGAGCCGACCATGACCACCGCCCTCCCCCTGCATTACGTGCGCACTTCGATGCTCGACGTGGCCTATGAAGCCCACGGCCCTGCCGACGGTACGCCTGTGATCCTGCTGCATGGCTTCCCCTATGACCCGCGTGGCTATGACGAGATCGCGCCGGTACTTGCCGCGCGCGGGTGTCGGGTGTTGGTGCCGTATCTGCGCGGTTATGGCCCTACGCGGTTCATCAACGCGCAGGTGATGCGTTCCGGGCAGCAGGCGGCGTTGGCCAAGGACCTGCTGGATTTTATGGACGCGCTGGGTATCGCGCAGGCAAGCCTCGCCGGCTATGACTGGGGTGGGCGCGCCGCGTGTATCGTCGCGGCGCTGTGGCCTGAGCGCGTGCGCGGGTTGGTGACCGGGGATGGCTACAACATCCAGGACATCGCCAAATCCCTCAAGCCACGCGCGCCCGAGACGGAGCATCGCTTGTGGTACCAGTTCTACTTCCACACCCAGCGCGGTGTGGACGGTTTGACCGCCAACCGTCGCGAACTTTGCAAGCTGTTGTGGTCACTGTGGTCGCCGTCCTGGGGTGCGGGGCCAAGCCTGTATGACCAGACGGCGCCGTCGTTCGATAACGCGGATTTCGTCGAGGTGGTGATTCACTCGTATCGCCATCGTTTCATGTACGCGCCCGGCGACCCGGCACTGGAATCCATTGAAGCTGCACTGGCCCTGCAACCGGCGATTTCGGTGCCGAGCATTTCGCTGTGCGGCGCCGATGATGGCGTGGGCCCGCCGCCCGAAGAGGATGATGACATTGAGCATTTCAGTGGGTCTTACCGGCGCCAGGTGTTGCACGGTGTAGGCCACAACATTCCTCAGGAGGCGCCGCAGGCCACGCTTGACGCGCTACTGGAGCTGCTTGGCGAAAAGCGCTCGCGGTAGGCCTGGGGCGTGACCTCCAGCGCACGCAGAAAACTGCGCCGCAAGGTCTCTTCACTGCCAAACCCGCACTGCATGGCGATGCGCTTGATCGATGCGGTGCTGTCGGCCAATTGCCGGCGCGCAGTTTCGACGCGGATCAATTCGACGGCACGCGCCGGGGTCTGTCCGGTTTCGGCCCGGTAGTGGCGCACGAAGCTGCGCTCGCTCATGCCGGCTTGGGCGGCCAGGGTGGAAATGTTCAGATCCAGGGTCAGGTTTTCGGCCATCCAGGCGTGGAGTTCGGCGAAGCGGCTGTCATCCTTTTGCAGCGACAAGGTCACGCTGAATTGCGACTGGCCGCCGGGACGCTTGAGGAACACCACCAGGTGCCGCGCCACTTCCAGGGCCACGGCACGGCCCAAGTCTTCTTCCACCAACGCCAGGCACAAATCGATGCCGGCGGTGACACCGGCAGACGTCCATACAGCGCCCTGCTGGATGAAAATCGGGTTGGACTCCACCGTCAGCGAGGGGAACTTGCGCGCCAGCTCCTCGCAACGCGTCCAGTGGGTGGCCACGCGGCAGCCGTCGAGCATGCCGCTGGCGGCCAGCAAAAACGCACCGGTACACACTGACGTCATGCGCCGGGTGTGCCTGGCTTTCTCGCGCACCCAATCCACCAACGCCGGGTCTTCGGCGGCGCCGTACACGCCCCAGCCGCCGGCGATCACCAGGGTGTCGCACGGCGCATCGACAGCGGGCAGCGGCTCGGCCACCAGCGCCAGGCCGGCCGAGGTCATCACCGGCTGCGCCTGCGCGGCGATCACCGAGACAGCATAAGGCAAGGGTTCGCCGCGCTGGCGCGCCAGGTCATTGGTGGAGGCAAATACCTGCAGCGGCCCGGTGACATCAAGCACCTGGGCGTTATCGAAAGCGAGTACATGGACGATTCGAGGCATGATTGGCGTGATTCGTGGGCTCAATGGCGTATTCGCCAAAGCCTAGGCCTCTAGAGTGAAGCCGTCCACCCCTTTGACGGAGCTACATTCATGACCTTGCAGATCGGCTTCCTGTTGTTCCCCGGCATCCAGCAACTGGACCTCACGGGTCCCTACGACGTACTGGGTTCGCTACCGGATGTGAAACTGCACCTGGTGTGGAAAGATCTGGAACCCGTCACTTCCAGCACCGGGCTGGTGTTCACCCCGACCATGACGTACGCCGACTGCCCGCGCCTGGATGTGATCTGCGTGCCCGGCGGTTCCGGCGTGGGCGCGTTGATGGAAGACCCGCAGACCCTGGACTTCCTCAAGACCCAGGCACAGACCGCGCGCTATGTGACCTCGGTGTGCACCGGCTCGCTGGTGCTGGGCGCAGCGGGCCTGCTGCGCGGCCGCAAGGCGACGACACATTGGGCCTACCACGACTTGCTCGCCCCGCTCGGCGCCATCCCTGTGCAAGAGCGCGTGGTCCGTGACGGCAACCTGCTCACCGGTGGCGGTATCACGGCCGGCATCGACTTCGCCCTGACCCTGGCGGCCGAGTTGTACAGCGAGGCTGCGGCGCAGTTGGTGCAATTGCAGATCGAATACGCCCCCGCGCCCCCCTTCGATTCCGGCCGCCCGGACTCCGCGCCCGCGCATGTGCTGGAAGAAGCCAACAAGCGCACCGCCGAATCGCGCAGGGTGCGCGCTGAGATCGTCGCGCGCGCCGCTGCACGGTTGGGCTGATCCAGCAAAACACCGCAAGGGGCCGGCTTGCCGGCGATAGCCATACATATCGAGACAACGGTGTAACCACCCACGCCAACCACGATGCGAAGCGAGCCGCTCTTGATCGAGCTCTTGATCGAGCTTTTGATCGAGCTTTTGATCTTGCCTTTGATCTGAGGCGCCCCATCAAACACGCTGGCCGAAATTCGACAGGGATTTGGGGGGTAAACCGGCAGGGATGCCGGTTTAGCCGCCCCGCGCCATGGAGGGCGCGTGGCGGCGGCCCCCCAAATCACTGTCGGATTACGGGCACACCGAGCGTGAGCGAGGTGCCGAGTGTTGGGGCAAGAGCGTTTTGCTTACTTTTGCGCTGTTCAAAAGTGAGCCGCTGTAAGAGCGGAACCCATAGCAGCCATCACCTAAATAACGGATATATACCCGGTCTGATCCAACATTCAGGTCGGCTGTCAGGCCGCTTTCGCGGGCAAGCCCGCTCCCACATTTTGGATCGCGGGGTGACAGGCAGACAGTGGTTGGGTGTCAGGCCGTCTTCGCGAGCAAGCCCGCTCCCACAGTTGGATCGCGGGGTGACAGTTAGATAGTGATCGGCTGTAAGAGCGGTTTCGCGGGCAAGCCCGCTCCCACATTTTTGGATCGCGGGGTGACAGGCAGATGGTGGTTGGCGGTCAGGCCGCTTTCGCGGGCAAGCCCGCTCCCACATTTTGATCAAAATGTGTGCTTCAGTCAGGCCGGGCGAGACATCACCGCCAAGCGCACAGCCAGCACGGTCAGCACCGTCGCCAAGCCCCATTTCTGCAGCCAGGCACCTTTTGAGCGCCCGGCAAAGAACCGACTCAGCGCCCCACCAAAAATCCCCAGCAGCACGTGAAACACGCCTGCGACCAACGTCAGCACGCCCCCCAGCAGCATCAATTGCACAGCGATGGAGCCCGCCTCCGGCCGCACGAACTGCGGCAAAAACACCACAAAGAACAGCAACGCCTTGGGATTGAGCAGGCTGTTGAGCATCGCCTGTAGAAACACCCGCCCGAGGGGCACGCGGCGCTGCAGGGCAGTGTCCAGCCCAGGTTTGTTCTGCAAAGTCTTGAACACCAGCCACAACAGGTAGACCACACCCGCGTACCGGATCACGTCGAAAGAAGGCGGCCAACTGGCAACCAGCGCCGTTACCCCGGTGGCGGTCAGTGCGGTCAGCAACGCGTCGGCCACGCCAATACCCAAGGCTGATGCCACTCCCCCGCGCCAGCCGTGGGTGACGCCATGGCTGATCACAAAGGCCATGTTCGGCCCTGGCGATAACAGCAATAACAAGACAGCACCGGAAAAAACCGCCAGGGTCGCGAGGTCGATCATGCTCAAGCCATCCGCCGGGAAAAGCCTGCAGATTAGTCGGTGCCTCTGGGGTAGACAAAAAATTGTGCTGGATACATTGCTGCGGCATCGCGAAACGTCACACCCGCGCCTGCAGTGCGGAACTCATCCTGGTGTTCAACAGTACCCATTTGTTCGATAAAAGCTGATACAAAACCGTCGGTACAGCCTCATGGAACAACTTTTACGCTAAAGCGCGCCATTTCAACATCAGTTTAAAAGGCAACTTCTGATCGGGCGAAAGCCCCGGTGGCCGGGCACTAAGTGCCTCAGCCCCCCTCATGTTTGTCCCCTTTTCCTACCTCGCATTGAAAAAGGTTTTTCCTTTAAGCAGGAAAAATCCCACATTTGTTTCTACACTCAAAAACACACCTAAACACCGAGTGTTCGGACAAGGAACGTCAATAAAATGCCACAGAAAAGATTGATTAAGCTGTCTAGCATGCCGCCTCCGCACCATAGTCAAATAGTTGACTGAGCGCACAAGGGAACACTCCTTTAGCCACTACCCCCGCGAAATCCCTTCAAATGGATAGCTGCATTTGGATTGTGCATTTGGATTGGAAAGTTGCGTATTACCCAGAGTAGTCGTTCGACCTTTGTTCTAAGGCAGCCCGCTGCTTGATCTAACAAATATTCGAACAGTGAAGTCTGGCGTGCAATGAGGGATGTTTTTATGCGAGAGAAGTCGTCCGTCGACAGTCTGTTTTTAACGCGTGCCGGTTTTGTTGAGTTCTTTGTCGTTTTCGTCAAATTGATCCATGGCCTCACGGCCATTTTGCCACCGCTGGTCCTGGTGCTTTTCCTCGACCCGATGGACCCTGAGCTGCGCCCGCACTTCCTGGGCCTGCTGGTTTTTTTCGCGGCCCTGACGATTATTCTGTTCCAGGCCCTGGGCATCTATTCCGAAGAATTGTTCAGCAACCGCCTGCGCTTGAAAACCAAGATCAAGGCCTGGACTGCGGCTTTTTGCATCCTGTTGTTCATGTACCAGATCTTGCAGTTTTTTCCGCAATTGACCCCGCGCAACCTGGCGGCATGGTACGCCGCCAGCCTGGGTCTGTTTTGCCTTGAGCGCCTGCTGATGCTGCGCCTGTACAGCAAGCTGATGCGTGCCGGCAAGTACTTGCAACGCACGGTGATCCTGGGTTTTACCGATACCGCCGTGCATGTTGCCGATCACTTGCAGCGCAATGGTGACATCCGCTCCGGCCTGATCGGGTTCATTGACGACCGTACCGAGCGCATTCCCAAGGAGCTGAGCAACCTGCCGCTGCTGGGTAACACCCGCGACCTGGAAAAACTGATCCGCGCCGAGCAGGTCAACCAAGTGATGATCTGCCTGCCCTGGGCCGCCGAGCAACGCATTCATGGGTTGGTCAACCGCCTACGGCAGCTGTCGGTGAACGTCATGCTGGTGCCGGACATGGCCGCCCTGCGCTACGGCCACAGCAAGATCACCGATGTGGGCGGCATCCTGATGTTCAATACTTCGCAGTTACCGCTGCGCGGCTGGTCACCGGTGATCAAGCGCTGCGAGGACTTCCTGCTCGCCAGCCTGGCGTTGGTGTGCCTGTCACCGGTGATGCTGGCGACAGCGATTGCAATCAAGCTCGACTCCAAGGGCCCGGTGCTGTTTCGCCAGAACCGTTATGGCTACAACGACAACGAAATCCGCGTGTTCAAGTTCCGCTCGATGTACACCGACCAGAGCGACTTCACCGCCGAACGCCAAACCACCCGCGAAGACCCGCGCATCACGCGGGTGGGCCGCATCATCCGCAAGACCAGCATCGACGAGCTGCCGCAACTGTTCAACGTGTTGCTGGGCAACATGTCCATGGTCGGCCCGCGCCCACACGCCACGGCGACCAAAGCGGCGGGCGTTCCCTTCGAGGTGGCGGTGAGCGAATACAGCTCGCGGCACCGGGTAAAACCGGGCATCACCGGCTGGGCGCAGATCAACGGCTACCGGGGTGAAACCGACACCCTGTTCAAGATCCAGAAACGTGTCGAGTACGACCTGGAGTACATCTCCAAGTGGTCGGTGTGGTTCGACTTGTACATCGTCTTCATGACGGTCCCGGCCGTCCTTTCCACCAAGGAAGTCTATTGATGAACACACTCAACGGATTAATTCCCTGCATCATTTCCGGTGGTTCGGGCACGCGGCTGTGGCCGGTGTCCCGGCAGAACATGCCCAAGCCGTTCATGCGCATGCGTGACGGCCAGAGCCTGCTGCAGAAAACTTTCCAACGCGCCGCCAAACTGCCCGGCGTGGAAAGCGTGTTGACGGTCACCAACCGCGACCTGCTGTTCCGCACCCTGGATGACTACCGCGGGGTCAATAAGGCCCACCTGCCCCTGGACCTGCTGCTCGAGCCTTTCGGCCGCAACACGGCGGCGGCGATCGCGGTGGCGGCGCTGCATGTGCAAGAGCATTTCGGCGGCGAGGCGCAGTTACTGGTGATGCCGGCCGACCATCTGATCCTCAATGAAGTGGCGTTTGCCGAGGCCGTGACCCAGGCCCGCGACCTGGCCGAGGCCGGCTACCTGGTGACCTTCGGCATCCAGCCCGATCACCCGGAAACCGGCTTTGGCTATATCGAACAGGGCGAGCCGCTGGGCACGGGCAACCGGGTCAAACGCTTCGTGGAAAAACCCGACCTGACCACCGCCCAAGGCTACCTGGACGGCGGCAAACACCTGTGGAACGCCGGCATGTTCTGCTTCAAGGCCAGCACCCTGGTGGACGAACTCGCCACCCATGCGCCCGACGTACTCGAAGCCGCCCGGGCTGCGCTGGAACACAGCCAGAGCCTGCAAAACAAAACCTCGCGCCAGCGTGAACTGGACTCGGACGCGTTCGGCAGCGCGCCGGATGTGTCCATCGATGTGGCGCTGATGGAGAAGTCCAAGCAAGTCGCCGTGGTGCCCTGCGACATCGGCTGGAGCGATATCGGCTCGTGGGAAGCCTTGCGCCAGCTCACGCCCAGCGACGCCCATGGCAACCAGATCAACGGCGAAGCGATTTTGCATGACGTGCACAACTGCTACATCGACTCGCCCAAGCGGGTACTCGGTGCCGTGGGCGTGCGCGACCTGATCATCGTCGACACCCCTGATGCGCTGTTGATCGCCGACGCCCATCGCAGCCAGGACGTGCGCTACATCGTCGCCGAGCTCAAGCGCCAGAACCATCCGGCGTACAGCCTGCACCGCACCGTCACCCGGCCGTGGGGCACCTACACGGTGCTGGAGGAAAGCAGCCGCTTCAAGATCAAGCGCATCGTGGTCAAGCCCCAGGCGTCGCTGTCGCTGCAGATGCACCACCACCGCAGCGAACACTGGGTCGTGGTCAGCGGCGCGGCGCAGATCACCAACGGCGAGCGGGAATTCCTGATCAACGCCAACGAGTCCACTTACATCCCCGCCGGGCACAAACACCGCCTGACCAACCCCGGCATCATTGATTTGGTGATGATCGAAGTGCAGAGCGGCGAGTACCTGGGCGAGGACGACATTGTGCGCTTCGATGACATCTACGGGCGCGCGCCCGCAGCAGTGAAAAAATGACATGCGCACATCACTGATCATCCCGACCCGTAACGCCTCCAGCCACCTGGCGCGCCTGTTGCCGGCCCTGCAGATGCAAACCCTGCAACCTGACGAGACGCTGGTGGTGGACAGTGCCTCCAGCGACGACACTGTGGCGCGCTTTCGCGCGTTCGGTGCACGGGTCGAGGTGATCGACGCGCGCGACTTCAATCACGGCGGCACTCGGCGCTGGGCCAGCGAACAGGTAGGCGGCGACGCGCTGATCGTGATGACCCAGGACGCCATCCCCGCCACCCCGCAAACCTTCGCCAACCTGCTGGACGAACTGCAGCAGGACCCGCTCAACGGCGTGGCCTACGGGCGCCAGTTGCCCCACCCCGATGCCGGCGTGCTGGGTGCGCAATCGCGGCACTTCAACTACCCGGAGCAGAGCCGCAGCAAGAGCCTGGCCGATGCGCCGGAACTGGGGATCAAGACCTGTTTCAGTTCCGACTCGTTTTCCGTCTACCGGCGCAGCGTGCTGGAGGCCGTGGGCGGTTTCCCCGCTGACGTGATCGGCAGCGAAGACGCCTATGTGGCCGCCCGCATGCTGCTCGAAGGCTACAAGGTGCGCTACGCCGCCACCGCATGGGTGCATCACTCCCACGATTACAAACTCTTGGATGAGTTTCACCGCTACTTCGACATTGGCGTGTTCTATGGCCGCGAGCCGTGGATCAAACAGGCCTTTGGCGACGCGGGGGGCGAAGGCAAGCGCTACGTGCTGGCCGAGCTCGCGGCCCTGCGCAAGGCCGGTGCCTTGCACCGTGTCCCCGAAGTACTGGTACGCAGTGCGTTCAAACTGCTCGGCTATCGGCTGGGCCATCTGGAGCGCCGCCTCCCCCTCGCCCTCAAGCGGCGCATCAGCATGTTTCCCGGTTATTGGAGGTGAGCATCATGCCCTACAGGAAGTCCCCCTTGATGAAACGAACCCTGCTTGTCGTGGCCATGATGGCCTTGGCCGCCTGCAATACGCCGGCACGTATCGTCCCGCCGGACGACAAGACGGTCGAGGAAGGCAAGCGCGCCCTCGATCAACTGGCCCAGCTGCCACCGGCGGTGGAACGTATCCGCATCGGCGACCAGTTGCGTATCGTGCGCGATGCCGGCGAGATGCCGACGCTGTCGGCGTTCAACGTCAGCACCATCTACGAGCTGACGCTGTACACCGTGCAGACCGACGGCAAGATCAACTACCCGTTCCTGGGGCCGATCCAGGTCGCCGGTCGCCAGCCTTCGGAGCTGGCCACGGAGCTGACCAACAAGCTCGCCCCGGTCTACCGCGAGCCACGCGTGACGGTGAACATCAACCAGGCACCCAGCAGTTCAATCATTGTCGGCGGTGCGGTGAACAACCCGACAGCCGTGCAGATCGGCACGGCCAACACCCTGGAACAAGCGATCATCGGTGCCGGTGGGGTTAGCCCGGCGGGCAACGCCAGCATGGTCGCCCTGCTGCGCGAAGACGCCCAGGGCGCGTATCGCGCGTATTTCCTGGACTTCAGCCAACTGCTCAAGACCGGCGCCAACGGGCGCAAACCCGTGCGCCTGCAACGTGGCGATGTGGTGTTCGTGCCCAAGTCCAACGTGGGCGAGCGTATCCAAGGGGTCGACACCTACATGAACCAACTGATTCCGTTCACCAAGTCCATTGGGGTTGGCTACAACTACACCCGAACCAGCGGCGGCAACAACTAAAGGAGCGACATCCCAATGATCGAGATCCGTTCTTTTCGTGATCTTCTGCGCTTGTTCTTCATCTTCCGGCGCGAGTTCAAACTGGCAGCGATTGCCGCGCTGGTGATCATCCTGCTGGGGGCGTTCCTGCTGCCGGCCAAATACGAGTCCACCGCGCGTCTGTTGGTCAAGCCGGGGCGTGATTCGACCCTGCCCATCGAGATCAGCAACCGCCAGGCGCTGGTGATGCCCAGCACCCAGCGCGACCCGATTGTCGACGAAGAGCGTTTGCTCACCGGCCGCCCCATCGTGCGCGCCGTGGCCGAGCATTACCTGGAAGTGATCGACAACGCACCGCCACCGGAAGGTTTCTGGAAGCGCACCAAGTACTACGTCAAGAGCGGCGTGGGTGCGATATTCGACGGCATCCGCGTGGTGCTGGAAACCGTTGGTGTGGTTGAAAAGACCACCCCGGTGGAACGCCTGGCCGCCGGCCTGGAGAAGAACTTTGAGGTGAGCCATGCCGCCGGCTCCACGGTGATGGACATCAGCTTCAAGTGGAGCGACCCAGAGATTGCCCAGGCGGTGGTCAAGGATTGGGTCGAAACCTATATCAACGAACGCACCCAGGCCCTGGGTCGCAAGAGCCTGTACGCCTTTTATGAAGGCCAGGCGGCCAACAGCGCCACCGAGATCAAGAGTTACAAGCAGCAGATCCTCACCCACCTGAATGAGATCGGCGCGGCGAGCATCACCGACCGCTTGGAAGACTTGTCCGAGCGCATCAACGTGCTGCGCGGCGAGACCTTCAACACCACGCGCTTGATCGCCTCGTCCGACAGCGCCATCCAGAGCACGCGCACCCAGCTCAAGGGCCAGCCCAAGGAAGTCACCACGGTGCGCCAGATCGCACTGAACCCGCAGCAGCAGGACTTGCGTCGCCTGCTTAACCAGAAGCTGCTGGAAAAGGCTGACATGATGCGCACCTACACCGACAACGCGCCGCCGGTCAAAGCCCTGGATGCCTCGATCCGTGCGATGCAGGCCCAGGTCGCCAACGAGAGCAACACGGTGCAAGCCTCGGAGAACCGCGCGCCGAACACCCTGGAAATCCACTTGCAACGCGTGCTGCTGGACGAAACCAGCAACAACCAGGCCCTGCGTACCCAGCTGATTGAACAGCAAAAGCAACTGCTGAACCTCGAAGCGCAACGCAAGCAAGCCCTGGAGATCGAGCCGGAACTGGCACGTCTTTCCCGCGAACTGAACACCACTGAGCGCAACTACGCGCTCTACGTCGATAACCTGGAAAAGTCGCGCATTGACCGCGAGCTGGACAACAGCCAGATCAGCAACATTGCGGTGATCGAAGAAGCCACCCTGAACCCAGGCCGCATCTTCCCGAAAACCCTGGTGATGCTGATCCTCGCGATCCCGTTCGCCATCATCGTCGGCTTGCTGGTGATCTACCTGTGCTACCTGCTCGACCAGCGCATTCACGACGGCGGCCTGGTGGAACGCAAGTTCGGCCTGCCGCTGTGGACCACCCTCCCAGAGCTGGACACCACCACCGCGCAAAGCACCAACGCGTTCAATGCGAGCATCTACCGGTTGTACAGCCTGCTGCAGCCCGACCGCATTGCCGAACAGGGCATGGTGCTGGGGCTGACCTCGGCGCGCCACGGCGAAGGGGTGACCTTTGTGGTCGAGCAACTGCGCCAACTGCTGCGTGAGAATGGCGTCAATGTGCGGGTCGGGGGGCCGGAGGACGCTGCGCCGGGTGAAGTAGTGCTGCTGGACGCCTCGGCCTTGCTGGACAACCGCGAAGCGTTTATCACCCTGCGCCGCGCCGACCTGATCGGGCTGGTGGTGGAAGCGCGCAAAAGTACCGTGCCGGTGGTCGAGCATGCGCTGTCGATCCTCAATACCGCGTTCGGCAAGGTGGACGGCATCATCATCAACCGTCGCAAGTTCGAAGTGCCGAGCAAAGTGCTGCAGACCATCGGCAAATACCGGGGGGCGTTCTGATGCGTATCGCCCTGCTCGCGCCTTTGCCGCCGGAGAAAAATGGGATCGCCGACTACGCGAACCATTTCCGCACGGCCTTGGAACACCTCGGTGTGACGGTGCTGACGCCGTTGGCCGGTGTGGCGGGCAACTCCGAGGCGATCCAGCAGGCCATCGCCGGCTTCGATTGGCAAGCCGTCGACCTGGTGCACGCCGAGCTGGGCGGTGGGCGCCTGGGGGAATTCCTGGCCTTGCGTGAACTGCGCAAGGCTTATCCACAGTTGCCCTTGACGGCCACCGTGCACGACCCGGAGCGCATCGTGTGGCGGCGTGAGCACCTGCCGTTCCCGCTGAACCTGCTGGAACGCCTGCCCAGCCCCTTGCCCCAGGCAGCCGTGGTGCTGGCCGACCCACTGACCTTGCGCGAAGAGCGCCAGGTTGCCAAGGGGCTGACCCGGCTGGTGACCCTTACCCGCCTGGGCGCCGACTGCCTGAGCCAGCGCATGCAATTGCCCGCCGGCAAAGTGGCGGTGATCAACCACGCCAACCTGGCGATTGCGCCGGCCCCGTTGCCGTCGCTCGACACGCTGCACGTGCTGTATTTCGGTTTTATCTACCGTGGCAAAGGCATCGAAGACCTGGTGCAGGCCCTGGCGGAGATGTTCAAGCAAGCCCCCGAACTGCGCGACCGCGTGCGCCTGACCCTGGCCGGTGGCACGGCCGCGGAAATGGCCTTTGGCGCGGGCGGAAACTACCTGGAGCAGTTGAACGCGCAGATCGCGGCACTGGGCCTGACCGGTTCGATCGACTGGCGGCTGAACCTGCCGGCTGACGAGATTGCCCAGACCATCCAGGCCCACCATGTGATGGTGCTGCCCTATCGCGAATCGAAAAAACTCGGCCTGCTGGGACGCCAGCGCGGCACCAGTGGTGCGTTGTCCTGGGCCACCGCCTGCGGGCGTGGCGCGATCACCTCCGATGCGCGCGCGTTCGCCGAGGAGGTCGCCAGCGGCAACGGCGCTATCTACCCCGAAGGCGATGTGGCAGCGCTCAGTGAACAGCTGTTGCGCCTGGCGCGCACACCGCTGCTGGCCCGGGATTGGGCGGAGCGTGCCGGGGAGATTGGTCGCGAGCGCCTGTGGCCGTTGACGGCGCAGAAATTCAAGCAGCTCTTCGAACAGGCCATTGCAGGGTCGACCCATGGCGCGTAAACCTACCTTTCTCGCGACCCTCGCAGTGGTCGTAGCCCTGGGGCTGACCGCGTTCCTGTGGGGGCGCCAGGCGGATGCCGAGAGCCATGTGCTCAAGGGTAGCAAGGAGGTGGTCTGGAAGGATTTCCTGGGGGTGAATGCGCAGTTCTTGTGGTTCAGCCCCGAGCGCTACCAGAAGCAGATCGACCGCCTCAAGGCCCTGGGCCTTGAGTGGGTGCGCCTGGATTTGCATTGGGACCAGCTGGAAACCGCACAGAACCAATACAAGCTCGCCACCCTCGATGAACTGGTGGGCAAGCTGCAACAGAACCAGATCAAGTCGGTGTTTTACCTGGTGGGTTCGGCGCGTTTTATCTCCAGCGCCCCGCCGCTGTCGATGTACCCGGACCAGTACCCGCCGAAAGACCCCAACGTATTCGCCAATCGCATGGCCTTGCTGTCCCAGCGCTACCCCAGCGTCGATGCCTGGCAAGTCTGGAACGAACCTAACCTGCTGGGCTTCTGGCGCCCGGCGGCGGACCCGGCGGGTTACGCCACCCTGCTCACCGCTACCACCCAGGCATTGCGGGCCGTGAACCCGAGCAAGCCGGTGGTGGCTGCGGGCATGGCGTTCTTCAGTGAAATGCCCAACGGCCAGACCATGTTCGACGCCTTGGGCGCGCTGGGCGTGGCCAGCCTGAACACGGTGGTGTCCTATCACCCCTACACCCAATTGCCCGAGGGCAACGACCCGGCCAACCTGGACTTCATCGCCAAGACCACCCAGCTCAACCAGGCCCTGCGCAACGGCGGTGTGCAAACCCTGTGGAGCACCGAGTGGGGCTGGTCAACCTACAAGGGGCCCAAAGACGCCCAGGACATCATCACCCCCCAGGCACAGGCCGACTACGTGGTTCGCCGCCTTGCGCTGATGAGTGCAATGGATTTCGACAAGATCTTCCTGTTTACCTTGAGCGACCTCGACCAGCGCGCCAGCGTACGTGACCAGTCTTATGGCTTGCTGGATATCGACACCAACCCCAAGGCCGTCTACACCGCACTGAAGAATTTCCTCGACGTCAGCGGGCCGAAGCTTACCCCCGCAGACCCGCCCACCGCCGACGCGTTGCCCGACGGCCTGTTCAGCATCGGCTGGACCCGTACCGACGGCCGCAAGCTATGGTTTTTCTGGTCCGCCCAGGGTGGCAACGCCCATTTGCCAAACCTGGCAGGCGCCACCCTGTACGACCCGCTGCGCGGCACACAAACCCCGGTGAGCGGCACCGACGGCCTGACCGTACCGGTCAAGTCGAACCTGCAAATTCTGTTATGGGATTGAGGCCTGCCATGCGCATTTTATGGATCCTGCCCTACTCACCCTGGCCTGCCACCAGCGGCGGCAAGACGCGTCAGTTCCACCTGCTGCGCAGCTTGGCCGCGCGGGGGCACCGGATCACCCTGCTGCTGCATGACAAACATCCGGTGTCACTCACTGACCGCCAGGTGCTCGAGGCGTTTGTGGAACAACTGATCATCCTGCCACGCCGCCCCTTGCGCAGCGTGAAGACGCTGGTCGCGGGGCTGTTTGCACCCTACCCGCTGCTGGCCAGTGTGAATGGCTTGTCGGGCGCACTGCAGGACAGGTTCAACCAACTGCTCGACGAACAGTGGGACGTGGTGCAGATCGAGCACAGCTACAGCTTCCAGCCTTACGAAGAGGCGCTGGCGCGTAAATCCCAGCCCTTCGTGCTGACCGAACACAACGTCGAATCGGCCCTGGGCGCGGCCACCTATGACCGCCTGCCGGGCTGGTCGCTGCCGTTCATTCGCTATGACCAGTGGCGCTACGCCCGCTGGGAACGGCGGGTGATGCGCCAGGCTGCGCGTGTGGTGGCGGTGACCGACAGTGACGCGCAGACCCTCAATAAAATCGCCGGCAAACCGGTGTCGGTGGTGGTCAATGGCGTGGATTGCGATCACTTCGCTGCCGCCCGGCCCGACCCATCGACACGCCGCGTGCTATTCCTGGGCAACTATGAATACGCCCCCAACGTGGACGCTATCGAGTGGGCCCTGGATGAAATCCTGCCCAAGGTCTGGGAGCGTTGCCCGGATGCGCGCATGAGCGTGTGTGGTTTCGGCATGCCGGACAGTTGGCGTGAACGCTGGCAGGACCCGCGCATCGAGTGGCAGGGTTTCGTGCCCAACCTGCTGAACCTGCAGTCGAGTTGTTCGGTGTTTCTGGCGCCGTTGCGCCATGGCGGCGGTTCCAAGCTCAAGGTGCTCGAAGCACTGGCCGCCGGCTTGCCGCTGGCAAGTACCGAGCAAGGCGTCTCGGGGTTGGACCTGGTGGAAGGCCTGGACTACCTCGGCGGGCAAACCGCCACCCACCTGGCGGACGCCGTGGTGCGCCTGCTGCAATTTCCCGATGCCGCCGCGCCCATGGGTGAAGCGGGCCGTGCCTATGTGCGTCGGGCCCATGACTGGAGCGTCGCTGCCAGCCAGCTGGAGCAGGTGTACGCCACCCTTTCGCCGTTGAATCAGAAGGAGCCCGCATGCGTGTAGGCCTGGATTACCGCACCGTCGGCACCTCGCCGCAATCGGGCATCAGCCGCCAGGTGTACGCGCTGGAAAGCGCCCTGCACAGCCTGCCAGGTATCGAACTGGAGCGGTTCACCGTGGCGCCCCTGGGCGATGAAACCCGGTTGCAGGCCCACTGCCCGGCCTGGGGATGCGCCAAGACCGCCATGCACCAGCCGCAGAATCGCCTGCGTTTCGAGGCCGGTTTTCTACCGCGGGCCTTGCGTGAGGAGCGGATCGACCTGTACATCAGCACCTTCAACATGGGCCTGCCGTTGCCGCCCAAGCCGAAGGGGCTGCGCACCGTGGTGCTCTTGCATGACCTGTTCCAGATCACCCTGAACAATTACCACGCCAACCGTTTGAAGGCGCTGATCTACAAGACCAGCGATCGCCTGTCGATTGCCTACGCGGTGCACAGCGCCGACCGGGTGTGGACGCCGTCGCAGTACAGCGCCGATGAAACCGCGCGGCTATTCCCCAAGGCTGCGGGCAAGATTCGCGTGCTGCCCAACCAGGTCGAGGGTTTTTTCGAACTGGCGGCGGACCTCAGTAAACGCCAACTGCCCGCGCGTTATTGGCTGCTGGTGGGCACCCGCGAGCTGCGCAAGAACGTGCCGTTCCTGGTGGACGCGTGGCAACAGGCGCGGCGCCAGTCCCCCGCCGTGCCGGACTTGGTGGTGGTGGGCAGCCTCGATCATTTGCCCGAAACCCAGCGTACGCTGCCAGGTATACGCGCGCTGAGTGGCGTGTCAGATGCCGAATTGCATGCGCTGTACCGCCAGGCCTCGCGCCTGTGGCAACCTTCGTATGCCGAAGGCTTCGGCCTGCCGGTGATCGAGGCCCTGAGCGTCGGTACCCCGGTGGCGGTGGCCAGCGGCACGTCGCTGGATGAAATCACTCCGCCGTCGGCACCGCGTTTTTCCCCCACCGATGGCCCGGCGCTGACGCAGTTGATGGTGAGCCTGGGCGAACGGGCCGATGAAGAATCGCCCGAGCAACGCCGGCAATGGGCGGAACGCTTCAACCATCACGCCTACCGTCGGCGCCTGGCCGAACTGATCGAGGAGCTGAAGTGAACGTGAACCTGTCCGGCCTCGTTGCGATTCTTTTCGGCCTGCTGTTTGGCGCCCTCGCCCTGTTGCTGTCACCGGCCAAGGCGTTCCTGGCCGTGATCGGCCTGGCCGGGGCGATGACCATCCTGCGCTTTCCATTCTGGGGGCTGTTGCTGTTTGCCCTGGTCGCCACGTTCATGCCCTACTCCACCGTCAACCTGGGCATCCGCAGTACTGTCAGCGAAGCCATCCTGGCGCTGACCTGGGGCGCGGTGCTGTGGCACAACTTTTTGTCGCGCCTGCCCGACACACCAAGCCTCACCCGCCGGCCCACCGACCAGATGCTCTTGTGGCTGATGCTGTTCAGCGTGTTCCCCTTTATCGTCGGCCAGGTCACCATCCACGCCGACACCAGCGGCGTGGCCAACTGGTTGCGCTGGCTGCTGAGCCTGTCGTCGGTGTTCCTCTGCGCCAAGTTGCTGGTGGACCACAAGCACCGCGAATCCCTGGTGATCGCCCTGCTGCTGGGCAGCCTGGCAATGCTGGTGCTGTCGATTGCGGTGTTTGTGCGCACGCGCTCCGGGGCCGGCATTGCGCCGATCCTGGCGCTGTTCAACTACGGCAACTTCGACATGTTGAAGTTCGGCCTGGAAGCCATGTCTTCACGCATGGGCTCACCCTGGATGCACCCGAATGCCATCGGCGGGATCATGGCGTTGCTGCTGCCCCTGGCCTTCTGTTTCGGCATGACCGAGCAAGGCTGGAAACGCGCGCTCGGCCTGAGTGTGGCGTGCCTGGGCGCGGCCGCCTTGTTGCTGGCCAGTAGCCGCGGTGCGATGGTCAGCCTGGCGTTGGTGCTGCTGTGGATGGCCACGCGCCGAGTGCCGTACACCGGACGCCTGCTGATGATCGGCGCGGCGCTGACCGTGGCACTGGTGATCGCTTATCCGCCGTTACAGGAACGCCTGGCGACGATTTTTTCCTCGGACAACGCCAGTACCGAAGTGCGTTTCGACGAATACCGCATGTTCCCGCAGGCGGTGGTGTCGTATCCGTTCGGCATCGGCTTCAAGGTGGACCCGCCAGTGCCCGGCACGCACTTGCTGGGCATCTCCAACCTGTGGCTGAACTTCATCTACAAGACCGGCATCGTCGGCATGCTCTTCTTTGTCGCGGTGACCGTACGCTGGTGGCGGGAAGCGCGCCCGGACAGCGGCCCAATCCGCCTGACCAAGGACAATGCGCTGTGGCTGGGCACCACCGCCGGGATCCTCTCGGCTCTGGTCAGCGGCCTGTTCGACCACTACTTCAGCTTTGCGGTGGTGATGGTTGCGCTGTTCTGGCTAATGGTTGGAATCAATGTGCTGGAGGCCCGCCGACTGTTTCCGGCGCGCCTGCCGCAGGTGAAAAGCGTGGCCTATCGCAAATCCATGCTTGATGGCGCGCGGCCCTGATGCTGGGCTCTGCCGTCTGGCTGACGCTGGCGACGCTGCTCGGCCTGTGCCTGGGCTTTGCCCGCGAATGGCTGCTGGTGGCGGCCTGGGGCGCCGGAGAACGCAGCGATGCATTCCTGATCGCCTTGTTTCTGCCAGAGGCGTTGCGCATGTCATTGGCCGGCGGCGTGCTGAGCGCCGCTGCGCTGCCGCTGTACCTGGCGCGCAAAGACGATGAACGCCTCGGTTGGCTGGCGGTACTGTTTCCGGCGCTGTTGCTGATCGCACTGGTTACCAGCCTGCTGTTGACGCTGCTGGCGCCGTGGCTAGTGCAACTGCTCGGGCCGGGCCTGGCGGCCAGTGCCACGGCGCTCGCCAGCAGTAACTTGCAGATTGTCGCCTGGTGCGTGCCCGGGCTGATACTGCATGCGCTGTTCAGCATTCCCTTGCAGGCCGGCGAACGTTTTGTACTGGCGGGCTTGGGCTCGTTGTTGTTCAACCTGCCGCCGGTGGCCTACCTCGCCTTCGCCGGCACCGCCACTCAACCTCACTCATTGGCCCTGGCCTGCCTCGCCGGCAGCCTGTTGATGCCGCTGGCGCTGCTGCCGTCCGTATGGCGCCAGGGCTGGCGGCCGTGGCATTGGCAACGGTCGTTTGCACCACTGCGGGAGCTGGGCCAACGCATCGGCCCGCTGCTGCTGAGCAATGGCGCCAGCCAGGGCCTGGCCCTCATTGAACGGCTGGTGGCGTCGTTGCTGGGCGAAGGCGCGGTGACCTGGGTCAACCTGGCGCGCAAGCTGATGAACCTGCCGCTGATTGCGCTGATGAGCCTCAACCAGGTGCTGCTGGGCATGATGAGCCGCCGCCAGGGCGACGAGCGCCTGGCCCTGCTCAAGCGTGGCCTGGAAACCGCCAGCGTGCTGACCCTGCCCGCCGGCGTCGGCCTGGTGGCGGCGGCCCCGAGCCTGGTCGCGTTGCTGCTGCCCAGGCAATCGCTGGACTCGCCTTTGCCACTGCTGTTGGCCTGGTTTGCCGTACCGCTGGTATTCGGCGCCTGGAACGCACTGCTTGCACGTTATGCCTATGCCGCTGGTGACACGCGCCAGCCACTGCGCTGCGAGCTGCTCGGCAGCCTGGTCAACGTGCTGTTGCTGGGCGTGCTGCCGTTTGTGTTCGGGCTGGCGGGCATCCCGTTGGCCGCGCTGGCCGGGGTCATCTGCACTGCACTGCTGTTGATGCAGCGCCAGGGGTTGCTCGGCGTCCTGGCCTGGGCGCGGCAGTGGCTGCTCAGTGCAGGGGTGATGGGGCTGGCGGCGTTGGTGCTGTTTCGGGTTGAAGGCGTGTGGCTGCAACTGGGGCTGAGCACGCTGGCCGGCGCGGTGGTGTTACTGGGGATGGGGCTGTGGCTGAAGCCGTGGCGCAAGGCATGACATTAACAGTGGCGAGCAAGCGCCCTCGCCACACGCCAGCGCCTACCGGGGCGGTGGGTTTTATAGAGGGGTGATCAGGTGAAACATCGCTGGATTCAAATGGATATCGCCAAAGGCATCGGCATCCTGGTGATCGTCTATGCCCACAGCTGGTTTGTCGCCACCTCGCCGGACTTGCTGTACCCGATCCTGGCGTCGTTCATCTTGCCATTGTTCTTCTTTTTGTCCGGCGTGTTCTTCAAGCCGGAGCAGCCCTTCGTGGAGATGGCGATACGTAAGGCCGATGGCCTGCTCAAGCCGTTTTTCTTCACCATGCTCACCTACGTGATCGTGCGCAGCATTCTGCGTGGCCAGCCGCTGCTGCCCGATGTCGGCGGCGTGCTGTATGCGTCGGTGGACACCATCCCGTGGCAGGCGCTGTGGTTCCTGCCGCACTTCTGGGTGTCGATTCTGTTCAGTTGGGTGGTGCTGCGACTGATCCAACGCCTGCCACTGCCCGTGAGCTGTGCAGTGATGCTGGTGCCGTTGCTGGTCGGCATCTGGATGCTGCCCTGGTTCTGGCAACTGCCCGTCACCCTGGGCGGCAGAACCTGGGTGCTGCCAGGCTTGCCGTTCAGCCTCGACATCACCCTGATCAGCAGCACCTGCTTCATCTATGGCTACCTGTTGCGGGACTGGTTGCGCACCCATGCGGGGTCGCTGCTGACGCTGTTGGTGTCGATCGTGCTGTTCGCCGCGGTGTTCCTGTACCGGGGCGATACCATGGACCTGGCGCAGCGTCGCTACGATCACTGGCTATGGACCAGCCTGCTGGCGATGATCGGGGTGTATGCGTGCTGGGCGCTGGCGCGGGTACTCATGGTCTCGGCACTGATCACCCGGGCGATGACCTACATCGGTCAGTCGACGCTGATCCTGCTGATCTTTCACGGTGAGATCCAACACAAGACGTTCGACCTGATGGAACGCCTGGGGCTGCCTGCGCTTGTCGCGGCCTGTATCGGCTTTGTGGTGGCGGTGGTGGTGCCGTTGTTGATCGGGGAAGTGATCAAGCGAGTGGCGTTCCTGCGGTTTTTCTACTTTCCGTTTCCGGTGCGCAAGGCGACCGGGGAGAAGGCGACAACTTAGGCATGCTGAAGATCCACTGTGGGAACGGGCGAGCCCGGCTCCCACATTGATCACGTACCGACCAAAACCAGTTAGTCGTCGAGTTGCTGAGGCGCTGGCTTGCTGCCTGGCTTGGCAGGCTTGGCGCCCTTGGCTGGCGCCGGTGCAGCCGGTTCAGGCTCAGCCGGGGCGGCGGTTTCCTTCTCGGCCATCGGCATCTGGTCGATGGCGCTGAAGAACGCCTTGAGGTCGAGGGTATCCGGCGGCACGGTCTTCTCGAGTTTCTTCTCGCCATCCTTGCCCACCAGGATCACTTTGGTACCGCTGCCGGCGCCCAGCTTGAGGGCACGGATCAGCGCGTTGGTTTCCGGCGGCGTGAGCTTTTTGCTGTCTTTTGGGTCCTTGGCGAACTTCTCGCCTTCGGCACCGATGCTGCCGAACTTCACGGTGTAGAACACCATGCTGCGTTCTTCAAAGGACTGCTTGGTCGCAGGCTCGTCCAACTGTTTCTTGAGGGTCGCCAAGGTGTCGTTGCCGGAATCAAGCTCCACCACCACCAGCGGCCGGGCCTTGCCCAAGTCCTGCTTGAGCGGGTTGATATCATCAGCAGCCAACAGCGGCCCCGTAAAAGCCATCAAGGTAGCCAGGGTCAGCGACCGGATGAGCATGCGCACCTCCTTTGAATTCCATGCAGGGTTCTTGAGTTTCATGTCTGCGACAGTCAAATTCAAGGATGATTCCTACACCACTTTAAGAAAGCGTAGGTCAGGACGCCCGCTACGCAAGGGTTTGATGGGGGCGACCGTCATTGTTTCCACTGATTACGGAAACATCATGAGACCTTCCACTCCGGCCAATGCCGAGCAAATACAGGCGCTACAAGGGGATCGGCATCCACCTGCGCCAGTGTCTGCGCAAAGCCTGGCGCCAGGCCGTTCAACGCGTCCCGCGCCTCGTCCCAACGCGACACCGCGGCAGCCATCAAGCCGAGTGCGTTCGGCGTATTGTTCGCGGCAAGCAATTGGTCGGCAAACTGATCGGCGAACACTACCCAGGCCTGATGCAGGTAGCGCCGGGTGCCGGTGACCAGTTGCGCTTGCACGGTGTCGTTGACGTTGCCAAGCCAGCGCTGCGGGTAGTCGATGATGCCGATCGCCGAATAGCAATTGGCGGCGATGTACACCAGGCCGCGAATGATCTGCGCGCGGTTGTCGGACAATAGGTGGGAGTCGGGAAACTCCAGGCCCAGGTGGATCAGGATCGCGGCGCTTTCTGTCAGTACTTGGCCGTCGGGGGTGACGAGCGTCGGCACCTGTTTGAGCGGGTTGATACGCGCCAGTTCGGAACTGCCCTCGCCGTCTGCCCACGAGGCTGCATCCACTCGCCGCCACGGCACCGCACACCGCTGCAGGGCGATTTCGATCATGCAGGAACCGGATTCATCGATACCGTAGAGCGTGTACATGGGCTTTTCCTCCTAGCGTTGCAGTTTGGCCTGCAAGTTGGCCTTCACCTGTGGCCATTCCGAATCGATGATGCTGAAACGCACCGAGTTGCGCTTGCGTCCATCGGGCATGATGCGTTCGTGGCGCACGATACCTTCCTGCACGGCGCCGAGGCGCAGGATCGCGGCGCGGGATTTTTCGTTGAGTTCATCGGTGGTGAACTGCACGCGTACGCAATCGAGCACTTCGAACGCGTAGGTCAGCAACAGCAGCTTGGCTTCGGTGTTGATGCCGCTTTTTTGCGTCGACAGCGCCAGCCAGGTATGCCCGATTTCGAGCTTGCGGTTGGCCCGGTCGACCTTCCAGAAGCGTGTGCTGCCAACCACCTGGCCGGTATCGCGGCGCACCAGGGTGAACGGGATCACGCTACCGGCGTCGCGTCCCGCCAGTGCGGTGTCGATGTATTGATCGACAGTGTCCGGGCCCGGTACGTGGGTGACCTTGAGGTCCCATAATTGGCCATCGGCGGCGGCTTCGAGCAAGGCGGCCTTGTGTTCCCTTTGCAGGGGCAGGAGTTCGACCGTGGTGCCGGTCAAGGTAAGTGGGGTCATGGGGCTGCGCCGTCTGGATGGTCGTCAGGAACAGAGAGTGCAGGCTCGCGCACTGACGAATCAAGCGTTTTAAAACAGGCCCATTTGCCCACCCACCAGGGTGCTGAAATCATCATTCACAAACGGCAGGATCGCATCGGCCACCGGTTGCAATTGCCGGGTGACGTAGTGGTCGTAGTCGATGGGCGCCTGCCGCACTTCCAGGGGCTCCGGGCCGTTGACGCTGATCACGTAGCTGATCCAGCCGCCGCGCTGGTATTGGCGCGGGCGGTTCAGGCGGTCGTTGTACTCATCGGCCAGGCGCGCGGCGCGCACATGGGGCGGCACGTTGCGCTCGTAGTCGTCCAGTTGGCGGCGCAGGCGTTTGCGATAGATCAGCAACTCATCGAACTCGCCACTCAGGGTGCGGCGCACGTAGTCGCGTATGTAGTCCTGGTGGGGCTGGCGATGGAAGATGCGCTGGTAGAGTTCCTGCTGGAATCGGCGGGCCAGGGGCGACCAGTCGCTGCGCACGGTTTCCAGGCCTTTGTAGACCATCTCCTCGCTGCCATCGCTGCGTACGACCAGGCCGGCGTAGCGCTTCTTGCTGCCCTCCTCCGCGCCGCGGATGGTCGGCATGAGGAAGCGTGTGAAGTGGGTTTCGTACTGCAACTCCAGGGCGCTTTGCAGGCCGAACGCAGTGTGCAGGTGCTCACGCCACCAGTCATTGACGTGCTGCACCAACGCTTGGCCGATGCGACTGGCATCCTCTTGGGAATGTGCGCTGCCCAGCCACACGAAGGTAGAGTCGGTGTCGCCGTAGATCACTTCGTAGCCTTGGGCTTCGACCAGCTCGCGGGTCTGTCGCATGATCTGGTGGCCACGCATCGTGATCGACGAGGCCAAGCGTGTATCGAAGAAACGGCAGCCACTGGAGCCGAGCACGCCGTAGAAGGCGTTCATGATGATTTTCAGGGCTTGGGACAGCGGTGCGTTGTGTTCGCGCTTGGCCACTTCGCGGCCTTCGGAGACCCGCGCAACGATGGAAGGCAGACAATGCCGGGTGCGAGAGAAGCGTGCACCGCGAAAGCCTTCCACCGACTCGCTGTCATCGGTGTGCTTGAGGCCTTCGATCAAGCCCACCGGGTCGATCAGGAAGCTGCGGATGATCGACGGGTAGAGACTTTTGTAATCGAGCACCAGCACCGATTCGTAGAGACCGGGGCGTGAGTCCATGACAAAGCCGCCGGGGCTGGCCTGGGGCGGCTTGTCGCCCAGGTTCGGCGCGACGAAGCCCTGGCGGTGCATCAACGGCATGTACAAATGGGTGAACGCGGCGACGGAGCCGCCGTTGCGGTCGGCCGGCAAGCCGGTGACGCTGGCCCGCTCCAGCAGGAACTTGAGCAGTTCGGTCTTCGCGAAAATCCGCGTGACCAACTCGCAGTCCTTGAGGTTGTAGCGCGCCAGCGCGGGCTTGTCCTCGGCGAACATGCGGTTGATTTCGTCCATGCGCTGGTACGGCGTGGAGATGTCCTTGCCTTCGCCCAGCAGGGTCTGCGCGACGTTCTCCAGGCTGAAGGATTCGAAGCTCCAGGTGGCCGAGCGCAGGGCTTCGATGCCATCGATGATCAGCCGCCCCGCCGCAGCGGCGAAGTAATGGTTGCGGCTGCCGTGTTCGCGCCAGGCCATCGGCTCTTCACCCCGCCCGAGCATGAGCGGCACGTTGAGGCGCTGGGCATGTTCGTGGAGCACGCGCAGGTCGAACTGCACCACGTTCCAGCCGATGATCGCATCGGGGTCGTGCACCGCAAGCCAGTGGTTGAGGCGTTCGAGCAGTTGGGCACGGGTGTCGCAGTAGTCGAGCTTGAAGTCCACGGCATCGGTTTTGTTCGGCGGGCCAAGCATGTACACCTGGCGCTCGCCGCAGCCTTCGAGGGCAATGGAATAAAGATCGCCCTGGGCGGTGGTCTCGATGTCGAGGGACACCAGTTTCAAGGGCGGACGGTAGTCGGGCGCGGGCTTCATCTGCGCATCGCAGAGCACGCCGGTAGCGTCGGGCGTGCCGCCAAACCACACGGGCGCAGTGATGAAGCGCTCCATCATGTAACGCTCGGGTGGGCGCACGTCGCCTTCGTAGACATCGACGCCGGCGGCACGCAGGCGTTTCTCCACGTCCATCGCCTGGCGGTGCTGGCGCGTGTACAGGCCCAGCACCGGGCGATGATGGAAATCGCACAGCTGCAACGGGCGCAACTCGATGTCGCGCTCGCCCTTGAGCAGCCAATCCAACGGCTTGCGATGGGCCTCGGGGATGAACATCACCGAGGTCTGCACGGGTAGGCGGATAAACCTCGGGCCCTGGTCAGTGGCCAGCCAGAAACTGACCTCCGTGCCCGCCGGGGTATCGCGCCAATGCCGGGTCAGGACAAAACCCTGCTGTAAATCCACCGTACCGCACCTCAGGAATCGCTTTCAGGGCGTGATTCTACTCGGCATCCGCGCGCGCAGACCTTAATCTCACAAATTTGTTGCAGGACGTTAATAATAATTACTATCATTCGCGCCGGAGTCGTATCCGCGCAGTGAGGACGCGCAACGCTGTTACCCTTTTCCTCACATTGACGGTTCGCCGTCAGGATCGACCATGCCCATCCGTACTCCGTTCGCTGTGCCGTTTCGCCCCACCCTGCTCGCCCTTTGCTGCTCCTTGAGCCTCACCGCCCTCGCCGCAACCCCGGCCATCCCGCAGGATGCGAACAGCCGTCAGGATGGCGACACATTGGAATTGGGTGCGACCACTGTCAGCGCCGACGCCCCTGCGCCAAATGCCTTGCCGCCGGTATACGCCGGTGGCCAAGTGGCACGCGGCGGTCAGTTGGGGGTGCTGGGCAACCAGGACATCATGGATGTGCCGTTCAGCATGTCCTCCTATACCGAGAAGTTGATCCGCGACCAGCAAGCCGAGACCGTCGGTGATGTGCTGCTCAATGATTCGTCGGTGCGCCAGGCGTCGGGCTTTGCCAACCAGGCGCAGACCTTCATGATTCGTGGCCTGCCGTTGAACGGTGACGACATTTCCTTCAACGGCCTGTACGGCATCGTGCCACGCCAGATCATCTCTACTGACGCCCTGGAGCGCGTGGAAGTGTTCAAGGGGCCCAATGCCTTTATCAACGGCGTAACGCCAGGCGGCTCAGGGATCGGCGGGGGTGTGAACCTGCAACCCAAGCGGGCCGATGATGTGCCGCTGCGTCGCTTCAGCACCGATATCAGCAGTGATGGCCGGGTTGGCGAGCATCTGGACATTGGCCAGCGATTCGGTGAAGACAACCGTTTTGGCGCGCGGGTGAACGTGTCCCAGCGCGAAGGCGATACCGGCATCGATGATGAGAACCAGCGCTCGAAACTGTTTACCGTTGGCCTGGACTACCGCGGCGATGCATTGCGCCTGTCCAGTGACTTTGTGTATCAAAAGCAGCGTATCAACGGCGGACGAAACTCGGTGTTCCTGGGCACGGCCACCCAGGTGCCGGATGCGCCTTCGGCAGACACCAACTACGCGCCGAGCTGGAGCAGCACCAACCTCGAAGACACCCTGGGGATGCTGCGCGCCGAGTACGACCTGAACGACAACTGGACCGCCTATGCCGCAGGCGGTGCCAAGCACACCCGCGAAATGGGCCAATACTCGTCGGTGACACTGACCGATAACCTCGGTAATGCCCAGGCGAGCCGCTCGACCATTGCCCACGAAGAAAATAACCGCAGCTTGATGGGGGGGCTGAACGGCAAGTTCCAGACCGGCGCTGTCAGCCACCGCCTCAATTTCGGCCTGGCCGGTATCTGGACCCAGGCACGCAACGCTTATGTGTTCAACGCCTCGTCGACGGCCACTCCAACCAATATCTACGACCCGGTAACCGGCGCGCCACCGACCTTGAACAACCCACGCAATACGCCAGGGACTGATTTCAGCGACCCCACCATTACGGCCAAGACATTTGTGCGCAGCGCAGCAGTGTCCGATACCCTTGGCGTGTTCGATGATCGCCTGCTGGTCACACTCGGTGCGCGTCGCCAGCAGATGGTGGTGCAGGGGTACAACTATATGAGTGGCACCCGTACCTCCAACTATGACGAGTCGATTACCACGCCGGTCTACGGCCTGGTGTTCAAGCCGTGGGAACACGTGTCTTTCTACGCCAACCGCATCGAAGGCCTGGCGCAAGGCCCGACATCTCCCGTCAACTCGGGCAACCGCACTATCATCGGTGGCGGCCAGGCGTTCGCTCCCGCGCGCTCCAAGCAGATCGAAGCCGGCGTGAAAGTCGACATGGGCACCTACGGGGCGACGTTGGGTGTGTACCGTATCGAACAGCCCGGCGCTGGTTACGTTCAGGTCATTGATGCCACTACCGCGCGCTATGTGCGTGAAGGCCAGCAAATCAACAAAGGCGTTGAATTGAACGTGTTCGGTGAACCCGTAAGCGGCCTGCGCCTGCTGGGCGGTGTGACGGTGATGAAAACCGAGCTCAAGGACACACAGAACGGCGCCAACGATGGCAACCGCGCTATCGGTGTGCCTTCGTTCCAGCTCAACGCCGGTGTGGATTGGGATGTCCCCGGCCTGCAGGGCGTGACGCTCAACGGCCGGATGCTGCGCACAGGCGGGCAGTATGCCGACGCCGCCAACAACCTGAGCCTGCCGACCTGGAACCGCTTCGACGTGGGGGCGCGCTACAACTTCAAGGTGGCTCAGCGTGATGTCACCCTCGGCGCTACCGTGGAGAACGTCGCCAACGAGAAGTATTGGGAATCGGCCCAGGGTGGCTTCCTCAGCCAAGGCGATCCACGTGTCGCCAAGCTGTCGGCGACTGTGGATTTCTAAACGCGCCACAGCAAGGTGAGCCAGCAGGTGTGTGAATCGCTGACTCACCGCCAGACTCAGGACTTCTGCCACAGGGAAGTCCTGACAATAAAGCTACCCCGCGCTCAGCGCCCCGCGTTAGCCCTGGCCGCCCTCCACGTATTGGCGGTGGATGCCGCCAAGCATCGAGCATGATGCCCGTTGCGGTCAGGCCTGGCGGGCTTGGCTCAGGTAGGTTTCGATGTTGCCCATCTGCTCGTCCCAGCCCCTGGAGTTCATCTTGAAGGCCTTCTGCCGACGAGCCTCCGGCACCGTGTCAAAGCCTGATTCGACCACCCGCAGCAGAATACCCGGCGCACGGTCCTCAATGGTGAACTCCACCAGTGTCGGGGTTTCCTGGTCGTAGTCGACGCCCTTTTCTACCGCGAAAGGGTGCCACCAGAACGAGAACAGCGTTTGCGGCAGGATACGTTCGATCTTGGCCTTCCAGATCACATGCTCGTAGCCGGGATAAGTGATCGGGGCCTCGATGGTTTCCCCAGCAGCGAAGGCTTTGCCTTTTAGGGCGATACCGAACCAATTGCCGAACTGCTCGGCATCGGTGAGGGCTTCCCACACCTGTCTACGTGAAGCGTTGAGCAAGACTTTTCGTTCTATGCGATCTAATACGTGCATAAGTCACCTCCTCCATTGACAGTAGGCGACATCAAACAATGCGCAACCTTGGGTTGTAAGCAATGATGATGACCCCCTTCCTTGACCCGGCATTACGTTATGACTGACCCATTGAATGGAAGTTGCTTCTGCAAGGGCGTGCGCTATCAGGTAGACCGCCTCGACATGCCTATCAGCCACTGCCACTGCAACAGCTGCCGCAAGGCGCATGCGGCGGCTTTTGTCGCGACGGCAGGCGTAATGCGCGAACACTTTCGCTGGACACAGGGCGTGGACCTGTTGGCATTTTTTGAATCGTCGCCGGGCAAGCTCAGGCATTTCTGCTCACGCTGCGGCTCACATCTGATGGCTGAGCGCGGGCACCAACCCCACGTCATTGTGCGGGTGGCGACGCTGGATGATGATCCAGGCGTCAGGCCCACCGCGCACATCTGGACGGCTCATGATATGCCCTGGCTTGCCTATGAAGGCGTAGAGCAATGGGACGAATGGAAACCCTGATTAGACCTTCGGGTCACCGGGTGCTTTAGCAGGCGTCGCATATTGGGGCTTCAGGTGGCCTTCCTGGTCGAGTAGCCAGGCGTCCATGATTTGCCGCACGACCGGTCCCGCAACACGACCGCCAGCCTCGCCGTTTTCGATCATCACCGAAATCACGATCTTGGGGTGTTCGGCTGGCGCAAAGCCGACGAACAAAGCGTTATCTCGGTGACGCTCCAGGGTCTTGTCACGGTTGTAACGCTCGCCCTGCTTGATCGCCACCACTTGCGCCGTACCACTCTTGCCGGCGATGCGGTATTGCGCGCCTTGTGCGGCCGCGCGGGCAATGCCGCGTGGATCGTGCATCACCAATTGCATGCCGTGGTTGACCTGCTCCCAATCTCGCGGATCCTTGAGGACCACGTTGGGCATCGGGTTCTCATCCACCGGTGGCACGCCATTGATGGTCTTGGCCAAGTGAGGCCGGTTCCACACGCCTTTGTTGGCAATCAAGGCGGTGGCCTGGGCCAGCTGCAGCGGCGTGACCTGCATGTAGCCCTGGCCGATGCCGAGGATCACGGTTTCACCCGGGAACCAGGGCTGGCGGCGGGTGGCGCGCTTCCAGGCCTGGGACGGCATCAGGCCGGCTGACTCTTCGAACATGTCCAGCGACACTTTCTGCCCCAAGCCGAACTCGGCCAGGTAGTCGTGCAGGCGATCGATGCCCAGCTTGTGGGCGAGGTCGTAAAAGTAGGTGTCATTGGAGCGCATAATGGCTGCGTCCATGTCTACCCAGCCGTCGCCGCTGTGGTTCCAGTTGCGGTATTTGTGGTCGAAGTCGGGCAGTTGGTAATAACCAGGGTCGAACACGCGGGTTTGGGCGGTGACAACGCCACTGTCGAGGCCGGCGATGGCGACTTCCGGTTTGATGGTCGAGCCAGGCGCGTAAAGCCCCCTGAGGACGCGATTGAAGAGCGGCCGATCAATGGAATCATGCAGTGCGGCATATTCCTTGAAACTGATGCCGGTAACAAACAGGTTCGGATCGAAACTCGGCTTGCTGACCATGGCCAGCACCTCACCGGTTTGCGGGTCAAGGGCAACCACCGAACCACGGCGATCACCCAAGGCTTCTTCTGCCGCCTCCTGGAGGTGAACGTCGAGGCTCAGGACGATATTTTTGCCGGGAATCGGATCGGTGTGCTTGAGAACGCGCAGTACGCGGCCCTGGGCATTGGTTTCTACTTCTTCATAGCCTACGTGGCCGTGTAATTCGGACTCGTAGAAACGCTCGATCCCGGTCTTGCCGATAGACTGCGTTCCACGGTACTCCACCGAGTCGAGGGCTTTGGATTCTTTCTCGTTGATCCGTCCTACGTAACCGATGGAATGAGCAAAGTGGGCGCCCAAGGGATAGTGGCGAACGAATTGCGGCTCTACGTCCACACCCGGCAGGCGGAATTCGTTCACGGCCAGCAGCGCGATCTGCTCTTCGGTCAGCTCATAAAACAGTGTCACAGGAACGAAGGGGTGACGCGCTTGTTTCAACGCCTTGTCGAATACAGCACGGTCTTCGGCCGGCAAGTGCAGCAAACTGACGATGGCGTCCAACTCGCCCTTGAGGTCGGTGGTGCGCTCACGAGTAATGGTCAGGTTGTAGCTGGGGCGGTTGTCAGCCAGCACGACGCCGTTGCGGTCATAGATCAACCCGCGCGTCGGCGTAATGGGCAACACGTGGACGCGGTTGTTCTCGGAAATCGTGGAGTGGTAGTCGAACTGTACGACCTGCAGGAAGTACATGCGCCCCACCAGGGCGCAGGTGATGCCAATGACCAACAGCGCGCAGGCGAGCAGGCGCTTGTTGACCAGGCGGTTCTCTTTTTCGTGATCCTTGATTGGTATCGGTTCAGGCATTTCTACAGCATCTCGTTGAAGAAGGTCGACGCCGCGTCCTGCGGATGAAAGATCAATCCTTATGAAAATGTGCTGCACCATACCAAAAATGCAGAAACACTTTGCATCGATTTCCCCAACGGCATGTTGATGAGCGTTTTTTTTAGGCATTGCAGGAGCAATAGCGCAGAAAGGTCCGGCGTCGGCGGGTGGGATGCACCATGCGGGGGGTTAGGGGGAATCGGCGCGTAAGCGGGTTTGCGTCATTGTTGACGATTGTCGCGGGCAACCTTCGCTGCAATAGGCCTCTACGAACTTTTCGACCGCCCAAAACAAAACCCCTGTTTGCGTTAGCAAACAGGGGTTCTGGAATTTAATCTTGACGATGACCTACTCTCACATGGGGAAACCCCACACTACCATCGGCGATGCATCGTTTCACTGCTGAGTTCGGGATGGGATCAGGTGGTTCCAATGCTCTATGGTCGTCAAGAAATTC
>NZ_PCQI01000024.1:0-49843 GCF_002980075.1 Pseudomonas sp. MYb13 | reverse complement strand
GGTGGCAGCATGCGTATCCAGGCGACCATGGCCGACAGATAGATAAACAACAGCGGCTCATCGCTCAACACGAGCAGGCCATGGGCAATGGCGTCCTTGCCCAGTGTCAGCAGTTCATCAAGTTCGGTCTGGGTAACGTATTGCAGCCACTTCTCACTGTTCGTCTGGATATCCGCCAGCAGGCTGTACAGTTGCGTGAAGTTGTCCCAAAGGCTGTAAAGCGCCTTACCCATCCCTTGAAGAAACGCCTTCTCCAGCATCCTGCGTTGATCAAGCGGGTTGGCGTCTGTGTAGTCCTTCCACTGCGCTTGGAAGGTGCTTTCCCACGCTTCGCGCAGGCGAAACTCCAGCGCGTCAATCACCGTTTGATAAGACGCATACAGCGCCTTGACGTGATCGGTTGAAACGTTGGGATAGAAGCTGACGCGGTACTGCTGGTCGCGCTCACACTCGTTGATTTCGAGAATGCCGCTCGGGCCGATGGTCTTGTAGATCGGCTCGCCCAGTGGGCCGCCGTTGGGGTCGACGCGCTGCAGCACCACCGGCGTGTTGCCGATGGGTACGAAGCGCGTGCTTTGAAACATGTGCACCAGGGTCAACGTGCCATTGGCCTGGCAAGAAGCAACGGTGCTGCTCGGAAAAAGGGAGCGGTTGATCGGCGCTACCAGCGCCACTTCGTCCCCCACCTTGAAGACCTGCTCGACGTCCAGCGCTGAAAAGCTCCAGAAGCTTTCCGCCCAGTCATCGAACGTGTTCAGGCATTCCCGGAAATCACGAAAGACGCTCTCGACATCGACCGTCTTCACATCCATTGGGGTCAGGGCCAGCCTGCCAATGGCCGGGTTCAAGAAACAGCTCCAACAACAAGAAAATACATCTGCAATCCCTCGCACTGTGTAATCAGGCGAGGGACTTTGCAGATCTTTTCAGGGGTGGGGAGTAGAGCTTATCCGGTCGTTATGTGGGACGTTTCGACAACTTTCGTCTTCTCGCGACCCAGCACCAGGCTGCACAGTGCCGGCAGGAACAACAGCGTCAGCACCGTGCCCACCAGCACCCCGCCGATCAGCACGTAGGCCAGGGATGACCAGAACACCGACAACGTCAGCGGAATAAACGCCAGCGCCGCCGCCAGCGCGGTCAGGATCACCGGCCGCGCACGCCGTACGGTGGCCTCGATGATTGCCTCGTGAATCGGCATGCCGTGGTCCTGGTTCTGGCGGATCTGGTCGGTAAAGATCAGCGTGTTGCGCATCAGGATCCCACCAATCCCGATCAGGCCCAGGATGGCGTTGAAGCCAAATGGCTGGTTGAACAGCAGCAAGGTCGGCACGGCACCGATCAAGCCCAATGGCGCAGTGGCGAAGACCATGAACATCACCCCGAACGAGCGCACTTGGAACATGATCACCGTGAGGGTCAGCAGGATCATGATCGGGAACAGCGCGGCCAGGGCAACGTTAGCCTTGGCGCTTTCCTCGACCGGGCCGCCAATATCGATCTGGTAGCCGGCGGGCAGTTTGGCGATCAGCGGCTGCAGGTCTTTGTACACGGCCATTTCCACGTCGGGCGGTTGCACGCCGTCGACGATATCGGCGCGCACTTCCACGGTGGTCGCGCGATTGCGGCGCTTGAGGATCGGTTCTTCCATTACCGCCTGGAAATGCCCGACCTGGGCCAGCGGCACAGAGGTGCCGGCGCTGTTGGTGAGGGTCATGTTGTCGAGGTTGCCGAGGTCCTCGCGCTGGCTCCCCTGGGCGCGGGCGACCACGGAGACGGTGCGGTTGCCTTCACGCACTTCGGTGATCGGGTTGCCGCTGAGCAGGGCATTGAGCTGGGATTTCACCTCGTTGGGGGTGAAGCCCAGCAGGCGCAGGCGGTCTTGGTCGAGCACCAGCCGATAACCGCTGGAGCGCTCGCCCCAATCGAGGAAGGCGTCCTTGGTCAGTTTGTTGGCGGCGACGACTTTGCGCACGTCTTCGGACACACCACGCAACACATCCAGATTCGGTCCAGAGACCCGGAACACCACCGGGAACGGCACGGGCGGGCCAAACAGCAGTTGGGTTACGCGCACCCGCGCCGAGGCAAACTCACCCGCGGCAATCCGTTCCCGCATGCGCAGTTTCAAGGCGTCGCGGGCATGAGAGTCCGGGGTCTGCACGATCAGCTTGGCAAATGCCGGGTCCGGCAGTTCCGGGTTCAACGACAGGAAAAAGCGGGGTGCGCCGCCCCCCACATAGGTGTCGACCAGGGTGGTTTGCGGCTCTTGCAGCAGGGCTTTTTCCAGCTGCGCGGCCACAGCCTCGGTGCTTTTGAAGGCGCTGCCGGGCGGCATATACACCTCCAGAATCAGCTCGGAGCGGTCGGAGTTGGGGAAGAACTGCTTCTTCACCACGCCCATGCCCGCCACACACAGCACGAACGCGCCGACGACCAGCCCGGTCACCAGCCAGCGCCGCCGCACGCAGGCTTGCACCAGGCTGCGCAGTTTCTGGTAGTAACGCCCGGCGTAAATCGCATCGTGGCCGCCGGGCACCGGTTTGATCTGCGGCAACAGCTTTACACCCAGGTACGGCGTGAAGACCACCGCCACCAACCACGACGAAATCAGCGCAAAGCCGACGATCCAGAAAATATTGCCGGCATATTCCCCGGCCCCGGAACGCGCAAATCCTACCGGCAGGAAACCTATGATGGTCACCAGCGTACCGGTCAGCATCGGCGCCGCCGTGGAGCTCCAGGCAAAGGTGGCGGCGTGGATCCGGTCGAAGCCTTCCTCAAGCTTCACCACCATCATCTCGATGGCGATGATGGCGTCATCCACCAGCAAGCCCAGGGAAATGATCAGCGCGCCCAGGGTAATGCGGTCGAATTCGCGCCCGGTGAGCAGCATGATCACAAACACCACTGACAAGGTCAGCGGCACAGCCGCCGCCACCACCAAACCGACGCGAAAGCCCAGGGCCAACAGGCTGATCACCATGACTACAGCCAGGGCGACGAAGAATTTCAGCATGAATTCGTTCACCGCCAGGCTGATGTTTTTCGCCTGGTCGGAGACCTTGGCGAAGTTCACGCCCAGGGGCAGGTCGGCCTGAATCTTCGCTTCCTGGGCCTTGAGGCTCTTGTCCAGTTCCAGGCCGTTCCAGTGTTTCTCCATGATCACGCCAAGCATCAACGCCGGGTCGCCCTGGTGGCGGATGCGGTAGCTGGGCGGGTCTTCATAGCCACGGCTGACGGTCGCCACATCGGCGATGCGCAGCACGCGGCCGTTGACTTCCAGCGGCACGTTTTCAATCAGTGACAGGCTGTCGAACGCGCCGTCGATGCGAATATAGGCGCGAGCCCCGGCCGTCTCGACGAAGCCCGAGGGCGCTACGGCATTCTGTGCGGCGAGGGCGGCAAAGATCTGGTCCGGCTTGATGCCCAGGGTCGCCAGGCGCTCATAGGAGAACTCGACAAACACGCGTTGTGCCTGTTCGCCGAGGATGTTGACCTTCTTCACGCCCGGCAGGTTGAGGAGACCCTGGCGCAGTTCTTCGGCCATCTGTACCTGTTGCCGATGGGGCAAGTGTTCGGCTTCCAGGGCGTACAGCGCGAAATACACATCGGAATACTCATCGTTGAAGAAGGGACCGATCACGCCCTTGGGCAGTTTCGCGGCCTCATCGCTGAGTTTTTTGCGGGTCTGGTAGAACAGGTCCTGGATTTCACTGGGGCGCGTGGACTCCTTGTAGGTCATGCGCATCGATACGAAGCCCGGTTGGGCGATGGTCTCGACACGGTCGTAGTAGTCCAGTTCCTGCAGGCGCTTTTCCAGGCGATCGGCCACCTGTTCCTGCATTTCCTGGGCTGTTGCGCCGGGCCAGGCGGCGGTGATGGTCATCACCTTGACGGTGAACGACGGGTCTTCGGCGCGCCCCAGTTTGCCGAACGAGAAAATCCCGGCGGCGAGGATCGCAATGATCAGGAACAACGTGACCGCGCGATGCTTGACCGCCAGTTCGGAAAGGTTGATACCGCGCATGCTCAGTTGTCCTGTTTGCGGTTGAGGGCCAGCACCTGGGAGGGCAGCAGGCGCACGCCATCACCGCTGTGCAGCAGGTGTGCGCCGAGGGCAACGATGACTTGGCCGGGGCTTACGCCGCTGTCGAGCAAGGCGTCTTCCTGGCCAAGACTGGCGACTTTCACTGGCGCGAAACTGACCTTGTCATCTGCGCCGATCAGCCAGACGCCGGTACCTTGGCCTGAATCCAGCAGGGCGCCGATGGGCACCCGGGTTTGCTGCGCCTGGCCGTTGCCTTGCAGGCGTACGGTGATGGTGGAACCGAGGGCAAAGCGGTCGACTGCCCCGTGCAGGACGTAGCGGGCGCGGTAGGTGCGGGTGGTCGGGTCGGCGCTGGCGGACAGTTCGCGCAAGGTGGCGGTCACCGCCTGGTCCGGGGCCCCGAAGGGGAAGGCCAGGGCTTTCTGCGAGGCCTGGTCGCGCTGGTTTTCCGGCAGGTTGACGATGGCTTCGCGCGCGCCGTCATGGGCCAGGCGCGCGACGATTTGCCCCTCGGCGACCACCTGGCCGCGGTCCACTCGCACATCGGTAATGATGCCGTCGCCATCAGCCTTGAGCACGGAGTAGGTGCGGCGGTTTTCAATCTGGCTGGCGTCGGATTGTGCCGAAGCCAGCTCGGCTTCGGCGACGCGCAGGTTGGTTGCCGACTGGTCGAAGATCTGCCGCGATACGGCGCCGGTGTTGGCCAGGCGTTGGTAGCGGTTTTCGTCGTCACGGCGCTGGCGCAGTTGCGCCTGGGCGGCGCTGACGCGGTTCTTGGCCGAGCGCAGGGCCAGTTCGAAGTCGCCGATGTCCAGCACCAGCAGGGTATCCCCCCGGGACACGTGCTGGCCGGGATCGACCTTACGCTCGATGACTTTGCCGCTGACCCGGAAGCCCAGGTCGCTTTCGGTCCGCGCGGCAACCACGCCGGTATAGGCGCTTTGTTGGGTGCCGGCAGCTTCGACCTTGGCCGCAAGGACCGGGCGCGGCAGCGGGGTTTCTGCGGCCGTATCGGCCTTGCCGTTGCAGCCATTGAGGATGATCAACAGGGCCAGGGGCATGAGAAGACGCAAGGGAAGAGGGTGCATGGCGGGCTCCGGGGTTACCTTTGGGCAAAAAATTATGGACATAATTTTTTATGCATATTATGGTCGAAATATAAATTAATCCAGCCCCCGGATGCTCCTCATGACAAACGCCCCGGCGCCATCGCGAAGCTTGCTGTTTTTATTGGTGGCCCTGACGGCGCTGGGTGAAGTGTCGACCCAATTGATCATTCCCGGCCTTGGCGCCATCGAGCAGGCACTGGCCGCTCCTGCGGGCTCGTCATTGATGGCGCTGTCGGCGTTTGTCGCCGCATTCGGCCTCGGGCAATTGCTGTTCGGCCCGCTGTCGGACCGCATCGGCCGTCGGCCGGTACTGATCGGCGGTCTGGTGCTGTATGCGCTGGCGACCTTATCGATGTTGTTGGTCGATGACATCGAGCACTTCATCGCCGCCCGCGTGCTGCAAGGCCTGGGCGCCTGCGCCGCGTTGGTACTGGCGCGCACGGTGGTGCGTGATGTATGGAAGGCAGAAGCAGGGCCGGCGCTGGCACTGACCATGATCGGCATGCTCTATGCCATCGTGGTGGCGCCGATGGTCGGCGGCCTGTTGATCAAATGGCTCGGCTGGCGTGCGCCGATCATGCTGGCATTGGCGATTGGTAGCGTGGTGCTGCTAGTGGTCCTGCTGTTCTTTCGCGAGAGCAATCACTACCTGGACCCCAAGGCCGGCCACTGGCGCTCACTGGGCGGGCAATACCTGGATCTGCTCAGGGGGCGCCAGTACCGTGCGTTCGCCGTGGCGTTGGCGTGTACCTATGGCGCCATGTTTGCGGTGATCGCGGGCTCGTCGGCGGTGTTTATCAACCTGCTGGGCTTCAGCAGCCTTGAGTACGGCATCAATTTCGGCCTGATCGTGTCGATGTTGATCGTCGGTTCCACCTACACCCGGCGCAACATCATGCGCCTGGGCCCCCAGCGGATTGTGACAATGGGCGTGGCGATGGTAGCCGTTGGCGGGGTCTCAGCCGTGGTCATTTATGCGCTGTTCGGCCTGTCGGTGCTGGGTCTGGACATTCCGATTGCGCTGGTGACCCTCGGCGGCGGCCTGGTCTTGCCGGGTTCGGTGACGGGCGGGGTAATGCCCAACGCCCACCGCGCAGGCCTGGCAGCCGGGCTGATGGGGTTTGCGCAAATGTTCGGCGCCACCTGCAGCGGTTTGCTGTTGAGCCTGCTACGCGATGGCAGTGCCGCGCCGATGATCGTCATCCAGGCGTGCTTTACGGCGACGGCCTTTGTGGCGTTTCACCTGTTGCGTCAGCGTCAGGTCAACGGATTGTCCTATACATAGGACAGTTACAGCCGTATTTGCCGGCTAGTGCTCATCGGCCCGAGGTCTTATGGTGGACTCACTTTGGAGGGTCACCATGAAAAAACTCATCGGCATCTACACCAGTCCCCGCGCCCACTGGGTGGGCGACGGATTCCCGGTGCGCACACTATTTTCCTACGACACCATGGGCAAGCACATCAGCCCATTCCTGCTGCTGGACCACGCCGGCCCGGCCGACTTTCCTCCCACCGAGCAACGACGCGGCGTCGGCCAGCACCCTCATCGGGGCTTTGAAACCGTGACCATCGTCTACGACGGTGAGGTCGAACACCGTGATTCCACCGGTGCTGGCGGCAAAATCGGCCCTGGCGACGTGCAATGGATGACCGCCGCCAAGGGCATCCTCCACGAGGAGTTCCACTCCGCCGCCTTCGCCCGCAGCGGCGGGGCGCTGGAGATGGTGCAACTGTGGGTCAACCTGCCGGCCAAGCACAAAATGGCCGACGCGGGTTACCAGACCCTTGTCGACGGCGACATTCCGGTACTGCCGCTGGCCAACGACGCCGGACAACTACGCCTGATTGCCGGTGAGTTTGCTGGCACCCAGGGCCCCGCCCGCACGTTTACGCCCATCGACGTGTGGGACCTGCGCCTCAACGCCGGCAAAGCGGTCACGCTGGACCTGCACACAGGGCGCAACACCGCCCTGGTCATCCTGCGCGGAACGGTGCTGGTCAATGGCGAGGAAGTTGCTCGCCAAGGGCAATTGGCGTTGTTCGAGCGCGATGGCAGTCAACTCACACTGGAGTCCAATGACGACGCCAAGGTGTTGCTGCTAAGCGGCGAGCCCATCGACGAACCCATCGTCGGGCATGGACCGTTTGTGATGAATACCGAACAGGAGATTCATCAAGCGTTTGCTGATTTTCAATCGGGCAAGTTTGGGCAAATGCAGATATAACGGTCCGGTGTAATCTCGTGTGGGAGCGGGCTTGCTCGCGAATGCGGTGCATCAGTCACAGAAACTTTGACTGGCCGACCGCATTCGCGAGCAAGCCCGCTCGCACATTTCGGTTGTGCTATACCCGATAACTCCATTTCATGCGATCTTCTCCGCATTCGCCCTGGAGTCGCCTGGATGCCCTCACTTATCGCTGATCACCCGATGCTGTGCGCCCTGGCGCTGATCTTTATCGACATCGCCGTGTGGCGCTTGATTTCCGTCAACCTCGCCAACTGGAAGCTGGCGGCGCGGTTGGTGATCTTTGCGGTGTTCAGTGCCGTGCTGTTCAACGACGGCATGAACCCCATGCAACTCGCGCCTTATGCGGACAACACCGCCTTGCACCTGGCCGCGACGGCGTTGCAGATCGGCTGGTGGCTGTTCGCGGCGCGTACGCTCACGGTGTTGCTCGGGGCGGTGATGATGCAGCGTGTCGGGCATACCGGGCGCTTGCTGCAGGATTTGATGGGGGCGGTGATCTTCCTGATTGCGATCATTGCCGCCATGGCGTACGTGCTCGACTTGCCGGTCAAAGGCGTGCTCGCCACTTCCGGTGCGGTGGCGATCATTGTCGGCCTGGCATTGCAGAGCACCTTGAGCGACGTGTTTTCCGGGATTGTCCTCAATACCACTAAGCCGTATCAGCTGGATGACTGGATCTCCATCGACGGCACCGAAGGCCGGGTTACGGACATCGACTGGCGTGCCACGCGCCTGCAAACCTCCCAGGGCAGCATGGCGGTGATCCCCAATTCCCTTGCGGCCAAGGCCAAGATCATCAACTTCTCGCGCCCGGCGGATATGTTCGGCCTGGCGGTCAGCCTGCAGGTCAGCCCCCATGCGCGCCCGCAAACGGTGATCGAAGCGCTGGAGCGGGCAATGCAGGGCTGCCGGCCGTTACTGGCCAAGCCGGCGCCAAGTGTAGCGTTCAAGGCCTCGGCCAGTGGCGGCGTCGAATACGAAATCAGCGGATTCGTGCCGGCCATGACCCTCAAGCGCGAGGTGCGCAACCAGCTTTACGACTTGGCGTTCAGGCACCTGCAAGCGGCCGGGGTAGGGCTGCTGTCGGCCAGCGAAAGCACGGCGCCACCGAGCATGTCGGCTGCGCGCGCCTTGCTCGAGCGGTCGTCGATTTTCTCTACCCTGCGCCAGGAAGAGAAAGACACCTTCAGCCAGAACATGACGTTGCATACCTACCGTGCAGGCGAGATGATCCTGCCTGCGGGGGAGGTGAGCGATCACCTTTTTATCGTTGAGTCCGGGGTCGTGTCGGTGATGCTGACCAAGGGCGGGCACTCGTTCGAGGCCGGGCGCATGGGACCTGGGGAGGTGATTGGCGAGGCGGGGATCCTGTCGGACCAGGCCGCGCTGGCGGATTTCTCGGCCAAGACGTCCTGCACCTTGTATCGCATCGAGAAGGAATACCTGAAACCCTGCCTGGATGCGCGCCACGACATCAGCGAATCCATGAAGGCGTTGCTGGATTTCCGCCTGCATGCCGCGCAGGCCTTGACCCAGGAGGCGCCGGTGGTGCCGGTGAAGAAGGGGTTCCTGCAATGGTTGCGCAATCGCGGGTTGTAGCCGATCAAGGCGCCATGGCAATGCGGTAACGTTGGTCAAAATCGTCTGCCAACTGCGCCAGCGTCACGTCGCCCAGCCGTGCCAGCAACAGCGCCTGTGCCTCATCGAAGGCATCCGTCAGCGCTGCGTTCACCGCTTGTTCCACCAGGCACTCCGGGTGGTCGGTGGACAGGCCGATGGCGAATATCGACGGCGTGCCCAGGGCGTTATGGACGTCCAGCAAGGTGATTTCATTCAAGGGTCTACCCAGGCTCCAGCCACCCTGGTGACCCTTTTCCGAGCGTACATAGCCTTTTTCCTTGAGCAACCCAAGCGTGCGCCGCACCACTACCGGGTTGGTGCCGAGCATCTGCGCGATGGTCTCTGAGGTGGCGCGCTCCTCATGCCGGCCCATATGGATCAGCACGTGGAGCATGCGCGAAAGTCGGGTGTCGTTTCTCATCAATAGGCCTCAGGTCGATTCGCACGAAAGTATCGTTCGTAACCTAAAAAGTTGCGAGACTATTGACGCGGTATTTTTACGTAACTTATGGTGTGTCGTGAAAGCATTCGGATAACCGGATGCACAGGACTGGGGGTCACCTTCATGCTGTACGACGTCATAATCGTGGGCGGCAGTTATGCCGGCCTCTCAGCGGGCCTGCAATTGGCCAGGGCGCGGCGCCAGGTACTGGTGATCGATGCGGGGCAACGGCGCAACCGTTTTGCGGCGACCTCCCACGGTTTTCTCGGCCAGGACGGTCAGGCCCCGGCCGCCATCGCTTCGCAGGGGCGCAGCCAATTGATGGCGTATTCGACGGTCACTTGGGCCGAGGACCGCGTGATTCAGGCGAGTGGAGAATTACAAGGCTTCGCCGTTCGCACCGCATGCAACGGCACGTTTCAGGCCAAGCGCCTGATCCTCGCCACTGGGGTAGTGGACGAGTTGCCCGCCATCGACGGCCTTGAATCACGGTGGGGCAAGCACGTATTCCATTGCCCTTACTGCCACGGCTATGAGCTGGACGAAGGCCACATCGGTGTCTTGGCCACCTCACCCCTGGCCATGCACCACGCACTGATGTTGCCGGATTGGGGCACTACCACCTTATTCACCAACGGCGTGTTCAGCCCGGATGCCGAGCAACAGGCGCAATTGGATCGACGCGGGGTCAACGTGGAATGCGGTGCGGTACGGCGTATCTGTGGCGAGCGCGCCGACCTGGAGCTGCACGATGGACGGCTGTTCAGCCTCGATGGCATCTTCACGATGTCCCGCACCCGAATCAGCCCTTTGGCCCCGCAACTGGGCTGTGAACTGGCCGATGGCCCCACCGGTCCCTACCTGCACACCAATGACATGCGCCAGACGTCCCGGCCTGGCGTGTTCGCCTGCGGCGATACGTCACTCGCCGCTGGTTCGGTCGCGCTGGCCGTGGCGGAGGGTGTGCGCGCCGGTGTGGGCGCGCATTTTTCCTTGATCAACGGTTGAGGTACACCGGGCTGTCGCTGGACAGCGAGGCCTTTACCGCCAGTGTCATCTCGGTAATCAGCACTTCTTCGCGGTCTTCGCTCAGGGCTTGCAGCGTGAGGGCGACCACGTCCTGAGGCGTACTTTTGGGCGCTTGTACCTCGGCCACCATGTCGGTGTCGATGTAGGCGGGGTGCACGCCGATCACCAGGGTGTTCTGCTCGCGCAATTCGCCGCGCAAGCCATTGGTGAGGCCCCACTGGGCAGACTTGGACGTGCTGTAGCCACCGGCACCCGGAGGGCTCAGCCAGCTCAGTACCGACAGCACATTGATCAGCGCACCGCCGCCTTGTTTGGCCAGGATCGGCGCAAAGGCACGGCTGACGCGCAGGGTGCCGAAGGTGTTCACATCAAAGTGGTGCTGCAGGTTCTCGACGCTGTCTTCAGCCAGCAACGAGCCGTACTTCAGGAACCCCGCGTTGTTGATCACCACGTCGACGTCGGTGCACTGCTCGGCAGCGCGCTGCACGCTGGCTTGGTCGGTGATGTCTAGGGCCACCGGCGTGCTGCCGGGGATGCTCACGCTGCTCGGGTCCCGCGCGCCGGCATAGACCTTGGCTGCACCGCCGTCCAGCAAGGCGGTGACGAACGCTTTGCCGAGGCCGCGATTGGCACCGGTCACCAATACTACTTTTCCACGAATATCCATGATCAGCTCCAGGCGACACATTAGGTTTAATGATGAAACCGTTTTTATTCTGTGCCTTTTGGTCCTATAATGCAACCTAATTCTGCGACTGCTTGGAGGGCCGACGATGAAACGCAAATGCCTGGAGGGCAATGGCTGCCCGGTGGCCCGTGCCCTGGACGTAGTGGGTGACTGGTGGACGCTGTTGATCATCCGCGATGCGTTCGCCGGGGTGACGCGCTTTGGTGACTTTCAGAAGCACCTGGGCGTGGCAAAAAACATCCTCGCCACGCGACTGAAGGACATGGTCGAGCAAGGCCTGTTGCAAACCAGTGAAGTCGGCGCGCGCAGCGAATACCAGCTCACGGACAAGGGCCGCGCGCTGATGCCGGTGTTGGTGACCCTGGCGCAATGGGGCCAAACCTTCACCGAGCCTGAGGGTGTGGGGGGGCAACTGCTGGACGCACGCTCGCTCAAGCCGCTGCGCAAGGTCGAGATCGTTGCAGAGGATGGTCGAGTGCTGGGTATCGACGATATCGCCATCCAAACGACCGGGGCTTGACGCGCTTCAGCCGTCCACCAACTGCTGGAACAGCGGCGTCAGCAGGTCGATCAGCACCTGTGGATCGGCCTTGGCCAGCGCCGACAACTCCAGCATCTGGCGCATGACCTGGAAACCCGACACCAGGGCTATCACCAATGCGGCGCGCTCTTCGTGGTGGGCGCCCTTGAGTGCAGCGGCCATGGTTGCCTGATGACCTTTTTCCACTTGCTCGCGACCGATGATGGCTGCGCGTTTGCTGGTCGCCGAATGCAACATGATCAGGAAACCTTCCAATGGCTTGTTGCCGGCTTCGGTGATGCTGACCAGTGCGGTGGCGATGGTACGGCCGAGGTTTTGCGCGCTGAGGTTATCTGGCGTCAGGATGATCGGGCTGGCCATGGTGTCGGCGATCACTTCGGCAAACAGCGCTTCCTTGGATCCGAAGTAGCGGTTGACCAGCATCGCGGTCACCCCCGCGCCAGCGGCGATCTCGATCACCCCCGCGCCGTCATAGCCCGATTGGGCAAACGCCTTGCGCGCGGACAACAGGATGGCTTCGCGGGTGACGGCGGCATCGCGCCGTCGTGGAATCGGGTTGGGCATTGGCGTCCTGATAGGGCTGGTATCTGTGGGCGCGCAGGTGATGCGCGCCGACAGGGTACAGGGTCTATTTGCTGTCGAGGAAGCCCAGCACTGCGGCATTGAACAACGCCGGGTCCTGCAGGAACGCAAAGTGGCTGGTGTTTGGCAGAATCAACAGGCCGGCCTCGGGAATGGTCGCGGCCATGTATTCGGTGTGCTCACGCTTGATGGCTTCGTCATGGTCGCCGTCGGCAATCAGGATCGGGGTCTTGATGCTCTGCAGTTGCGCGTCGGTCCAGTTCGGCTGGCTGGCCCACATATGGCTGATTTGCTCCACGAACGCGTCGTACTCTTTAGGCGTCGGCGACAGCTTGGCGTACTCCTTGCCAGCGCGTTCGATAAAGGCGGCTAAGGTCGGGTTCTTTTCCACGGCGTCTTTTACACCCGAGGTCTGGGTGTTGGCGGCGAAGGCGAATACTTTGCCGATACGATCCGGGTGACGCAGCGCCAGGTCGATACCGATGATAGCGCCGTCGCTCCAGCCGACGATGTCGGCGCGGGGAATGTTCAGGCTGTCGAGCACGGCCACCACGTCGTCGGCCATCAGGTCATAACCGTAGGGTTTGTCATCCCGCGAACTGCGCCCGTGGCCACGGCTGTCGATACTGATCACCGTGTGCTTGGCCGCCAGCGCCTTGACCTGGTTGCCCCAGTAATCGGAGTTGGACAAGCCGCCATGCAGCAGCACCACTGGTGAGCCATGGCCGGTGCGGGTGTAGTAGACCTTGATGCCGTTGACGGCGGCGTAGCCGGTCTTTGCGCCCGCGACGGGGGCCGGCGTCGGCGGCAGGATTTCCCAGCGTTCAGCTGCTTGGACGGCGGAAAAAGACAGCATCAGGCAGGCAGCTGCCAACAGGCGACGTGACATAGCGGTTCCTTGTTTGCGATGAGTAGGGGCTGAACTCTAGCATCGGCTCCAGCACGGGAAATACGCATTTTTGCCTATCAACACTGGCTGGTTGAAAGAAAAAAATACAGTTATATCAATGGAATAAAAGCGTCTAAACGGCTTTTTGGGTAACCAGGCCATTGGCACAATCGATCAGCGTCTCGCTGGCTGGCAATCGCGGCATCCCAACCCTCATCGTAACCCGAACCGTTTTCCCCAAGGACCTTTTCTCCAGCGCTTGTGAATGAGGTGGCGTCGACGTGAGGGATGAAAATGGGATCAGCCTACCGTCGGATACACAATCGTTCGGGCAGGGTCATTTTGTTCAATACCCAGGTCGACATGCCCTTTACCGTGGCCTTACCGTCAAGGGTTCGAATAAAAGGGAACTGCAATGAGCTTGATCATTTCCATGGCTGCCTTCGCCCTGGCCACCTCCATCACGCCGGGGCCGGTCAATGTGGTTGCGCTGAGTTCGGGGGCGCGCTTCGGCTTTGTCGCCAGCCAAAAACACGTATTCGGCGCTGCGGTAGGCTTCACGTTGCTGTTGGTGTTGATTGGCCTGGGGTTGCACGAAGTGGTGGTGCGCTGGCCGATCTTGACCCAGTTGATCCAGTGGGGTGGGGTGGCCTTCTTGCTTTACATGGCCTGGAAACTGGCAGCGGATGACGGCCGGTTGGACGCCGAGGGCTGCGCCACGGCGCCGTCGATGTTGTATGGCGCGATCATGCAATGGCTCAACCCCAAAGCCTGGCTGGCGTGTGTGGCCGGCATGGGCTTGTTTGTGGCGGATGGCGATGCCGCACAAGTCTGGCTGTTTGCGGCGCTTTATCTGGTGATCTGCTACCTGTCGGTGGCGTGCTGGGCCTACGCCGGCACCTTCCTGCGTCGCTACCTCGGCAACCCTCAGGGCGTTCGCGTGTTCAACCGCTCAATGGCCGCGTTGCTGGTGGCCAGTGTGGGTTATTTATTGATGGCTTGAGCTGCTCGCGGTATTGCCCCGGTGTGGCGGCGAAATGCTGTTTGAACGTGCGCTGGAAATGCGCCTGGTCGGCAAAGCCCGCGGCCAGCGCAACATCGGCGATCAACTCACCCTGGCGCAATTGCGCGCGGGCAAACTGGATACGCTGGTTGACCAGGAACGCATGGGGCGTCAGCCCGTAATACTGCTTGAACGCACGGATCAGGTAAGACGGCGACAACTCGGCTGCCACGCAGATATCTTCCAGTTTCAGCGCGTCGGTGCAGTGTTCGCGGATGTAGTCCGCGGCCCGCACCAGCTTGTGGTTGACCTCGCGTACCGGCGTGTCGGAGGGGTTGAGGCGCTGTTGCACCTCAGTGAAGTAGCTCACCAGCGCACTCTGCTTTTGCAAGTGTTCGGCCTGTTCATCCACCAGTATCCGATACAGCTCCAGCAAGCCCTCGTAGAGCACGGCGTCCCGGGTGTAGGGCGTGTTGAATGGCCGGTAACCCATGTCCGTGCTGAAACCCAGTTGGTGCTGCAAGTCCGTCAGCCAGGGCGTGTCGACGTACACCATCTGATAGGACCACGGCTCATTGGCGATGGGATTGCAGGCGTGTACGTCGCCGGGGTTCATCAACACCACCGTGCCGGCGCTGATCTCAAAGGTGTCGGCGCCGTAGTGGTAATAGCTGCGTCCCGTGGTGACCACGCCGATGGAAAAATGCTCGTGCGCATGACGGCTATAGGTCACCTTGCGGCCATCGGCGATGGTGCGTGCTTCGATGAAAGGCAGGCGCTCGTCGCGCCAGAAGCGCGGCAAGCGCGAGAGGTGAGCAAGGCTGTTCGGCGGCATGGCGGCGGGTCCCTCCCTTGAGCGAGTGAAGGGATCATTGCACAGACCGTCACTGCCGTCAGCTCAGAAGTCCCATTTGGTCGCCAGTTGCAGGCTGCGGGGTTCACCGTAGAAACCGGTGCCAAAGTTGCCCAGGCCGGTGTAATACTTTTTATCGAACAGGTTCTTCACGTTCAGCGTGGTACTCAGGTGCTCGTTGAAGCGGTAGCGCGCCATCAGGTCCACCAGGTAGTAACTGTCTTGGGTGATGCGTGCGTACTGGCCGAAATTGACCGTGTCGCCCGGGTTGGGCTGGAACACGTTGCCGAAGAACTCGCTCTGCCAGTTCACGCCGCCGCCCACGGTGACATTCTCCAGTGCGCCGGGCAGGCGATAGGTGCTGAACAGGCGCACCACCTGTTGTGGCGTAGTGGTTTGCAGCACCGAGCTGTACACGTAGCCATTATTGGCATCGCGGGTGTGCTGGTAGGTGTAGCCCGCGGAGATGTTCCAACCGTCCAGCACCTCACCCGACAGTTCTGCCTCGAACCCTTTGGTGGTCGCACCGGCAATCGGGCGATACACCGAGTCGGTCTCGAAACCCGAGACGTACTCGGCGACATTGTCCTGCTCGATGCGGAACGCCGCGAAGCTGGTGTTCAGGCGGCCGTCGTAGAACGCGGCCTTGATCCCGGCCTCGTAGGTGTCGCCTTCGATGGGGTCAAGCAGCTTGCGGTCGGCATCCTTGCTGGTTTGCGGGCGGTAGATCTGGGTGTAGCTGGTGTACACCGACCAGGTGTCGTCGAGGTCATAGACGATCCCGGCATACGGCGTGACGACGCCGCCCTGGTGGTAGCGGGTGCGGTTGTCGGGCTTGGCTGGGTCGTAGAAATCGGTGGTGTCGGCGCCGCTGAAATTACTCACGCGGGTGCCAAGGATCACCGACAGGTCATCGGTAGGTTTCAGGCGCGTGGCCAGGTAGGCGCCCGTCTGGCGCTGCACGATATCGTTCTGGCCACTGCGCGGGATGTCCGGTTTGGCGTATTCGCCGTGCCAGTCGAAGATGCTGCCGCCCACGGGCGGGTAGACCGAGCCGTACACCGGCACATCCTGTTTCGAGCGGGTGGCCATGAAGCCCATGATCAATTCGTTCTCACGGCCGAACAGGCCGAACGGCCCACTGAGGTTGACGTCCAGGGTGTTCTGCACCTGATCGCCCTTGTACTTGCCCATGAACATGTACATGTTCTGGCCACTGACCGGGTCCGGGTTGCCGCCACTGGCAGAGGCGAGCAGGGTGTCGTGCTGGCTGCGCTTACGGTCGAGGCTGACCTTGAGCGACCAGTCATTGGCCAGCGTCTGCTGCACCGAGGCGAAGATTGTCTGGTTGTTGAAGTCGCGACGGCTCCAGTCGGCGGCCGGGTTGAACGAGCGCGGGAAGTTCGTGCGCGAGCCATCGCTGAAGTACATCGGGAAACCGGTCCAGCTGGCGCCCCGGGAGCGGGTGTCCTGCTGGTCGATGCCGAAGGTCAGCAGGGTATCGGGTGTGAGGTCGGCTTCAAGGATGCCGTAGGCAATGTCCTTGGTGTTCTGGTAGTGGTCCAGGTACGACTGGCGGTCCTGGTACACGCCGACAAAACGTCCGCGCACATTGCCGGACTCGGTCAGCGGGCCGGAGATATCACCTTCGGTGCGGTAGTTGTCCCAGGAACCGAAGGTCTGGGTCACCGAGGCTTTGAATGCCGCCGTGGGCTTTTTGCGGATCAGGTTGACGGTCGCCGAAGGGTCGCCGGAGCCGCTCATCAGGCCGGCCGATCCCTTGATGATTTCCAGGTGGTCATACACGGCCATGTCGGTGCTGGTGGTGCCGTAGTCATACACACCGTCGTAGGTGGAATTGACGCCGTCGTACTGGAAGTTGGTGATCGGCAGGCCACGGCTGGAGAACTCCCAGCGCTCGCTGTCGTAGTTCTGCACGCTCACGCCGGGGGCGCGGCGCAGGGTGTCGGCGATGTTGTTGGTGCCCTGGTCGTCCATCTGCTGGCGGGTGATCACCGTCACCGACTGCGGGGTTTCACGCATCGACAGCGGCAGGCCGGTGGCCGAGGCCATGGAGCCGGTGGTGTAGGCGTGGGTGTCTTCGGTGATGGCGCCCAGGTCCTGGCCGGAAATCGTGGTGGCGCCCAGCTCCAGCGCACCGGTGTTGGCCGGGATCAGCTCCAGCACGTAGCCATTGTTGCCTTGGGGCAGGGCTTGCAGGCCGCTGCCCTGCAACAGGCGCTGCAAGCCGGCCGCTGGGGTGTAGCTGCCGTTCAGGCCGGCGCTGGTCTTGCCCGCGGCGAGGCTGTTGTGGCCGGCGACGAAAATGCCCGACTGTTCGGCGAAGCTGTTCAACACACTGACCAGCGAGCCGGCGGCGATGCGATAAGCGCGTGCGGCTTCCTGGGTCGAAGGCGAGTCGGCGGCCTGCACCATCGGCGCGCCGAGGCAGAATAGCGAAGTGGCCAGCGCCAATGGGCGCAGCGCGAAGCAAGCAGGGTGCGACATGGAGGGTTCCCTTTGGATCAAATCGATCGGCGAATTGAAAACGTCTGCTGGGTTAACCGAACGAGGGTTGAAAAAGGGAACTGGCGGTTGAAGGTTTTTATTGCGGCCCGACTGATACCCACCACGGCAACGGCCGGTCGACCCGAATCGGCAGTGCCGCCTGCAACAGGTGCAGGGCATGATCGCTGTCTTTGAGCGGGAACGAACCCATCACCGGCAACTGCGCCACGGCCGGGTCACACCCCAGGTGGCCCAGGCGATAACGGTTGAGTTCGGCGATCAACTGACCGAGTGGCAAGTTGTCCGCCAGCAGCACGTCTCGGCTCCAGGCCTCGCGCGCCGGGGAGGCGGGCATAGTGGGCTTGAAGCCGTCGCGGGTGAAGGAGACTTGCTGGCCGGCTTCGATGATGCGCACCTGCCGGTCTTGGGGGGTGACTTGCACCCGGCCTTCGAAGACATTGAGCTGGGTCTGATCGTCGTCTTGCAGCACGCTGAAACGGGTGCCCAGCGCTTGCATGCGTCCGTGTTCGGTGTCGACCAGGAACGGCCGGCTGGCGTCCTTGGCCGTGTCGATCAACACCTCGCCAAAGCGCAGCAGCAGCAACCGTTGCGTCGCATCAAAACGGACATCCAGCGCGCTCAACGTGTTCAGCCATACATGGCTGCCATCGGCCAGCAACGCATCGCGGGTCTCGCCGCGGGTGGTTGCATAGTCTGCGCTCCAGCCGCCCACCAGCCGGGGCAGGGCGGTATTGCGCCAGCTGCCCCAGGCCAGCGCCGAGCCGCCGCACAGCACCAGCAGGGTCTTGAGCGTCTGGCGCCGCGAACTGCGCAAGGCGCGGCTGGCACACTGGGCCTGTTCCTGCAGCGGTGCAAAACGCTGGCTCACGCGCTGCACATACTGCCAGGCCGCCAGGTGTTCGGGGTTTTGCGCGACCCAGGCTTGCCAGCGCAGTTGCTCCACTGCGCTGGCCTGGTCCTGCAGGCGTACATACCATTGCGCGGCCTGCTCCAGGCTGGCGTGACTGAGCTTGCCGGGGGTGTTCATTGCACCAGCAGCCCGTCGAGTTCGGCTTCCAGGATCGCGCAATGCAACAGGGCCTGGGCCATGTACTTCTTGACCATGCGCTCGCCCACGCCAAGCTGCTCGGCGATCTGCTTGTAGGGCAGGCCATGCAACTGGGCGAGCAGGAACGCTTCGCTGACTTTTTTCGGCAGGCGCGCGAGCATGGTATCCACTTCCACCAGCGTCTCGACGATGATCGCCCGTTGCTCCGGCGACGGTTGCAGCGCTTGCGGCCGCTCGGCCAGGGTTTGCAGCCAGGCGCGTTCGAGCTGGCGCCGGCGCCAATGGTCAATGCACAGCCCGCGAGCGATGGTGGCCAGGTAGGAGCGCTGGCGGACTGGGTCAGTCTCGGCCAGCGGGCGGCTGAGAATGCGGATAAACGTGTCGTGGGCCAGGTCGGCGGCATCCCAACGATCGCTCAAGCGCCGGCGTAGCAGGCCGAGCAGCCAACTGTGGTGAGTGCCGTAGAGGTGAGTAAAAGAGGTCGACACACTGCCCGCCCAGCCAAAAAAAGCGTGTAAATAAGAATTGGTCGCGATTAAAGCAAAGCGTCGGGCTGCGCGCAAATGATATTGGTTTGCTATCGGGGCTGTGGTGGTCGTAGAGATCATCTCGGCTGATAGCTGAGCAGGGCACCGTGTGGAGGGGCGCCGAGTTGCAGCGCCTGTCTATCCAGGAGCGCTTCACCGGCCAGGGTATCGGCTATCAACTGCTACAAATGGCGGAACAACCTGCGGTACTCGGTGGCGCTTGGTTGCTGTGGGCGACGGGATGGGTGGGCAATGAGCGAGCGCTGGGGTGTTACCCCAGGCGTGGGTGCGCGTTGCTCGGTTCGCCGAGGTACAGCTTCCAGGGCGACACCCATGAGAACCGCTTGTTCGGCACAGCGCTGGCGTTCACAGCGGTTTAGACAGAAACACCCGGCTGCTGCCTTCTGGCTCACAGGGCAATTCCCCGAATTTTATCCAGCCGTGCTTCTCATAGAATCCTGGCGCCTGGAAGCTGAGGGTATACAGCACCGCGTTGCGGCACCCTCGGCGGCGAGCCTCGTCTTCGAACGCTTGCAACAGGCGACTGCCCAAGCCAGAACCACGCAGGTGTTCGGGCAGGTGGAAGAGGTCGAGGAAAGCCATGCCCAGCGTGGTTTTACCGGTGATGCCGCCGACAATCTGATGCGTTTCGGGGTCTTTGATCAGTACTGTCAGCGGCTGGCGATCGTTGTAGCCGGTGATGCTTTCGTTGAACGCGGCCAACCCGCTGCCAAGAATACGCTCGGCCTCGGCGTTGGGCTGGTCGCTGATTTCAATGGGTGGCGTGTTCATCTTCAGAGTGCCATCACCATCTCATGCCACGCCATGCCACCGTGGTCCGATGGCGAAGGTCGCACATAGTCATAGCCCATGCGTTCGTACAATGGCACGTGCCGTTGTTTGCACATCAAGTGAATCGTGTGCTTGCCCATCGCGCGCATGCGCTGCACAAATTCGTTCATCAGCAACGTGGAGTAGCCCTTGCCCTGATGCAGCGGGTCGACCACCACCGACATGATCACCACATTCGGCGCCTCGGCCGAGTGACCCACCAACTCCTTGAACGCCTCGTCCGACATCACCACCTCATGGGCGCAACCGCAGTTGATAAAACCCACCACTTCGCCTTCGGCTTCCAGGATCAAGAAGCCCTGGGGGTACTGCGCAATGCGCGTGGCAATCTTCTCCAGCGTTGCGGCTTCGTCGCCTTCGTAGGCAGTGATCTCGATGTCAAAGCAACGCGCGGCGTCGGTGGGGATGGCGTTGCGCAAGGTGAGGGCGGGCATGGGCGTTTCCTGGGGCGTTTAGCGAAAGGCAACATCATAGACAAACCTCTACGACGAGCACCACTAATCCCCGCTCGCCACAACAACCCATCCTCCCACAACCAGGGGGCGTGTGGCTGATCACTCAAAAACCAGAAAACCCGCCTAGGCGGGTTTTCTTGCCACTCAAGGCAGCTCAGACCTTGGCAGGCGGATCACACGCCAGCCACCCACTTCCCACCCTCCATCCGGCGCTTATACGCGCTGTCCCGACTCGCCAGCCAGAAGTACAACGGCGACGTCACCACCAACCCCACCACCCAGGACAAATCCGCCCCGTTGATGTGCTCCGAGATCGGGCCCACATACAGCGGTGTATTCATGAACGGAATCTGCACCACGATGCCCACCGCATACGCCAGCAGCGCCTGCGGGTTATACCGCCCGTAAATCCCGCCATCCACGCGGAAGATTGACGCAATGTCGTACTTGCCCTTATGGATTGCATAGAAGTCGATCAGGTTGATCGCTGTCCACGGCACCAGGACCACCAGCAGCACCAGCACCATGTCGACGAAGTGGCCGATGAAGTCTTTCGAGGCGAACACGGCTGCAATCGCACAGGCCGCCAATACCAGGATCGAAATCACTGCACGGCTTTTGGCCGTTGGAATCCAGCGGTACGCGAAGGTCTGTATCAGGGTGATGATCGACAGCACTGCGCCGTACAGGTTGAGGGCGTTGTGGCTGATCACGCTGAGCAGGAACAGCACCAGCATCAACGGGCCGATGGCGCCGGTGGCGAGTTTGACCGCGTCCATGGTGTCCATGCCGATCGGCGTGGCGAGGACGGCGACGGCGCCGAAGATGAACGACAGGCTCGAGCCCAGGGCCGAGCCGAGGTAGGTGGTCCAGAAGGTGGACGCTACCGGCACGTCGGCCGGCAGGTAGCGCGAGTAGTCGGAGACGTAGGGCGCGAATGCGATTTGCCACAGCGCCGCCAGGGACACCGTCGCCAGCCAACCGGAGATGTTGAATTCACCGCGAGTCAGGAAGTCCGTGGTCTGCACGTGGGTAAAGATATAGCCAAACCCCAGCACGATCCCGGCGCCCAGCACCCAGGTGCCGATGCGGTTGAGCACGTGGATGAAGCGGTAGCCGATGATGCCGATGATTCCGGAGCCGATGGCACCGATCACAATGCCCACCGGTACGGGCACGGCGTCGACCACACCGTGCAAGGATTTACCCGCCAGCACGATGTTGGACGCAAAGAAACCCACGTACATGACACCCGCAATCACCACCACCAGCAGGGCGCCGAGGGAGCCGAACTGGGCGCGGCTCTGGATCATTTGCGGGATGCCCATTTGCGGACCCTGGGCCGAGTGCAGCGCCATCAACACACCGCCGACCAAATGGCCAACGAGGATGGCGACAATGCCCCACACCAGGTTGAGGTGAAACAGTTGCACACCCAGTGCACCGGTGACGATCGGCAACGGCGCGATATTGCCGCCGAACCACAGGGTGAACAGGTCCCTTACCTTTCCATGGCGATCTTCCGGGGGCACGTATCCAATCGTGTGTTTTTCGATAAGCGGGGCGGAGGATGTTGCAGTGGTAACCATGACGAGCTCCAAGGCAAGGTGAGTACGTTGACGTACTTCGCTGCGCGCCACCTGCGCGGCGCTTTGTTGTTGGAGTGATCATCTGCAATGGGCGCGGGGAGGTAAATTAGTAAGTTTGTTGCTATAGACCTTAAAAAATATAGCTCGCGCTCCGGCGCGCTCCGGTATGTTGCCTACACCTGTCTTGCGGGCGAAGTCCCACGTTTCTGGAGGCCCCGATGGCTGCCTATAATCTGCGCCAACTCAGATATTTCGTTACCACGGCCGAATGCGGCAGCGTCGCCGAGGCCTCGCGCAAGCTGTATATCGCACAGCCGTCGGTGTCCACGGCAATCAAGCAACTGGAAGACAGCTTTGGTGTGCAGCTGTTTATTCGTCATCACGCCCAGGGGGTGTCGCTCACTCCCAGCGGCGCGCGTTTCTATCGCAAGGCGTTGGAGCTGTTGCGGGTGGCCCATGAGTTCGAGCAAAACGCTCTGGCGGACAATGACGTGGTGGCGGGGCAGATCGATATCGGCTGCTTTGAAACGGTGGCGCCGCTGTACCTGCCGCGCTTGATCGCCGGCTTCAAGGCACGCTGGCCGGGGGTGGAGATCCGGATTCGCGATGGCGAGCAGCAGGAGCTGGTGCAAGCACTGACGGCGGGCAGTATCGACGTAGCGATGCTCTTTGAGCACGACTTGGGCGGCACCATCGAAACCACGCCGCTGATGCCGCCGCAGCAGCCTTATGCGCTGTTGCCGGCGGATCACCGCTTCGCGCAGCAGGCCAAGGTGTCGTTGGCGGATCTGGTGCTGGAGCCGATGATTTTGCTCGACGTGCTGCCCAGCCGCACCTACTTCGTGAGCATCTTCGAAGAGCGCGGGCTGACGCCGAATATTGTGTTCAGCTCGCCATCGATCGAGATGGTGCGTGGCATGGTGGGCCGGGGCTTCGGGTTTTCGATCCTGGTGACCAAGCCGTTTACCGAGTACACCTATGACGGCCAGAAAGTGGTGTGCGTGCCGCTGGCAGAAACGGTCACGGGTTCAGGCTTGTCGGCGGTCTGGTTGCGGCGCGCGCCGTTGACCAAGCCGGTGCAGCTGTTCGTCGACTACTGCCGCGAAGAACTCGCCCGCTTGCTCGGCTGACTCAAGGCCGATAGGTGCTGGCCATGCGCCTGACCAGCTCTGCCATGCGCGGTGCGCCCAGGTACCCGCCAAATACCTCGCATTTCATGGCGGCGGCAACACTCGCTGCGCGCACGCTGTCGGCGAGGGCCCAGCCGTGGGCCAGGCCATAGGCGTAGGTGCCGTGCCAGACATCGCCGGCGTTGAGGGTGTCGACGGCGCGAATGCGCGGTGTCGGAAAGTGCTGCACCTCGGTGCTCGAAACATCCCGCTGCCAGATCAATGAGCCGCGCTCGCCCAGGGTGACGCCGATCACCTTCGCGTCCGTGTGGGGCGTCAGGGCCAGCAGCGCGTCTTCGGGCTTGGCGTTGTCGGCCAGCAAACGCAGCGCCGGTTCTGAAAACAGCAGGTGGTCGGCCAAGGGCATCAGGGCCTTGAGGTCTTCCACGGCGGCGACATCCGCATCCAGGACAGTCGGTACCCCCACCCGTCGGGCTTCGGTCAGCGCCGCGCGAGCGCCTTCTACCCAGCGCATGTCGGCCAGTACCGCAGCGGCCCCGGCGATGTCGTTGAGCGGCAGCCAGGTGGGGTCGGTGTCCAGTGAGGGATCGATGTAGGGCACCACGAGGCGCTCGCCGTCGCGGTCCACCAGGATGGTCGAAAACGGGGTGCGGCCCTCGGGAACCTGCCGAATACACGCGGTGGAAACGCCGGACCCGCTCAGGCTGTCGATGAACATCCTGCCGGTGGTGTCGTCACCGATGCGTGCCCAGAGGGTCACCGGGCCGCCCAGGCGCGCGATGCTGACCGCAGCGGCCGTCGCCATCCCGGAGGCAGCTTGGATCGCCTGGCGCGGCAGGATCTTGCCGCCACGCAGCGGGATGTGATCGATGCTGAAAATGGTGTCCCACACCGCGCAGCCCACACAAATCACGCGCTTATCCGACATGCAGCCGCTCTCCCGCAAGGGGGCCCTGCGCCGTATCGAGCGCACGGATCCTGGCGCGGAAGTGTTCCGTGCCCGCGACGAGTTTATCGAGCACGGCATCCAGCGCCCAATAGCGCTCCCTGACGTCGTAGTCGATCACCCGGCAGTGGATGGAAGCAAAGGTGCCGATACGCTGGTGATAGATTTTGGCCAGGGCAGGGTAGCCCAGGCTTTCCGTGGTGGCGGCCAGCACCAGGAAGGTCGCGAGCTCCTCGGCGAGTTGCGGGTCACGCGCGCTTTCCAGGCGTAGCCAGCGGTAGAGGTCCGGGTGAATGTTGGTAAACACACCATTGAAGCCGGCGGCCCCGGCTTTCATCGCATCCCAGGCGATCGCCGCATTGGCGTTGAGTATGCGCAGGGATGAACCGCGGGCCATGGCAACGCGGCGGGTGACCACGTGCAGGTCGCAGCTCACGTCCTTGAGCATGATGAAGCGCTCGCTGATGATGCAGGCTTGCAGTTCTTCATCGCTGAGCAGGCGTCGATAAGGCGCCGGGCATTCATAGAGGCCCAGTGGCAAGTCTTCCGGCAGCCGGGCCAGCAGGTAGTGCAGGTTATCCAGGAACACAGGGGTGCCCTGGCCTTGTGGGTCGAGGTGGTTGGTGACCAGCACCACCGCGTCAGCGCCGCTGGCAGCCATTGCATTGAGTTCGTGGACCTGGGTGTCGAGGTTGTCGCTGATGTGGCCGGAGACGACCACGGGAACCCGCCCCGCGACCTTTTGTACGACGTGCCGGGCAAGCTGGGTGCGCTCCTCAAGGCTGAGCCACTGCATCTCGCTGGACTGGGCCACCGCGAACAAAGCGTCGCAGCCATGGCCCAGGTACCATTCGATCAGGCGGTCGACGCCGGGGAAGTCGATTTTGCCGGCGTCGTCGAAAGGCGTGAGCATCACCGGGACGATGCCTTCGATGACAGGTTGGGCGTCGTGTGGCATGGAGGAGTCCTCTGGGTAAATGTTCATGGATGAGCCGCCACGGTGGCATCGGCCAACGGCGTTGATGGGGTGTCGGGGATGGGGTTGCGGACCAGGAACAGGTAAGACATGGCGCCCACCAATGCGATGGCGGCTCCGGTGAGCAGTGCAGGTACAAATGACCAGGTCTGGGCAATGAACCCAGTCAGGATGGGCGCCAGCGCGCCACCCAGGAAGCCGCCGAAGTTCTGGATCGAACCCAGCGATGCCACGCGATTGCCCGGCGCCACTGCCGTGGCCAGCGACCAGGCACAGGCCGAGGAGGCATTGGCCAGGAAGATCACCACGCAAATGCAGGCCACGGCGATCACGTTGCTGTCTACCAGCGCCGCCGGGACAGTGAAGACGACCATGCCCAGCATCGCCACGACCATGGCATTACGACGCCCCAGTACGGCGGTTTCGCTGCGCCGGGTGATGCGGTCGGACACCCAGCCGGCGACCAGTGCGCCGATAAAACCACAAAGAAAGGGAATGGCAGCGGCCACGCCCGTCATCTCCAGGCTCATGTGCCGGGCCGTGCGCAGGTAGCCAGGCAACCAGGTGAGGTAGACCCAGTTCAAGTACACCGACCCCATGAAGCCGATCATCATGCCCCACGTCGTCGCATGGCCGAACAGCGAGCGCCAGTCGGCAAACGTGACCTTGGGGGCGACGATGTGCGGCGTGGGCTCATCACTGTACAAATAACGACGCTCTTCCTCGGTCAGGGCCTCCTTGACCGGGTCGCGGTACACCGCCAGCCAGACCACCGCCACTACCAGGCCCGCGGCGCCAGTGAGATAGAACGCCCAGCGCCAGTCGAGTGCCGCGATCAACGCCGAAAGGCACAACGGCGCCAGGGCAATGCCCAGCGGCGACGCTGAGTTGAAGATCCCGGTCGGTGTGCCGCGAGCACGCAGAGGAAACCAATTGCTGACTACCCGCGCGGCAGAAGGAAATTGCGGCGACTCGCCAATACCCAGCAGCACGCGGGCCAGGACGAACCAGCCAAAGCTCGACATGAGGCCGCCAGCCGCCTGGGCCAGGGACCACAGCACAAGGCCGCCGCCCAGCAGCCAACGCGGCCCGACCCGGTCTACCAGGGCACCGACCGGTAGCTGGCACAGTGCATAGCTCCAAGAGAACGCCGAGAGCAGGATGCCCATTTCGCCAAGCGACAGGCCCAGGTCGGCGCGCACGAATTCATTGGCGACAGCCAGGGTGCCACGGTCGAGGTAATTGATGATGCCGCTGAGCACCAGGAGGCTGAGGGCGAGGGTTTGTTGGCGCCGAATGCGCGGTGGCGCAACCGGGTGTGCAGAAGTCTGGCTCATGATCATGTCTCTTTTTATTGTTTTGAGCGCTTGTGCATGCCTGCGCGATGGCCTGCCTACAGGTTGGCGCAGAGCGTTATGTAATCGTTTGTCATATCCGTTGTTAGGTTAGCCAGACGCTTTAGCTGTAACAGTTAATGACCAGTTTAGGCAGGGTCTAAGGGTCTTTTTTGTTTTTGTCTAGCGCTTACATCCTAGGTTTCAGGCTCGCTGGCTGTCAACGATTCGTTGACGGCAAAAGCTGCCCGGCTTAGGTTGTGCGCAACGCTTACTTTTGACCTGAAGCCGCTCATGCCTGCCCCAGACGCCCCGACCCTCGATACCCCTCATCACCTTGCGACCCAGGAACCGGTATTGGCCGACGTTGCCCGCGTCGCCAAGGTGTCCACCGCGACGGTCTCGCGCTATTTGAACGAGCCCCAGCGTGTCAGCGAGAAAACCCGCGCCAAGGTCCGAGCGGCCATCGACCAACTGGACTGGGTGCCCAACGCGGCGGCGCGGTCCCTGGTGTCAAGGCGCTCGTACACCATTGGCGCGATTGTGCCGACACTGGAGCATGAAAAATTCCACCAGCAGTTGCAGGCGTTCCAGAATCGCTTGGGGGCGCAAGGGTTGGCAGTGTTTGTCGCATGCTCATCCTACGATCCGGCCGAGGGGTATCGGCAGGCCAGGGGGATGTTGGCGCGCGGCGTCGATGCGCTGGCGTTGCTGGGCGACGATTATCCCGATGCGCTCTTTGAGCAGTTGGAGGCCAAAGGCACGCCTTACGTGGTCACCTTTGGCAAGCGCGCCGGGTCGCGACACCCTTGTGCCGGGTTTGACCATGGGCAAGCCTACGCAATGATTACCCGGCGCCTGCTGGCGTTGGGGCACCAACGGTTTGGCATCATTTTCCAGTCGGTGGCCGACAACGGCCGGATTCACGCCCGCCTGCAAGCGGTGCACGCCACGCTCGCCGAGCAAGGGCTTGCCCTGCGGCCCCAGCACCAGGCAATCCGCACCGAGAGCCTCAACGAGGGCCGCGTGGCCTTCGCCCGAGCCAGCCTCAAACACATCATGAGCCAGCAACCGCCGCCCACCGCGATCATTTGCGGCAATGACATGCTTGCCTTCGGCGCGCTGCTGGAAGCCCAGGCACTGGGCATCGCCGTGCCCGGCCAACTGTCCATCTGTGGGTTCGACGACATCGAGATCGCTGCCCATAGCCATCCTGCCTTGACGACAGTCCGGGTGCCGGATCGGCAGATAGGCGAAATGGCGGCGCAGTACTTGATCGAACGCCTGGCGGGGCGCGCCTGTGACGGCCCCCCGATGCTGGAAGTGCAGTTGATCGAGCGCGGGTCGACGGGCATCGCGCCAACGCCGACCTTGTCATGAACGCCTGGATGCGTTAGCCAGCAACCGCCACGAGTAGCCGTTGCAACATGGCATCGCAGCCTTGCAGCTGTGCCACGCTGACGAACTCATCCGGCTTATGCCCCTGGTCCATGCTGCCCGGCCCGCACACCACCGTGGGAATGCCCACCGCATCGAACAGGCCGCCTTCGGTCCCAAACGCCACTGTGCCGAATTCTCGCGAGCCACAGAACGCTGCAATCAACTGCGCGGCCTGGCTGCGCTCATCCGTGACCAGCCCGGGGTACGCCGACAACTCGGTAAAGCGGATCGCACTCTGCGCACTCACGGCTTGCATGCGCGGTAACACCTGCTGCGCGGCGTAAGCCTTGAGCGCCTCAGCCACCTCGGCCGGATCCTGTGACGGCAGCGCACGCACTTCGAAATCAAACTGGCAGTCTGCCGGCACGATATTCAGCGCCTTGCCCCCGCTGATCACACCGGTCTGGACCGTGCTGAAGGGCGGATCAAAGCGGGGGTCCTGGATGGCTCGCAACCGCTGCCCGATGTGTCCCAGTTCATTGATCAGGTCTGCCGCATGCTCGATGGCATTCACTCCATACGGCGCATAGGCCGAATGACAGGCCTCGCCGTGCACATCACAGCGCATCGCCAGCTTGCCCTTGTGGCCAAGCACCGGCTTGAGTTCGGTCGGTTCGCCGATGATGCACAGCATGGGTTTGACCGGGCGTTGCTCCAGGACCGCGAGCAGCGAGCGCACGCCCAGGCAACCGACTTCTTCGTCATACGACAGGGCGATGTGCACCGGCATCCGCAGCGGTGCCTCGACCAATGCCGGCACCAGCGCCAAGACGCAGGCGATATAGCCTTTCATGTCGGCGGTGCCCCGGCCAAACAGCTTGCCGTCGCGTTCGGTCAACGCGAACGGCGGCACTGTCCAGGGTTGGCCGTCTACCGGCACCACATCGGTATGGCCCGACAGCACAATGCCCGGTGTGTCTACGGGGCCAATGCTGGCGAACAGGTTGGCCTTGCTGCGCTCTGGGTTATAGACCCGCTCGCAGGCCACGCCAAACCCTGCCAGGTAATCATGCACGAACTCGATCAGTTGCAGGTTGGACTCACGGCTGGTGGTATCGAACCCCACCAGTGTCTGCAGCAGGTCGCGGCTGGCACTCATCGGTCGTCTCCGGCCACGCCGTAGCCGGGCGAGCGATCCGGGGCGAGGGCGCGATCGATGTAGTCCTGCACTTGTGGGCGATAGGCGTCCCAAAGCTTTTGCAGCGCGAGTATCGGCTGTTCATCGGCCCAATCCACCCGCAGGTTGATAATCGGCCAGGTCAGTTCGCCCACCACCACGAGCGCGGCGGAATGCACCGGGCCGGCTTCGCCCCCGGCGGCAATGGCGGCATGCATCGCTGCCAGCAGCCGGTCCGCCAATTGGCCTTCACCGTGCTCGAAGGCGCCGACCATTGCCTCGATCACGGCGCGATCGGCAAGCATGTTGCCTGCCGCCACGCACTGCTCGCCCGACACCGCGTTGTGGGTGCCGAGGGTTTCGCTGCCGCTGAAATGCACACTGCGACCCAGGTGATCAATCGCCGTCAACTGCCGGTACTGGCTATAGCCGTTGCGAGTCAGGGCCGTGTCGATGGCCTCGGCGGGTGCCAGGCCTTGTTCCAGCAGGTCAAGCACGTCCGGGCCCAGGGCCGGCAAGGTGATGTTCTGGGTCGACACCGCCCCCACACCCGGCCGCAGCCACGGGCAGCGCGCGCCCACGGCAATGCTCGATGAGCTGATGGCAATGCCCAACTGGCCGGTATCGGCGCAGCGGCCGACGATTGAAAAAGTCATGTGCGGCTCCTTACTCGGGAATAACGGCGATCACATCGATTTCCATCAACCATTGCGGCTGGCCGAGGGCCGACACCACCAGGCCTGTGGAGATCGGGAACACGCCCTTGAGCCACTTGCCGACTTCCTGGTACACCGGCTCGCGGTAGCGCGGGTCGATCAGGTAGGTGGTGGTCTTGACGATGTGGCTGAGGTCGCTGCCGGCTTCTTCCAGCAGTTGCTTGACGTTTTTCATCGCTTGCTCGGCCTGGGCGCGCGGGTCACCCAGGCCAACCAGGTTTCCCTCGAAATCGGTGCCCACCTGGCCGCGTACGTACACGGTATTGCCGGCGCGCACAGCCTGGCACAGGTCGTTGTCCAGGCTCTGGTTGGGGTAGGTTTCCTTGGTGTTGAACATGCGGATGCGAGTGTGAGTAGGCATCAGAAAAACTCCGGTAATAAGGTGATCAGGCGCTGACAGTGGAGGGGCGAGCCACCGGGGCGGCGTTGCGGTATTCAAGGTATTGACGCTGGATGGCGATGTGGTCGGCGACGTATTTGGCGTCGTGCCAGACACCCCAGATAAACGACGAGCCACGGCGCGATTGCCACGGCAGGCCGAGGAAGTAGATCCCGGCTTCGCTGGACACGCCACGCTGGTGCTGGGGCTTGCCGGCCGCGTCAAACGCAGCGACTTTCAACCAGCTGTAGTCCACTGCGAAACCCGTGGCCCAGATGATCGAGGTGACACCGGCCTTGGCCAGGTCCAATTCCAGGATCGGGTTTTTGATGCAGTCTGCGTCGGGAAACACCCGGCGGGCTTCGGGTTCCAGCGGCAGGTCCAGGCCGTTGCGCTCGATATAGGCATCGGCGGCGTCCAACAGGGCCAGGTAGTTCTCATCGCCGCGTGCGAGGTTTTCCACCAGGTTCGGCTGGAACGAGGCGACGTTGCCATTGAATGCCTGGGTCAGGCCAACCAGGGTCATGCCTTGCTGGGCCAGTTCACGGAAGTCGATGGTCTTGCCGCCGTGTGCGCCGCTGACCGCAATGGTCACGTGCTCGCGGCCGGGCTTCATTGCCGCCTGGTCCCATTCGCCCAGCACGCCCAGCCACCAGCAGAAGTCGCGGTTGCGGTAGGCGCGCGGCGGACGATCGTGCGCCCCGACCGAGAGGTATACCTGGCGCCCGGATCGTTGCAATTCATCGGCGATCTGCACGCCGGACGAACCCGCGCCCACCACCAGCACGGCGCCGGCCGGCAGTTGCGCAGGGTTGCGATAATCGGCGGAGTGGATCTGGTGCAGCACCGTGTCCTTCGGCGCGATGGCCGGAATGACCGGCTTCTGGAACGGCCCGGTTGCGGCAACCACTCGGTTGGCTTCGATCACGCCTTCGCTGGTGTGCACGGTGAAGCCGGGACGACCGACATTGCGGACCACCGACAGCACGTCGACGCCGGTACGGATCGGTGCGTTGAACTTGCGGGCATAGGCTTCAAAGTAATCGGCCACGCGTTCTTTTGGCGCAAAGCCGTCCGGCGCGACCGTATCGAATTCCAGGCCGGGAAACCGGTCATGCCAGGCCGGACCGTTGGCCACCAGCGAATCCCAGCGCCCTGTGCGCCAACGCTCGGCGATGCGGCTGCGCTCCAGCACCAGGTGCGGCACGCCTTGCTTGCTCAGGTGTTCGCTCATGGCCACGCCAGCCTGACCGGCGCCCACCACCAGGGTGTCTGTTTTTGTTAGTGCTTCAGTCATGTCTCTGTCCTTGCGTAATGCAGTTGGATTCAGCGTTGGCATGACTTCAAGGCTAGGGGGAGGGCGGTTATTAATAAAATATTATTAAGCTGTGAAGTGAGCATAAATATCGGATGCAGAGCGCTGTGGCGCGTCACAAAAATGTGCCAATCTGCCTGGCCATTCCAGCCAGGCCCAGCCCATGTTCCACATCCGCGTGATGACCTCGACCGACTACGACGCCGTCCTCACCCTTATGCAAGGCACCCCCGGCATCTCCCTGCGCGACGCCGACTCCCGCGACGCCACCGAGCGCTACCTGGCACGCAACCCCGGCATGAGTTTTGTCGCCGAAGCCGAAGGCCAGTTGATTGCCTGCGTGATGTGCGGCCATGACGGGCGTCGTGGGTACCTGCAGCATTTGCTGGTGCTGCCGGAGTATCGCCGCCAGGGTATTGCGCAGGCGTTGACGCAACGCTGCCTTGATGCGCTGGCGCAACTGGGCATCCACAAATGCCACCTCGACGTGTTCAAGACCAACACCCGCGCCGCCCGCTATTGGCAAGGCCAGGGCTGGCATCTGCGCACCGATATCGACCGCTATTCCTTCACCCGCCCCGGCGATGAAAACGCCTAGAACTCCCCGGAATACTTCACCGCGGCCGCGGCCCGCGACGGCACATCCAGGGTGCGCAACAGCGACGACACATGGATACGCACGGTAAACGGCGAAATATCCAGGGCCTTGGCGATTTCCTTGTTGGTCTTGCCCTGGGCGATCAGGCGCAGCACGTCCTGCTGGCGGGCGGTGAGGGTGTGGGTGTCCAGCGGCAGCAGGCCTGATGGCGCGAACTTGACCAGCACTTCACCGTCGCGGATGGCGAGCAACGCCTGGCCGATCTCGTCGGGAGCAATGTTCTTGCCGATGAAGCCGTCCGCGCCCAGGGCCATCACCTGATCGATCAGCGCCGGGTCATCCACCATCGACACCACGATCAGCGTGGTGCGCCGTAACTGCTGGCGCAGTTCGGCCAGTTGGCTCATGCAGGTCAGGCCGGGGAAGCGCAGGTCGAGAATCAGCGTGTCGATCTCACTGCCCTCGTGGATCAGCGCGCGCACGCCATCGAGGTCGCCGGCTTCCTGCACCAGGGCATCCGGCAGCAGGCGCTGCACCGTGCGCAGCATGCCCTCGCGAAACATCGGGTGATCATCGGCGATGATGATGCGGCCGGTCATGGGGGGCTCCTCCCTGGGGCAGCGGTGTGTCGTGGCATGCTACCTTACCACCGCGCACGAGGCCTGCCTGTGGCGCATGATGGATTTGTTGATTGCCGCACAAGGACGTAAACCATGAGTGTTGAGACCAACTCCGAACTCGACCAGGCCAACCTGCGCATCGTGGTGGCCACCATCGCTATCGTGTACATCGGCACGCTGTGCTTCCTGCCCGGACAGTCGGTGGACACCTATCTGCCGGTGATCCTCTATATCGTGCTGTTCCTGTTGGCTTCCATCGCGCTGCGCCAGGTGATCGCGCGGTGGCCCGGGCATTACCCGGCGCGGCGGATCCTCGGCATGCTCCACGACTACACCGGCACCTCGTTCGGCATGGTGATCGGTGGCGAAGCCGCACTGCCGCTGTATGCGGTGATGGTGTGGGTCAACCTGGGCAACGGCATGCGCTATGGCTCGCGCTACCTGGCGATCGCCACTGCATTGGCGTTGCTGGCGTTGTTGGTGGTGTATCGGCTCACGCCGGTCTGGCAGGCGCAACCCTTCATGGTGCTGATGCTGATGATCACCAGCACGGTGATCCCGGTGTACGCGCATATCCTGCTGGAGCGCACGCGCAAGGCGTCCGAGCAAGCCATTGCGGCCAACCTGGAAAAATCCCGCTTTCTCGCCCAGGCCAGCCATGACCTGCGCCAGCCCATCCACTCCATCGGCCTGTTCACTGCGTGCCTGCGCGAAGCCCGGTTGGGCGATGAAGAACGGCGCCTGGTGGACAACATCGACCGATCGTTGCTTAACGTGTCGCAATTGTTCCGCTCGATTCTTGACCTCTACACCCTCGACAACGGTCGCCTGCTGCCCAAATACCAGGCCGTGCACCTGGGCGAATTCCTTGCCGACCTGGTGCGCCAGAACGCCGAGGCCGCGCGCTGGGCCGGTGTGGAACTGCGCCTGCGGCCGTGTGCACATTGGGTGCTGGTCGACCCGGCGCTGTTGGCGACCATGGTGCAGAACGTACTGTCCAATTGCTTTAAATATGGCGCGCACCGCCCGGTACTGATCGGCGTGCGCATTCGCGACAGCGGCTTGGCGGTGGAGATTCATGACCGGGGCCGGGGGATTGCCGAGGAGCATCTGTCCAAGGTCTTCGAGGAGTTTTATCGGGTACGCCACCTGCGAGACAAAGACGTCGAAGGCGTGGGCCTGGGGCTGTCTATCGTCAAGCGCCTGGGGCAGTTGATGGGCGTGCAAGTGAGCCTGCGTTCTCGGGTTGGCCACGGCACCTCCGTGAGCCTGCATGGCCTGACCCTGGCCACCGCGCCGCGCGCAATGGCACCGCGCGACGATACGCGCCAGGCCGGGCTGCTCACCGGTTTGAAGGTGTGCCTGGTGGAGGATGACCACAACGTACTGCTCGCCACCCAGGCGCTGCTGGAGCGCTGGGGCTGCGAGGTGCAGGCTGAGTCGTCGGGGCGTGATCTGGTCAGCGACTGCGACATCATCGTCGCCGACTATGACTTGGGTAACCACGCCACCGGTATCGAATGCATCGATGCCCTGCGGGAACAGCGCGGTTGGGCGGTTCCGGCACTGATCCTCACCGGGCATGATGTGGAGAAAATCCAGGCCGCCTTGCACGACCGTCAGATCGCCATTCTCTCCAAGCCGGTGCGTCCCGCCGAACTGCGCGGGACCTTGCGGGACCTGAGCCAAGAGACGGTTACTGGGTGAAACCCTGCAGTGCGTTGCCCCGTGCGCCTTTGGGCTGGCAGTACGCGGCAGGCTTCATCAGGCCAAAACTGGCCACCGTGAACAGGCCACCGCTGGCGCCACTGGGCACGGAGCAGTTGTACTCACCGGACGCGGCGCTGGCGATGTAGTAGGTGGTCATCGAGTCGCTGCGCACATTGGAGATACGCTTGACCGGCTCGCCCAGGTTGGTTTCCGACAGGGTCTTGAGGTGGTCTTCGCTGGGTTTGACATTGCTGCAGCCGGCGACGCCGATGATCAGGGTGGCCAGCAGTGCGAGGCGGGTAACGGAGGGTTGCAGTTTCATGGTGATTCTTCCTTGGGGTTGTTAGGGTTTTTCCAGCGCGCAACGACCCCTCGCGCAATGAATGCGCGGTGTGTTGGGAACGTTGGAAGTGCCGTGGAATATAGCGCCGCAGGGACGAGGGGTCGATTAGCACAAGTGTGCTAGTGGCAGGATGATTTCATGTAGGGAGATTCAAATGCTGGAGATAAGACGCGCCACCCCCGCGGATGCCCAAGTGGCATTCGACATCCGCTTGCAGGCCATCCGCGGCCAATGCATCGGCGCCTACACATCCGAGCAAATGATGCTGTGGACGCGGGGTAAAGCCGAAGACGGTTATGGCGCCCTGATGGATCAACCGTTTTACCTGGGGTGGGTGAACGGCGAGGCGGTAGCTACCGGAATGCTCGACTTGGCCAATAACGAAGTGGGCGCGCTGTTTGTGTTGCCGGATCACACCGGGTGCGGTTATGCCAAGGCGATGCTGGCGTTTCTGGAGGACCTGGCGCGTGAGCTGGACATGTCAACGTTGGTGCTGGACTCGACGTTGAATGCGGCCAGTTTCTATCGGGCGTGCGGTTATGTGGGCGACGAGCAGGCGATGTATCACTCGCCATCGGGCTTGCAGTTGGCCTGTGTCCCGATGAAAAAACACCTGGATGCCTGATTGAGCAATGCTTGGCAGGTGGGAGCTGCTTTATCGGCAGAATTTGAGCCGAAACAAAGATCAACTGTGGGAGCTGGCTTGCCTGCGATAGCGGAGTGCCGACCGGCATTGCTGTAGCTTGACCCACCGCTATCGCAGCCTCGCTAAAGCTCGACAGCTCCCACAGAAGATCTGCTTTGTAGACGCAAATTTGAGCCACGACGAAGCTCAACTGTGGAAGTCTCACTGCGAGCGAAAAGCCGCCCGCAATTGCGCGATCACCTGATGGACTGGTTTTCCCTCAACCTGCGGCGGTGTAGCGCTTTCCCCAAACTCCCGCCACACAAACAGGGTCAACTCGGCCCCATCGGTCAATGCCTGCGCCTGGCCCTGTGCGCCAAAGGCTTGCAGCAACCGATAGCGCTCATCGCGCCAGAACGCTTCCTCCACCCAGTCGTACACGGGGATGAAATGAAAGTGCAGCGGGAATCCCGGCATGTGCCCATACCGGCTGATGTACAGCCACTTCGGTTCCAACTGCGCCTCCATCACCCGCTGAGTCGTCGCCAGCAAACCACCCAGTTCGGCCAGCGCCGCTTCCGACATGTCAGCCAGGGAGTGGATCGGTGCCTTGGCGCCCAGCATCAGGTAACCGGGCAATGCGGAAGTCAAATGGTGGTTGAGCAGCCAGTGTCGGGTTTCGTGAAGCACAAAGGCAGGGCCGATCTGCATTGGTGTATCCCTTAGCGTGGTGGCGGCAGAATACCCGCATAGGGCAGAAGCTGTTTAGTGTGGATTGAGCGATTGCTCGTGGTACATGCCTGCTGGATAGCGAGCAAACGCCGGAGGAATTGGCGAAGTGTCATTGCCTTTGGACTAGGCCCCGTCGGAGTTCTGTGGTGAGCGGCGCACGCCCGCTCACCACAGCACACCTCAGTGCATCTTACTGTGATCCATTCCATCCAGGCCACGGGCAGGGGCCGTCACGTCAATCGCCTGCTTCTCGCCCTTGGCGTTCTGCACGGTCAGGGTCAGCGGCACCTGGTCGCCTTCCTTGATCTGGCCGGTCAGGCCCATCAGCATCACGTGGTAACCATTGGGGTCAAGGGTCACGGCCTTGCCGGCCGGCAGGGCCACCGAGTCCACCGGGCCCATGCGCATCACGTCGTCCTTCATGCTCATTTCATGGATCTGCACGTCCTTGGCCACCGGCGACGCCACGCTCAGCAGCGTGCTGTCGCTGTCGGCGGTGACGGTCATGAACGCACCGCTGGACGGTTGGCCCGGCACGGTGGCGCGTACCCATGCGTCGGTCACTTGCACCTGGGCACTGGCGTGCGCCGCAAGGCCCAGCAGGGTCATGCCGATGAGGGTGTGCTTGAGGTGTTGAACGGCAGTCATTAGCAGACCTCCATGACGGTGAGCAGGTCTTCTGCGCACTCTTTAGCGGTAAGGGATGCCTGCAGGCCCAGGCGCAGGTTGCCACGGGTGTCGAACACGAAACTGGTGGCGGTGTGGGACAGTGTGTACGTGTCGCCGGCCGGGATCTTTTCATAAAAGATCCCGAATTCCTTGGCCGCCACGGCGATTTCTTCCGGGGTGCCGTACAGCGCTTCAAAGCTGGGGTCGAAGGCCTTGACGTACTTGTCGAGAATCTCCGGCGTGTCGCGTTCCGGGTCCAGGGTGATAAACACCACCTGCATGATTTCGCCGTCGCGGCCCATCAGCTTCTTGGCCTGGGCAGCGCGCGCCAGCGTGGTCGGGCAAACGGCGGGGCACTGGGTAAAACCGAAGAACACCACCGGCATCAGGCCACGGTAGGAGCTCAGGGTGACGGTTTCGCCGTCGGTGTTCTTGAGCTTGAAGGTGCGACCCATGATCTTGTCGCTCAAGTCCTTGCCGTACTTGAAGTTCAGCTTGGGGCTGTAGTCACAGCCGCCCAGCAGGCTGCCCAGGCCCAGCAGGCCCATACCGGTCAGCACTTTGCGGCGGGTGAATAACGTACTCATCAACTGCGCATCCTGTGAAACGCCTGCAGTGCTCTGGATCGAACCATCAGGCTTTGAGGGTGCCAAGTCTACCAACCCTGGCCATGCCACGTAATCTGCGACGTTCTGCCACAGGGGCATGCGGCGCTTCATCCTTTTGCGGCTCTGGTGGTAGAGTCGCCGCCATGAAATTGAGCCACCCTGACCGTTCCCTGATCGCCTGGGCCCTGTACTTCTGCGTGCTGATGAACCTGTTCGTCTGCGGTTTGGGGCATGGGCAGATGATGGGCCAGGCACTCAATGGTATCGGCGGGTCGTTCTGTTCGGTGGACGGCAGCCAGCCGCCACTTTCCGACAAAGGGTTGGGCAGCCCATCCTCCGGCAACATCTCGAACTACTTTACCTGCCCCGTCTGCAACGCCCTGACGGTCGCGTTGGTGTTCCTGGTGGGACTGGCCTGGCTGCTGGGCCTGGAAAAGCCCCCACATCCGGGCCATGAGCGACGCAACAAGGCGCCGCCGCGTTATTCCTGGCCCTCGGCCAACCCCCGCGCTTCCCCTGCATCCTGACGTATGCCCTGGGCCTCCTGAGACCGGGAGGCATTCCATCGTCAAGACTGTGAGTGCGCTTCATGAACCACCTGTTGCCTGCAGGCGCCCGCCGCCTGGTCAGCAAGGCGTCCCGTCGCCTGCACGCCGACCCTGCGCCGCCTGAATACCCCAGCAATTCCCGCAATTTCGTGCACCTGGATGCACGCCTGTTGCCCTATTGGCACACGCTGTTCGATATCTGCCCGGCGCTGCTCAAGCTCGACCCACCCGAGGGCCTGGACCTGTTTCGCAGCTTCATGACCTGGGCCTATCGCAATCGGCCGCCACAGGATTGGACCTATCACCTGCATGTCTGCCGTTGGCTGTTGGGCTCGTCGTACCGATCGCAGATCGACGACGAGCCGATCGAGGCCTTGATGGCAGCGGCAGCCGCGCGTTGGGTCGACACGGATGACAGCCAGGCCCAGGGTGTGGTCCTGGCCTGGCAGGGAGCAACGGTGTTCGACTGGAAGGGGGCTCCGCTGGCGGGCGCCGAACAGCAAGCGTTGCCAGGCTTGGAGTGGGACTTTGCCTGGTGCCCATTGAATGCCCGTGGTGAGTTCAGTCGCTGGTTGCCGGTGCCCTGAGGGGCCGGCGAACCCTCGCGGCAACGTCCGTCACGGCGATCGGGTTTCGGTCGTAGAGCGTCACGGCCGCGTACCAGGCCATGCCGATTTCCTGGGCGAACACCCCTTGGTTGGCGTGCGGCGCCATGCCGCGCCTGTTCGTTGATCGCGGTCAAGGGATGACGCGGCAACAGTTCCCACACTGTGACGAACGTTCTGGAGGAAGACGCCATGCCCTTGTCCCTTGCGCAATTGCTTCGCCGTCGAGACGCGTCTTTTGCGTGTCAGTGCGCGGATCCTGGATCATGGACGATCTGATTCAGCACCGTGTCGTCTGCACCGAAATGATTGCCTTGTCCCAGGCCCTTGGACGGGTGACCGCCGAAGAGGTGTTTTCACCCGTCGATGTGCCAGGTCGCGACATCAGCGTCCTGGACGGCTATGCCCTGCGTGCGGTTGACGTGCCGGAGCTCGGCGGCTATCTGCTGCTGGTCGGACCCGACAGCCGTGATATGCCATTGCAGGCCAGGCAAGCCGCACGGGTATTGACCGGCTCGCCGCTGCCAGCGGGTGCCGACAGCGTGGTGGCCCTGCAGCGCTGCCGAGTGTACGGCCCACGCATCTGGTGCCCGCCGTTGCGCATGGGTGAACACATCAGCAAGCGTGCGCACCTGCTGCAACGCGGGCAGCCTGTGGTGAGCGCCGACAAGCGCTTGGTTGCCTGGGACATCGACCTGCTGGCAGCGGCGGGCTTTCCCCGGATCAAGGTCTACCGATCGTCAACTGCCTGAGCGGGGCTTTTCTTTGCTGGGTTTGTGAGTGTCCGCCGGTTTGGCCGGTTTACTCGGCTGCTTGTCCGTGTCTTCGGTTTTCTTGTCGCTGTCGGAGGGGCTGCTGGGGTAGGTTCCCGGCGGCAGGGCGGAGCCAGGGGCGCTGTCGCTACTCAAGGCGTTGGAGGACGGTTCGGGATTGTCGCCAAATGCGGCGAAAGCGGGGCCGCAGAGCAGGGCTGACAGGCCGACGATGAGCAAAATCCTTTGGGACGATGTGGTCTTCATGACGCAATCCCCTATGGTGTGGGTGTATCAAGAGCCTGGAACAATTCCAGGCTCCGTCAGGCCGCGATCAAGCCGCCATCGACTTGGTCGACTGCAATTTTTTATGCGCCGCCTTCATTGCTTCCATTTCGGCGCCCAACTCTTCAAGCAGCGCTTTACCCAGCAGCTTTTTAGCCTGCGGGAACATCTCGGTTTCTTCTTCCTCGATGTGATGCTCCAACAATTCCTTGACCACTTTGACGCGGCCGGAAAACTCCGTGGTCGAAGGCTCGGTCTGCTTCAGGTCCGGCAGCACGAGCGAGTCGACTGTGCGGTGCTCCTCCTTGGCCTCGTGGTACATGATGTCCTGCTCCTTGCCGCCGGCCTTCCTGAACGCAGGGTAAAGGATTTCCTCTTCCAGTTTGGTATGCAGGCTGATTTCCGCTTCCAGCTTGGCCAGCAGCTCTGTGCGTTTTTTTACTCCGCGCTCGGTGGACTCACTCAATTGAGTCAACAGGGTCTTCACGCGTTCGTGGTCGGCTTTGAGCAGATCAATGGCATTCATGGGTGACACCTCACGGGAACCAAGGGCATGTCGAAATGCACGCCTCGTCCAGTAACGGTTGCATCAGTTGTACCAACTTGAGCTATCGGTGATTCATCAAGTAATTCAAAGGGCTGCGAGGGTAGGGTGGCCATGCCTGTCGTGCAGGTTGCATGGTTGGCGTTGTGGCGCGTTGCATTCCACCACCCCGGGATATTTGCGCAAATTTTAATGAACCCTCGCGGCCGATGCTTGACCTAAGGAATACGACCTAGGAGGTGAAGCATGGAAATTCAATATATCTGGATCGGGCTGGCAGTGGTTCTGCTGCTCTTGGAGTTGTGGGCGATCAATATCGTACTGCGCAGCACCGGGGGCTGGGAGACCAAGGGGCTGTGGCTGGTGGTGCTGATCTTTGTGCCGTTGGTGGGCTTGATAGCCTGGGCGATGTTCGGGCCGAAACGCGAAATGCCAGAGCATCGTAAAAGCTGAAGCATAAGCAGATAAAAAACAGGCGCCCTCGAGGCGCCTGTTTTCGTTCAACGGTCAACTACTCAGCCCGCTACGGCCTTGGCGATTGCCTCATTGAATGCTGGCAGATCGTCCGGTGTGCGCGAAGTGATCAAGGTCCAGCCATTGGCCTTGCACTCCTTGACTTCGGTATCGACCCAGCCGGCAGCGCCGGCGTTTTCCAGATCGATGCGCACGCTCTTGTAGGAGGTGAGCGTCTTGCCTTTGATCACCCCTGCATCGATCAGCGCCCAAGGGCCGTGACAGATGGCAGCCACGGTTTTACCGGCTTTGACGAACTCATTGATGAGCGTTTGTGCCGCCGTATCCTGGCGCAGGGTGTCGGCATTGACGGTGCCGCCGGGGATGACCAGGGCATCGAAATCAGCGCCGGAAACCTCGGACAGTTTCGCGTCGGACTCCACGGTCTTGTCCTTTTCGGTGTCGCCGACAAAGGTCTGGGTGGTGCCACCTTTGCTGGAAGCGTGAGTCACCGTGGCGCCATGACCGCGCAAGGCTTCCAATGGCTTGAGCAGTTCATCGCGCTCGATGCCGGTGTTGGAAGTGATGACCAGAATCTTCTTGCCGTTGAGGTGTGAACTCATGATCGAGTATCTCCTGATGGGTGAGCGAAGGATGGGATATGGGAGAGTTGATCCGGCACGGGCGGCAAAGGTTTAAATTAATTTGCGCTTATTTCTCGGGCGGTTGGCGCGGGCAATTTCCTTGAACTATCCAAACCGGCAAGCCTCTGCTGCTTAAGTGCTCGCCCTTTCTGCGAGCCTTCATTTCACTGGAGACAGACTATGACTGCCGATAAAACCCCTGCACCTATCAGCTCTGAAGAGGCCCAGAAGGGCACTGATAAAGCCACGAAAGGCCACACCCTGGAGCGCCCGAATCCCAAGACCGAAACCGTCGACAAGGTCGTGACGCCGACCTCGATCAAGGAGACTGAGCGCCAGACCGATGCCATCAACGAACAGGCCGCCAAGGCCGAGCGCAAGCTGGGCCACTGAGCATGGCTCGTTCTATCACCGCGTCAGAGTTGGGCATTGAACTCAAGCCCGACGATGACAGCGGCCTGTTCAAGTGGTTTATCGCCAGTTTCCTCATGGGCAAGCGTATCCAGGCACCCATTGCCGCGCAGGCCTATAAGGAAATCGTTGAAGAGCAGGGCCGCGACACGGCGCGCAAGTTGCAACATTGCACGTCGCGCGAGTTGGTGGCCATGCTCGGACGCGCGCATTACGTGCGCTATGACGAAACCACCGCGCAACGCTTGCTCGACCTCAGCGCCAAGTTGAACGCCGAATATGCCGGCAAGATCACTCATATACTCAATGCCAGTGAGAGCCGCGCGGACTTCGAAAAACGCCTGGGGGCATTCGACGGCGTGGGGCCCAAGACCATCGAGATTTTCATGCGCGATGCCGCCAAGGTGCTGTTTTGACAGCAACCTTGTTTGTGGGCTGCGCCGGTTGGAGTTTGCCGCGTGAGCAGTGGCGGGCATTTGCCGCCGAGGGCACGCATTTGCAACGCTATGCTTCGCGCTTCAATGCGGTCGAGATCAACAGTTCGTTCTATCGCCCGCACCTGCCCAAGACGTATGCGCGGTGGGCACAATCGGCGCCGCCAGGCTTTCGCTTCTCGGTCAAGGTGCCCCAACGCATCACCCATGAATTGCGCCTGCAAGGCTGCGAAGCTGCACTCGACGAGTTTCTTGGGCAATGCCGTCAACTGGGCGCCCAACTGGGTTGCCTGCTGGTGCAGTTACCACCTTCGTTGAGCTACGAACCGGGCGTGGCCAACGCTTTTTTCACGGCGCTGCGTCAGTGTTTTGCGGGCGCCGTCGTGCTTGAGCCTCGGCACGCGAGTTGGCTTGCTGCCGAGGGGATGTTGCAGGACCTGCAGATCGTGCGAGTGGCCGCTGACCCGCCGGTGATTGCGTCGGGAGATACTCCCGCCGGTTGGCAAGGTGTGCGTTATTGGCGACTGCACGGAACGCCGCGTATCTATCACAGCGCCTATGGGCCCGAGCGGGTCCAGGCGTATGCGCGCTTGTTGAGCGCGTCCGTTGAGGACGGCATCCCCACCTGGTGCATCTTCGACAACACCGCCAGCGGCCTGGCAACACCTGATGCGCTGTGCCTACTCGACCTCTACCCGCAGCACTTCCAAGCCTAGCTGTTCATACGCCTCCACACTCGGCACATGCCATTCGGTGATCAGCGTGTGGATACGGTTGCATGGCGCCACGACGAAGGGCTCCACGGCACCGAGTTTGTCTGCCATGGTCACCGCCACCACGTGGGACGCGCTGTCGAGCAAGGCTTGTTTGACGGCCACCTCATCAAAATGCAACGAACTGATGCCCACTTGCGGGTGCAGCGCGCACACGCCGGTGAACAGCAAGTCGGCCTTGATGCCCTGGATCAGCCGCACGGTTTCATGACCGCTGGTGGACAGGGTCGCCGGGTTGAGTTGGCCGCCGGCGAGTATCACGGTCACATCGGGATGATCGGCCAAAGCGATGGCAATCATGGGCGACGGCGTGACCACGGTCAGGCGGATGGAGCGCGGCAATGACTGGGCGATCTGCAAAGTGGTGGAACCGGAATCGAACAGCACGATCTGGCCATCTTCTACGCGGTCAGCGGCCAGTCGGGCGAGGTGGCGCTTGGCCTCGTTGGTCTCGCCGACGCGGGTGAAGAAGTCTTTGCCGGTGTCCTTTGGCCGGGGCAGGGCACCGCCGTGTACGCGTTGCAGCAGGCCTGCGGCGGCGAGTTCACCGAGGTCGCGGCGGATGGTGTCCTGGGACACGGCAAAATGGTCCACCAACTCCGAGGCGGTGACTTTACCGTCGCGCTCCAGCAGCAATAGGATCTTCTGTTTGCGCAAAGAAGGCAGGTCGATGGCCTGATGAGTGTTGTGCATGATTGTGCGTCTTTTTGCGTGTTTATGCGAGATTAGTCGCCCGACGATCTAAACGCAATGGCTGGTTGTGCGGCCGGTGGGCGGTTACTCTCAGCATTCAGTTCAGGGAGAGGTGACCTAGATGTCGTTGATTACAACCATCGAAGACTTACGCAAGCTTGCGCAGAAACGTGTCCCACGCATGTTCTACGACTACGCCGATTCCGGCTCCTGGACTGAGAGCACCTACCGGGCCAATGAAAGCGACTTTGCCAGCATCAAATTCCGCCAGCGCGTGGCGCGCAACATCGATGAGCGTTCGATCCGCGCCAGCATGATCGGCCAGGACATGGCCATGCCGGTGGCGCTGGCACCCACCGGCCTGGCAGGCATGCAGCATGCCGATGGCGAGATACTCACCGCGCGCGCCGCTGCCGCGTTTGGCCTGCGCTACACCTTGTCGACCATGAGCATCTGCTCGCTGGAAGACATCGCCGAACACGTTGGCAAGCCCTTCTGGTTCCAGCTGTACGTGATGCGCGACCGCGCCTTCATCGAGCAATTGATCGAGCGCGCCAAGGCAGCCGGTGTGGATGCGTTGGTGTTGACCCTCGACTTGCAGATCCTTGGCCAACGCCACAAGGACCTGATCAACGGCCTGTCGGCGCCGCCAAAACTGACCTTGCCAAATATCCTCAACATGGCCACCAAGCCGCGTTGGGTAATGGGCATGCTCGGCACCCCGCGTCGCGGCTTTGGCAATATCGTCGGGCATGTCAAAGGGGTGGCCGACATGAGTTCGCTATCGTCCTGGACCGCCCAGCAATTCGACCCTCGCCTGAGCTGGGACGATGTGGAATGGATCAAGAAATGCTGGGGCGGCAAATTGATCATCAAGGGCATCCTCGATGTGGAAGACGCACGCCTGGCAGCTAACGCCGGCGCCGACGCATTGGTGGTAAGCAATCACGGTGGTCGTCAGCTGGATGGCGCACCGTCGAGCATCAGCCAATTGCCGGCGATCGTCGCGGCGGTGGGCGAGCGCATCGAGGTGTGGCTTGATGGCGGCATTCGGTCCGGCCAGGATGTGCTCAAGGCGATGGCGTTGGGTGCGAAAGGCACCATGATAGGGCGGCCGCATTTATATGGTTTGGGAGCGATGGGTGAGGCCGGTGTGACCAAGGCGCTCGAGATTATCGCCCGTGAGTTGGACGTGACCATGGCGCTGTGCGGCTATAACGATATACGCACGGTGAATCGCGAGATTTTGTTGCCGGGCACATTTCCAGAAAGCATTTACTGAGCAAAAAAAACGTAAATAATTAAAAAGAGTTGTCCACGAAAACCGTGGGTATCTCTGTGGATAACTTTGCGAAGCCCCGGCAGGGTTGGCGATTTGAGCCAAGATCAATATTTGATCAACTTCTGATCTGGCCCAGCATGGGCTGGGTTTGCGCTTGACAGGCATGCGCGAACCCAGTCCCGAAAAGCGTTTTCAGGAGTCGCCGTTGCGACCTGTGGAGTGCGTGACAACCTGGGCCGGCATCTTCGCTTGCATCAGTTTGTCCAGCGCCTGGCCATAACTGCGACCGGCCAGGCTCATGCTGTTGTTATGGCTGGCGCCGGGCACCAATAACAGCCGCTTGGGTTCCTGGGCGGCTTCAAATAATGCTTGGCTGAAACGCGGCGGCACGTAGCGGTCCTCAAGGCCGTGCACCACCAGCAGCGGCATACGGATGTCGGCAATCTTGTCGATGGAATCGAATTTCTGCGACAACAACCAGCGCACTGGCAACGAGGTATTTGCCACGGCCGTCGCCACATCCGCCAGCGAGGTAAAGGTGGACTCGATCACCAGCCCGCGCACTGGCAACGGTGTCTGCTTGCCCAGCTCGGCAGCCAGGTCGATGGCCACCGCGCCGCCCAGGGAATGTCCGTAGATCAGGCGTTTTTGCGGATCGGGTTGCAGTACCTGGAAACGCTCCCAGGCGACGCGTGCATCCTCGTACACGGTGGTTTCCGACGGCAGCTCGCCGTGGCTCTGGCCGAAGCCGCGATAGTCGATGGCCAGTACTGAATAGCCCAGGGCGTGCAGTTGCTCGATGCGAAACAGTTGCCCGGTCAGGTTCCAGCGCACGCCGTGCAGATAAAGGATTGCCGGTGCGTCCTTGTTGTCCGCCGGGTACCACCAGCCATGAATATTCTGCCCCGATTTGAAACTGGCGGGCTTGAGTTCGAATTCCTGCACGGCCTTGGGCAAGCCGCTGTACCAGCTGGCCGTGCCCGGTTCGATGCGAAACACCAGTTCGCGCTCCTTGTGTTGCAACACAGCGCACCCTACCGGCAGGCCAACGATCAACAGCGCCATGCACAACAGGGGAAACCAGCGCAGGCTCAGGCGCGAGAGAAAACGAGAAGACATGAAGGTTCCAGGAAAAAGGTGAAGCAGCGGTTTTACCAGATGGCTTGCGAGGGCAGGAATTAATTCGACAGCCGTAAATGGGGATTGCTTGCAAAGTGTTACAGCATTGAACAACGCGTACGAGGGTTGTTAGGGTAGGCGGCTGAACAGGAGAGCTAGCACATGGATTTCACAGGCAAAACCGCAATTGTCACGGGCGGCGCACGCGGCTTGGGACTCAGTTACGCACGGGCGCTGGCGCAGGGCGGGGCGCGCGTGGTCATCAGCGATATCGGCGCTGACAATGCGGGTGCGGGCCGCGACGGCTTGGTGGTTCAGGCGGCGGCAGAAGCCTTGCAGGCAGAAGGGCTGACGGTGATCGGGCATGGTGGCGACCTGTCCACCCACGAGGGTTGCCAGCAGTTGATTGCGTTCACCCTCGAGGCCTTCGGGCAACTCGACATCCTGATCCACAACGCCGGCTGGGTGGGTTACCAGAACATCACCGACCTCGATGCCGCGTTCCTGCAACGTGCGATGGGCATCAACCTCTATGCCCCGCTGTGGCTGTGCAAGCACGCCTGGCCGCACCTGCTGCGTTCATCCGCGCCACGCATCATCCTCACCACCTCCGACCGCGCCATGTACGCCCAGTATGAGCAGACCGGCCTGGTGGCCTACAGCGCCGGCAAGATGGCGCAACTGGGCATCATGAACGCGTTGAGCCATGAGGGCTTGGAGGCTGGGATCAAAGTCAACGCGGTCTCGCCGGTCGCCAAGACGCGCATGTGGGGTGTGACCGACGCGCCGGACGAACTGAAGCCGGAATGGGTGACGCCGGGGGTGGTCTTTCTCGCATCCGCGCAGTGCGAGGACACGGGGTACATCCTGCGGGCCAGCAACGGCCAATTCACCGCCACGCGCTTCACGGAAAACCCAGGGGTGCAATACCCCCGTGACCTGGCTCGAATCAAGGCAAGCAATGCGCAAGAGGTCGCTGCTGCCTGGGATCGCATCAAACAACCGCAGGCATTTTCTTGAGAAAACCGAGCATGGACAACAGCCCCGTTCGCATCACCGCCGAAGAGACCCTTTCGGAAAACTGGTACCTGCTGAAAAAATACAGCTTCGACCTGCGCCGCCGTGACGGCAGTTGGCAAGCCCAGACCCGCGAGGTGTACGACCGGGGCAACGGCGCGACTATCCTGCTGTACAACCGCGCACAGCGCACGGTATTGCTGATTCGCCAGTTTCGCATGCCGACGTTCGTCAATGACTACCACGGCTACCTGATCGAGGCCGCAGCCGGGCTGCTGGATAACGCCAGCCCCGAAGAGCGCATTCGCCTGGAAGCCGAAGAAGAGACCGGCTACCGCGTGGGCCACGTGGAGAAGATTTTCGCGGCGTTCATGAGCCCGGGGTCGGTGACGGAGCGGATTCATTTCTTCATGGGCGAATATCAGCCAGGGGACCGCGTGAGTGCTGGCGGCGGCCTGGAGGAGGAGGGCGAAGATATCGAAGTGCTGGAACTGGGCTTTGATGAGGCGTTGGCAATGGTGCAAAACGGCGAGATTGCCGATGGCAAGACCATCATGCTGTTGCAGCACCTGGAATTGCGGATGCTCAAAGAAGGCTGGTGAACCTGCTTATTGTAGTGAGTAGGCTTGACCTGTGCTGGGCTGCAGAGCAGCCCCACAACAGACGATGCCGATTTACCTGAAAACATCCATCGCCTGGACTGGAGCCGCTGCGCACCTAAAGAGGCCAGCCAGTTTTTAAAAGAGGTCAATCTGTTCTTGTGAATCGTTTGTCAGGTTTTCCTCCTCATAGTCAAATATATGAACGGTATTAACTGCGTTGTAGAGAATCAGACCACTTAAGCCGGTAAGCGATCTGTTCATTGATATCGTTTGTGAGGTTGTTTTCTTCGTAATCGAATATACGGACGAGTTCTGCATCGGGGTCGCCCACTGTTACCTCATAAGCAACTACTCCGCTTGACATCTGTGAGACCATTGCGGAAGGGTAAACATTTATTTTTGAGCCCTTACAGAGAAAGGTTATTTCACTAAATTTTCTTATTTTTAATCCAAGGCACGTATATATGTCTGTGTCGGAATATGTTTTTTGCATGCCGTCAGCGAATGTTATGGAAAGCGTTGACGTCGTTCTGTCGAGTTCAAGCGTAGCTGTCTCTCTTTGCGCGTTTTTGATGATGGTGATATCGAGCTTTTTCATGAGTTATTTCTATCTGGGTTGACTAGTGAGTAGCCTTTATGTGTTCCATCATCATGAACGGGTGTGGCGCCTAGAATATCCTTGGTGTCTATACCGTTTGGTATAGCAATTTCATGCTCTTTTTTATAGTCTGAAAAATTGCCTAGCTTTTTGTTGACATCCCGTCTTGGGATTTTTCTTAGGGTGTAAAAATAGCCTTCCTCGAGTCCAAAGGATGTTGCGAACATCAGCCTTTGCTCTCGTACTACTGATGTGCTGACAAAATTGCTTGGTGGGCTCGCATTATTTGCGTGTGCAAGTAAAGGTTTGTACTTTTTCCTCTGCTATTAAAGCCGGTTTCAAATATTTCGTCTGGGTGTCTTGAGTCTCCTCGATATAAATATGCTTGCTTTTTACTTGACACTGGTAGCGAGGAAATACCCTCGTCTACCGTTACCTGTGTGTTTGGATTTTCTGTGGTTGTGTGTGACTTACAGCTATTCGCATTCGGGCACGTGCTTAAGCCTAATGGGTCTATCCATCCTGTGGGATTGAGCACGTACTGGTAAGCATTGATCCCTCCCGCCAACTTCGCCGGGTCCGGCGTCAGTGAGTGTAACGCTTTAGAGTAGAGGGGCCGGGCAGTCGTCAACGTCTAATGAGTTCAGGGCCTCTAAAGTGTGTTTATTTATGTTTCAAGTGAGTGTCGGTTTTTATGGTGTTGGCGTCTTCCTGATATTTCTTAAGGCAGTTGAGCAGTGTTTTCATGAAGCCCCTCTTGTCAATTATATTGTCTTCAAAGTAGGTGTCGAATAAATAAAAGACAGATTCAAAATCGTTGTTTGCGGATAGGAAGTGCTGAATGGTTTCGATGAACCACTCTTGCTCGTCCTCTCTGTATGAAAGAAAGTCTGGCTTTGTCAGTTCGTCAAAAAGCTCTGAAAGTTCAGTTTCATTGTTTATGTCTTTTGAGACTATTATTTCTTCTCGTTTCAGATCCTTGGTGTTTTCTATGCTGTAGGTGAATAGCAGGCCTTGAAGTATTTCTAAGTCTGGTTTTTTGTTCATTTGTCAAACTCCGAGTAGACAGTTATCGGCTGGCCATCAGTATTTAAATGTACAACTGCCTTTGTTTGTTTTCCATAGGTCATTCTGTCTCTTTTATACCCTTCGCCGACTATTTTCCCCATGTGCATTGGTTTTGACGCTAAAGATCGACCATTAAGTTTGAAGATCAAAATTGCTCGATCAATCGCATTGAGCTGATCTCGGTGGCTCAAAAAGTGCGTAGCTGCACTGGGAGGCCGTGGTTCTCCCGTTCTTCTCCCCCTGTCGAAGGTTTCAATTTCCCCTGTGGTAGGGTTTCTAGCGGTCTTTACCCGCTCCAGTTGAGATTCTAGTGACGTTTGGGCGCCGTGCTTTTCTAAAAAGTGCGCCCCCGGAATTGATGCCTCGAGCTCCGATAAACGCCGATGAGCATTTGATTCGGCAAGCACATCTATTTTTGCCTGTCTTTCCGCGCGAATCACTTGCGGTAACGCAGGCTCTCCGTGATCAGCGCTCTTTGTTGGATTCTGAGCGTTGGTACTTGGTTTGCAGCCATCTCCACCTGGGCACGAGCTTAGACCCGACGGGTCTACCCATCCTGTGGGATTGGGCACGTACAGGTACGCATTGATCCCACCCGCCAACTTCACCGGGTCCGGCGTGAGGTAACGACCAACATCCGGATTGTAGTAGCGATGGCGGTTGTAGTGCAGTCCGCTTTCTTGATCGAAGTATTGGCC
>NZ_PCQI01000023.1:0-65950 GCF_002980075.1 Pseudomonas sp. MYb13 | reverse complement strand
TTGGTGGAGCTAAACGGGATCGAACCGTTGACCTCTTGCATGCCATGCAAGCGCTCTCCCAGCTGAGCTATAGCCCCTCATCGGTGAGGACGGGGCGAATCTTAATGGCGGTTTGGAAACGTGTCAAATTTATTTTCAACAATTTCCAAAATTTTTTGCCGGGATAACAATCACTTACCGTTCAAACCCCGGAAAACCGGGGTTTGACCGCTACAACGGCTGAGTCAGGCAATCGCGCCCAGCAGCTTTTCCCACTCTTTGTTTTCTTTCTTCGACACACCACCAAGCAAATCAAGGGCTTGGCGCAGACGGAAACGCGTCAGGTCCGGACCCAGGATTTCCATCGCATCGAGCACCGACACCGAACTGGCCTGCCCGGTGATCGCGGCAAACATCAACGGCATCGCGTCGCGCAACTTCAGCTCCAAGGACTCCACCACTGCCTGGATCGTTGCAGTGATCGCATCCTTCTCCCACTGGCGAAGGCTTTCCAGCTTCCACAGGATCAACTGCATCAACTGGCGAACCTGGTCGCCCGAGAGCTTCTTGGATTCAAACAGCTTGGGATCCGGGTTGACGCCCCCGGCAAAGAAGAAGCTGGCCAACGGTGCGACCTGGCTGAACGTCTCTACCCTGCCCTGCACCAGCGGCGCGATCTTCATCATGTACTCAGGGTTCAACGCCCACTGTTGGACACGGCTGGCGAACTCCTCGACCGGCAGGTCACGCAACCACTGGCCGTTGAGCCACGACAGCTTCTCGATGTCGAAGATCGGCCCGCCCAGGGACACGCGCGACAGGTCGAAATTGTCGACCATTTCCTGCAGCGAGAACTTCTCGCGCTCGTCCGGCATCGACCAGCCCATGCGCCCCAGGTAGTTGAGCATCGCCTCAGGCATGAAGCCCATGCGCTCGTAGAACGTCACCGACGTCGGGTTCTTGCGCTTGGACAGCTTGCTCTTGTCCGGGTTACGCAGCAGCGGCATGTAGCACAGCTGCGGCTGTTCCCAACCAAAATACTCGTAGAGCAGGATCAGCTTGGGTGCCGAGGGCAGCCATTCTTCGCCACGCAACACGTGGGTGATGCCCATCAAGTGGTCGTCGACCACGTTGGCGAGGAAGTACGTCGGCAGGCCGTCGGTCTTCATCAGTACTTGCATGTCCATGCGGTCCCACGGGATCTCGACGTCACCGCGCAGCATGTCCGGCACCACGCACACGCCTTCGCTTGGCACTTTCATGCGAATCACGTGAGGCTCGCCAGCGGCCAGGCGACGGGCCACTTCTTCCTTCGACAGCAGCAGTGCACGGCCGTCGTAGCGCGGGGTTTCGCCACGGGCCTGTTGCTCGGCGCGCATCTGGTCCAGCTCTTCTGCGGTGCAGAAACAAGGGAACGCGTGGCCCATGTCGACCAGTTGCTGGGTGTACTGCTTGTAGATGTCGCTGCGCTCGCTCTGGCGATACGGGCCGTGCGGGCCGCCGACGTCCGGGCCTTCCGCCCAGGTAATGCCCAGCCAGCGCAAGGCATCGAAGATCTGCTGTTCCGACTCGCGGGTGGAGCGCAGTTGGTCGGTGTCTTCGATCCGCAGGATGAATTCACCGCCGTGCTGCTTGGCAAAGCAGTAGTTGAACAAGGCGATGTAAGCAGTGCCGACGTGGGGATCCCCAGTAGGCGATGGCGCGATGCGCGTGCGGACGGTGGTCATGGCAGGTCTCGAATGGGCGATAAAACTGAAAATTGAAACAAGGGGCGAATGGTAACACCAGCTTGGGTGATTCTGGCAGACCGAGGTGCCTGCATTCGCGAGCAAGCCCGCTCCCACACTCCATCGCATTCCCTGGTAGGGAATCAGTCAAGGTGGGGGCGGGCTTGCTCGCAAAGAGGCCATCACTGCCTCTACCAATCAAACAGCCAGCAACCGCTCGCGCAACTTACCAATCTCGTCCCGCGTCTGCGCTGCCGCCTCGAACTCAAGATCCCGCGCCAACTGGTACATCTTCTCTTCCAGTTGTCGAATCCGCTTGGTGATCTCACTCGGCGAGCGCAGTTCGTTCTCGTACTTGGCGCTTTCCTCGGCAGCCTTGGCCATGCCCTTGCGCTTCTTGCTGCGCGAGCCCGGCACGGTGGCGCCTTCCATGATGTCGGCAACGTCCTTGAACACGCCTTTCGGAGTGATGCCGTTTTCCAGGTTGAAGGCAATCTGTTTGTCGCGACGCCGTTGGGTCTCGCCAATTGCCCGCTCCATGGAGCCGGTAATGCGGTCCGCGTAGAGAATCGCCCGGCCATTGAGGTTACGCGCGGCACGGCCGATAGTCTGGATCAGCGAACGCTCGGAGCGCAGGAAGCCTTCTTTATCGGCATCAAGGATGGCCACCAGGGACACTTCGGGCATGTCCAGGCCTTCGCGCAGCAGGTTGATCCCCACCAACACATCGAAGGTGCCCAGGCGCAGGTCGCGGATGATTTCCACCCGTTCCACGGTGTCGATGTCCGAGTGCAGGTAACGGACGCGCACGCCGTGGTCGGCGAGGTAGTCAGTCAAGTCTTCGGACATGCGCTTGGTCAGCGTGGTGACCAGCACCCGCTCCTCCAGCGCCACGCGCTTGGTGATTTCCGAGAGCAAGTCGTCGACCTGGGTCAGCGCCGGGCGGATTTCAATTTCCGGGTCGACCAGGCCCGTCGGGCGCACCAGTTGCTCGATCACGCGGCCGGCATGCTCGGCCTCGTAGTTGCCCGGCGTGGCCGAGACAAAAATGGTCTGCGGGCTGATGGCTTCCCACTCATCAAAGCGCATCGGCCGGTTATCCAGCGCCGACGGCAGGCGGAAACCGTATTCCACCAAGGTTTCCTTGCGCGAACGGTCGCCCTTATACATCGCGCCCACCTGCGGCACGCTGACGTGGGACTCGTCGATCACCAGCAACGCGTCGGGCGGCAGGTAATCGTAGAGGGTCGGCGGTGGCGCGCCGGATTCACGGCCCGACAGGTAGCGCGAGTAGTTTTCGATACCGTTGCAATACCCCAGCTCCAGGATCATCTCCAGGTCAAAGCGGGTGCGCTGCTCCAGGCGCTGGGCCTCCACCAGCTTGTTGTTGGAACGCAGGTACTCCAGGCGCTCGGCCAACTCGACCTTGATGCCCTCGATGGCGCCCATCAGGGTTTCGCGCGGGGTCACATAGTGGCTTTTCGGGTAAAAGGTGAAGCGCGGCAACTTGCGGATCACCTCGCCGGTCAACGGGTCGAAGGCCGACAGGCTCTCGACTTCATCGTCGAACAGCTCGATGCGGATCGCTTCCAGGTCCGATTCCGCCGGGTAGATGTCGATGACATCGCCGCGCACGCGGAAAGTGGCACGGGCGAAGTCCATGTCGTTGCGGGTGTACTGCAGGCTCGTCAGCCGGCGCAATAGCTCGCGCTGGTCGAGTTTGTCGCCGCGATCGACGTGCAGCACCATCTTCAGATAGGTTTCCGGGCTGCCCAGGCCGTAGATGCACGACACCGTGGTGACGATGATCGCATCCTTGCGCTCCAGCAACGCCTTGGTCGCCGACAGTCGCATCTGCTCGATGTGGTCGTTGATCGAGGCATCCTTCTCGATAAAGGTATCGGAGGACGGAACATACGCTTCGGGCTGGTAGTAGTCGTAGTAGGAAACGAAATACTCCACCGCGTTGTTCGGGAAGAACGCCTTGAACTCGCCATAGAGCTGCGCCGCCAGCGTCTTGTTCGGTGCCAGCACCAGGGTAGGACGATTGATCTGCGCAATCACGTTGGCGATGCTGAAGGTCTTGCCCGAACCGGTCACCCCGAGCAGCGTCTGGTGGGCCAGGCCGGCTTCGATGCCCTCGACCATCTGACGAATGGCTTCTGGCTGATCGCCAGCGGGTTCAAAGCGGGTGACGAGTTGGAAATCCGACATAACGTACCTCGTGTAGTCACCCCCAGACTGTAAACCCGTCGAGGACGAAATAGACCACCACCCGCGAAGATTCAAAGCGGGCCGTAGGAAAAAACCATGATAGCCATAGAAGTGGTGGCGAATGTGACGGGTTTCAAGGCAATCGTCCCACCTGCCGTCCAGGATCAATGTTGCAATAAGACTAACGGTCGGCAAATAAACCGAAAAACTTGGCCGAAAAGCCGTTTCGGCTGTCGCCCTTGGCGGTGATGGCCTCTATACTAGCTCCCCGTTTGTGCACCGCTCTAGTGCATTCGGCTGGAGCGCGACACGTCCCTCCCTTCCCCCATAGAGCTGCCGCAAAAATGAGCCTGTTCTCCGCTGTCGAAATGGCACCACGCGATCCTATCCTGGGCCTCAACGAAGCATTCAACGCCGACACACGAACCACCAAGGTCAACCTTGGCGTGGGCGTTTACTGCAACGAGGAGGGGAAGATTCCACTCTTGCGTGCCGTTGCCGAAGCGGAAGCCATTCGCGTGGCGCAACATGCCGCCCGTGGCTACTTGCCGATCGACGGCATCGCGGCCTACGACAAGGCCGTACAGACCCTGCTGTTCGGTGCTGAGTCGCCCCTGCTCGAAGCCAGCCGCGTCGTTACCGTACAGGCGGTAGGTGGCACTGGCGCGCTGAAGATCGGCGCCGACTTCCTCAAGCAGCTGCTGCCAGACGCCGTCGTCGCCATCAGTGACCCGAGCTGGGAAAACCACCGCGCCCTGTTCGAAACCGCCGGTTTCCCGGTGCAGAACTACCGCTACTACGACGCCGCTACCCACGATGTAAACCGTGCCGGCCTGCTCGAAGACCTCAACGCCCTGCCGCCACAGTCCATCGTGGTACTGCACGCCTGCTGCCACAACCCGACCGGCGTCGACCTGAGCCCGGCCGACTGGCAGAACGTGCTGGACGTGGTCAAGGCCAAGAACCTGGTGCCGTTCCTCGACATGGCCTACCAGGGCTTTGGCGACGGCATCCACGAAGACGCCGCAGCGGTTCGCCTGTTCGCTGAGTCGGGCCTGACCTTTTTTGTGTCCAGCTCGTTCTCCAAGTCGTTCTCCCTGTACGGCGAGCGCGTAGGCGCACTGTCGATCGTCAGCGAGTCCAAGGAAGAAAGCGCGCGCATCCTGTCCCAGGTCAAGCGCGTGATCCGCACCAACTACTCCAACCCGCCGACCCACGGCGCGGCCATCGTGGCCGCCGTGTTGAACAACTCTGAGCTGCGCGCCCAGTGGGAAGCCGAACTGGCTGAAATGCGCCTGCGCATCCGTGGCATGCGCGAGCAGATGGTAGCCGAACTGGCCAAGGCTGCTCCGGACCACGACTTCAGCTTCGTCGGCCGCCAGCGCGGGATGTTCTCCTACTCCGGCCTGACGGTTGAGCAAGTCACCCGCTTGCGCAGCGAGTTCGGCATCTACGCGCTGGATACCGGGCGTATCTGCGTGGCAGCGTTGAACCAGTCGAACATTGGTGCAGTCACAAAGGCGATTGTCCAGGTGCTGTAAGCCTGGCGGCGCTGCGGAAAGGGAAGCCACGGCTTCCCTTTTTTTATGCCTGTCGGAAAACGCCCCGCTCCCCTAGACTGAATTCAAACGACGATCCTGTAGGAGCCGGGCTCCTACAGATAGAGTGTTCCGCCATTATCCCTATGAGTAACCTATGAGAAACGACGACCTGGACCTGCGTGCCGACCGCGACGAGCTGGACCACTTCACCCCACGCGCACCGCAAGCCAAGCGCCAGAAGAGCCTGGTGCTGCAAGTGGCCCTGGGGGTGTTTCTCGGTGGCCTGGCCTTGTGGCTGGTGCAACTGGGCGCGACGGCAATCATGGCAAAACTGGCAATGGGTACCCTGCAATTTGGCGGCTGACAACGCCTCCCTGCAGGCGTTGGCTGGCCAGCGCCTACAGGGGAGTGACACGCTCTTCGAGCAACTTCACAAAACAGTTCAAACTCTGCGACACCGTACCTCGCCGCCAGATCAGCCAGGTATTCAAGATCCGGAAGTTATCCGTCAGCGGCCACACACTCACTGCCGCGAACCCCGGCATGTTCTCCAGCATGCTGCGCGGCATCAGCGCCAGCCCCGCCCCGGCGCTGACGCACGCAAGCATGCCGTGATAGGACTCGATCTCGAAGATCTTGCCCGGTACCGCGCCGTCCTGTGAAAACCAGCGCTCAAAGTGATGCCGGTACGAGCAGTTGGAGCGAAAGGTGTAGATGTTCTCGCCATTCACATCCTGGCCGCGGTTGATCGGCGCGTGATGCAGCGGCGCAATCACCACCATTTCCTCTTCAAACACCGCCACGCCTTCCAGGGTGGAATGCAGCACCGGCCCGTCGACAAAGGCCGCCGTCAGCCGCCCCGACAAGACACCTTCGATCATGGTGCCCGAGGGCCCGGTGCTCAGGTCCAGCTCGACCTTGGCGTGCTTCTGGTTATACGCCGCCAGCAACGCAGGTATGCGCACGGCAGCGGTGCTCTCCAGCGAACCAAGGGCAAACGCGCCCTGGGGCTCCTCCCCCGCCACCGTCGCCCGGGCTTCCTGCACCAGGTCGAGGATGCGCCGCGCGTAGCTGAGGAAATTCCACCCGGCCGGTGACAGGCGCAGGCGGCTTTTCTCGCGGATAAACAAGTCCACGCCCAGGTCCTGCTCAAGCTGCTTGATCCGCGTGGTGAGGTTTGACGGCACCCGATGAATCAACTGCGCGGCGGCGCTGATGCTGCCTTGCTCGGCAACGGCCTTGAAGATTTCCAGCTGCACCAGATCCAAGTCATTCTCCAATCGTGAATGTATTGCTTAATATTATTCAGTTTCCAGAAAATATACAGCCCCGTACGCTGAACCCAACTCAACCCTTCAGCAGGACGGTGCCATGAACGCAACTACCCACGCCCTCTCCATCAACCCAGCCAACGGCGAGACGGTCGGCAGCTATCCCTACGAAACCGAGCAGCAACTGGACGCCGCCCTCGACCGCGCCACCAGCGCCTTCCGCACGTGGCGCCGCCAGCCAGTGAGCCAGCGCGCCGAATTGCTGCTGGCGCTGGCCTGCGCCCTGCGCGAGCAAGGCGAAGACATGGCACAGATGATCACCCTGGAAATGGGCAAACCCATCGCCCAGGCCCGTGCCGAAATCGAAAAATGCGCACAACTGAGCGAATGGTACGCCGCCCACGGCCCGGCCATGCTTGCGCCGGAACCCACCCTGGTGGACAACGGCAGCGCCCAGATCGAGTACCGCCCGCTGGGCCCTATCTTTGCGGTAATGCCGTGGAACTTCCCGGTGTGGCAAGTGCTGCGCGGTGCGGTGCCGACCATGCTGGCCGGCAACACGTACGTGCTCAAACACGCACCGAACGTGATGGGCAGCGCTTACCTGATCCAGCAAGCCTTCCACAAAGCCGGTTTCGCCAAAGGCCTGTTTGAAGTAGTCAACGTGACCAACGACGGCGTGTCCAACGCTATCGCAGACCCGCGCATCGCCGCCGTTACCCTTACCGGCAGCGTGCGTGCTGGTATCGCCATTGGCTCCCAGGCCGGCGCCGCGCTAAAAAAATGCGTGCTGGAACTGGGCGGCTCCGACCCGTTCATCGTGCTCAACGACGCCGACCTCGATGCGGCAGTGCAAGCCGCCCTGATCGGTCGTTTCCAGAACAGCGGCCAGGTCTGCGCCGCCGCCAAGCGCCTGATCATCGAGGAAGGCGTGGTGGAAGCCTTCACCGCGAAATTCCTGGAAGCCAGCCGTGCGATGGTGATGGGCGACCCGACGTCGACCGCGACCTACATCGGCCCGATGGCGCGTTTCGACCTGCGCGACGAGCTGCACGACCAGGTACAGGCCACGCTGGAAGAAGGTGCGACCCTGCTGTTGGGCGGCAATAAAGTGCAAGGCGCCGGCAACTATTACGAACCCACCGTACTGGCCAACGTCACCGACCAGATGACCTCGTTCAAACAGGAACTGTTCGGCCCGGTCGCCTCGATCATCACCGCCCGCGACACCGACCACGCCGTGGCCCTGGCGAATGACAGCGAGTTCGGCCTCACGGCCAGCATCTTCACCACCGACCCGGCAAAGGCTCGCGATATCGCTGACCAGCTGGAAACCGGCGGCATCTTCGTCAACGCCTTCAGCGTCTCCGACCCTCGGGTGGCGTTTGGTGGAATCAAGAAGAGCGGTTTCGGACGAGAGTTATCGCACTTTGGCGTACGGGAATTCTGCAACGCACAGACGGTGTGGCTGGATCGCAAGTAAGACGCCTTGGTGGCGTGGGCAGTGGTGGACGCTATCGCTTCCCGAGCCCCGCCACCAATGCTTCCAGCACCACACGGACTTTGGGCAGCGCCTGGCGGTTTTTAACCCAGGCCAGTCTGATAGCTGCCCCCTCGGTGGCCAATTGCGGCAAGACCTCGACCAGCCTGCCCTCCTCCAGCGGTTGCTGGATCAACCAGGACGGCAGTTGCACGATCCCGCAACCGGCCAACGCGGCCTGCATCAAGCCATCGCCATTGCCGATCACCAGGTGCGGCGTCATCTGCCAGCGCCTCGGGGTGCCTTGTTCGCCCGCAAAGCTCCACGGGCTGACCCGTCCGTCCACCCAGCCATAGGCGATGCACCGATGGTGCTCAAGTTCACTGTCGGACGTCGGCACCCCATGGCTCGCCAGGTAGGCCGGCGAGGCGCACAAGGTATGCCATTCGTGGGCCAGCACCCGCTGGCCGACCGATTCCGGCCAGATATCCGCACCACCGACACGCACCACCACATCCACGCCCTCCTTGAACGGGTCGACGAATCCATCACCGAAGGACATGTGCGGCACCAAGGACGGGAACGCCTGCAGCAAAGGCAGCAGGGCCGGCACCACTTGGGCACGGCCGAACACACTCGGCAGGTCAATGCGCACATGTCCACGCGGTTCACTTTGCTCCGCGCGCAGCGACAGCTCGGCGTCCTCCAGGTCAGCGAGTACGCCCGTGCAGGTACGGTAGAACGCCACGCCAGCCTCGGTGAGGGATAAACGCCGCGTCGTGCGTTGGAACAGTCGAGTCCCCAGGCGTTTCTCCAATCGCGCGATGCTTTTACTGATGGCCGAGGCGGTCAGGTTCATTTTCTCGGCAGCGGCAGTAAAGCTGCCGTAGTCCGCGACACACACAAACACATCGATACCTTTCAAGCGTTCGGAAGAAAACATGGACGTCCTGTATTCGTGAATTCAGTTCAGGCTACTTGGTAAAAAGCATCCTAAATCAGAACTGCGCTCAACAGTAAGCTGTCACCGTTAAACCCTGGTACTGAGGCTCGGATGCTGACCACGCTGAAAAACTACCCCTTGACCGTCAATCTGCTGCTGAGTGCGTCACTCGTGTTAACGCTCGCCAGGGCAATCACCCTGCCTTATCTCGTGATCTACCTGTCGGGCCAATTTGAATTGGGCGTCGCCGACATCGGCCTGGTGATCGGCAGTTCGCTGATCATCGGCTCAGTGTTGAGCCTGTATGGCGGCTTTCTGGTCGACAGCCAGCCTGGTTACCGGTTGATACTGGGCTGTTGCACGGTATTCACCCTGGGGTTTCTGGGGGCATTTATCACGCAGGATCTGTGGATATTCTTCACCTGCCTGGTCGCGATCAACCTGGCGTATGCCGTGATCGACATCGCGGTCAAATCCGGGTTTGGGCGGCTGCTTCCCGTCGATGCGCGTAGCGAAGCGTTTTCGATCAAATACACCCTGACCAATATCGGTTATGCCGTCGGCCCCTTCCTCGGTGCAGGGCTGGCCACACTGGCCATCAGCCTGCCCTTCCTGGCGTCGGCGGGGCTTGGGGTGGGGTTCTTTATCGTTTATGCCGTGTGGGGCGACAGGCATTGGGCGCCAACCCACGAAAGCCAAGCCGGCGCGCCGTTCCTGGCGGTGGGCAAATTACTGCTCAATGACTACCGCCTTGTGTGCTTTACCTTGGGCGGGATCCTCAGCGCCGTGGTGTTTGGCCAGTTCACCGCTTACCTCTCGCAATACCTGGTCGTCACCACCACACCCGAGGCGGCGTACCGGATTATCAGCAGTGTGGTGGCAACCAACGCGGTGATGGTGATCAGCCTGCAATACCTGATCGGCAAGCGGATCACCCATCAGCACCTGCACCTATGGCTCGCAGGAGGGCTGGGCCTGTTCATTGTCGGCCTGGCAGGGTTTGGCTTGTCCAACTCGCTGATGTTCTGGGTGTTGTCCATGGCGATCTTCACCCTGGGAGAGATCATCGTGTTCCCTGCCGAGTACATGTTCATCGACATCATCGCGCCCGAGCCTCTGCGAGGCATGTACTACGGCGCGCAAAACCTGGGCAACGTCGGCGCAGCCCTGGGGCCGGTGCTGTGCGGGATCGTGCTGTCGACACAGCCCGCCCACTCCATGTTCTACATGCTGGCGCTGTTCGTGATCGCGGGCGGTTTGCTATACAGCCTGGGCGCTTCCCTGGCGAGTACTGCAAACGCGCGCACCTGAACCTCAGCAGCGGATATGCCGACGCACGCACTGCACCAACCCATCCAGCGCCTGCGACTTCACCGGGGCCAGTACGCACACGGTGTGCTCGCGCTGGCCCTCGGTCACCGTCAGGGTGTAATGCACCTCGCCCGGATTACCGCGCTCGGGCGCTTTGCTTTGCGGCAGCTGAAAGAAGTCAGAGGCCTCGATAAGCTGCCGCAACTCCTGCTGGTCCTGCTCGGGCAGCGTGTCCAGCTCCACCGTCTGCGGCTTGGCCAGGCCCGGAAAGAACCCAGGCCCACCGTTTTCCTTGATCGAAATGTGCATGGCTGTTCCTCACGTCAGACAGAAATGCCGACCGCTTTCCAACCCTCCTGGACCGCCTTCTGTTCATCCTTGTTCGCGCCGTAGAGTCGGCCGGCAACATCATGGGTAATGCGAGCAAAACGCAAAAACCCGGAGTTGGGCCGCAGTCGCGCATCACGCAGCGCGTCATACCAGATACGCCCCGCGCGCTCCCAGGCAAACCCGCCCAGCTTGGTCGCCACCTGGTAGAACGCATGGTTGGGAATGCCTGAATTGATATGCACCCCGCCATTGTCCTCGTAGGTTTGCACAAAATCATCCATGTGCCCGGGCTGAGGGTCCTTGCCCAGCAGCTTGTCATCAAACGCTGTGCCAGGGGCTTTCATCGAGCGCAGGGCACTGCCTTTGATCTTCTGGGTGAACAGCCCTTTGCCGATCAGCCAATCGGCGTCTTGCGCGCGTTGCTTCAGCGCGTATTGCTTGATCAAGGAACCGAATACGTCCGACAGCGATTCGTTCAACGCCCCGGACTGGTTGAAGTACATCAGCTTGGCCTCGTCCTCGGTGACACCATGGGCCAACTCATGCCCGATCACGTCAAGGGCCACCGTGAAGCGGTTGAACAACTGCGCGTCTCCATCGCCAAACACCATCTGGGCCGAGTTCCAGAAGGCATTGTTGTAGTCCTGGCCAAAATGCACGGTCGCGTCCAGTGCCATGCCGGCGTCGTCGATGGAGTTGCGATCAAAGACCTCGTCAAAAAAATCGAACGTGGCGCCCAGGCCATCATAGGCCTCGTCCACTGCGGCATCACCGCTGGCGGGCTGCCCTTCGCCACGAATCAGCGTGCCTGGCAGGCTATCGGTGCCGTTGGCGCTGTAGATCGATCGGCGCTTGCCTGCGCCCATGGCCAGGGCCATTTGCGCCGGGCCTTTGGCGGGCACGGCGACCATGCGCAACGAGCGGAACGTGCTGTCTTTGGCGCGCGTGCGCAAAGCGATCTCCCGTTGCGCCTTGTCGCCGTTGCGCGCGATCTGGTCGAGCATATAGGGCGGTATCAGGCAGAAAATCGGGTTACGGTAATGGCGATCACACATTGGCTGGCTCCCTGTTGGCGTGTGGTGAACGTCCGGGTGACCGTTTGAGGATAGTCCCCAGGGGTTAACGCGCATCATCAATTGTCATTAACTTATGTTGCAGTCGTGTTTATCCAAGGAGGACTTACCGATGCCAGCACGTAAAGCCAAAATCGACCTTTCGTACCGCCCCAGGCTCGCCGACCTGCGCCCATTGATCGCGCCGAGCCCTGCGCTACTGGAGGCGCGAGCGACGACGCCCCGTGTCACTTCGGCCAAAGACTTGAAGGACCGGGGCGGCTATGCCGAGGATTTTCTCGGCAGCTTCGGGGTGCCCTGGCCCACGGTCGAGGAGGCCTTGGCGGGCGATACACAGCAGCGCCTGGACTACACGCACTTCTCGATAACGATGTCACGCGCCAAGCGACTTGCGCTGTATGTGGGCGTCAACATCGACGGCGGCCAGCACGTGGACATTATTCGCAGCAACGACACCTGGGCCTACGACGGTCGCCTGCCGAACGATGCGCAGGTGGGCGAAGCGCTCTATGCCAGTAATGGCCTCGATCGCGGCCACCTGGTCCGCCGCCAAGACCCGAACTGGGGCGACGTGGCGCAAACCGCCAACGTCGACACCTTTCATTTCACCAACTGTTCGCCGCAGATGAGCGGGTTCAACCAGAAGACCTGGCTGGAGCTCGAAGACTACATCCTCGACAACACGCAACGCTGGAAAGCCCGGGCCACGGTGTTCACCGGCCCGGTGTTCGCTGACGACGACCGTGTGTACCGAGGCGTACAGATCCCGACGGCCTTCTGGAAAGTCGTCGCCTACCTCAGCGACGACGGCAAGCCTTCTGCCAGTGCCTACATGATTGACCAGAGCCGCGAGCTCGGCCAGTTGGACCTGGTGTTCGGCCAGCTCAGGACCTACCAGCGCAGCGTGATCCAGATAGAACGCCTGACCGGCATCCGCTTCGCCAACCTCGCCGACTACGACGGTTTCAGCAACGAAGAACGCGCCACCGGCACACGAATTGAAGCACTGATACAAGGCCCCGAAGACATTCGTCTGTGACCAGCGCTTCAAACAGCACCCACCTGTTAAGCGTCGTCGACAACCATCGCTAACCACGATGCAAAGCGACCCGCTCTTGATCTGATCTTGATCTTGATCTTGATCTTGATCTTGCTTTTGATTTCAGGCGCCCCATCAAACACGCTGGCCGGAATTCGATAGGGATTTGGGGGGTAAACCGGCAGGGATGCCGGTTTAGCCGCCCCGCGCCATGGAGGGCGCGTGGCGGCGGCCCCCCAAATCACTGTCGGATTACGGGCACACCGAGCGTGAGCGAGGTGCCGAGTGTTGGGGCAAGAGCCTTTTGGTTACTTTGGGGCTTTTCCAAAGTGACCCGCTGTAAGAGCGGAACCCCTAGCAGCCGTTACCGCAGAAATGGATATGTACCCCGTCTGATCCAACATCCAGGTCGGCTGTCAGGCCCGCCTTCGCGGGCAAGCCCGCTCCCACAGTTAGATCGCGGGGTGTCAGGAAGAGAGTGGTTGGCTGTCAGGGCGCCTTCGCGAGCAAGCCCGCTCCCACAGTTAGATCGCGGGATGACAGGTAGAGAGTGGTTGGCTGTCAGGGCGCCTTCGCGAGCAAGCCCGCTCCCACATTTCAGGATCGCAGGGTGACAGGCAGCAGGCGAGGCAACAGGCGGGCCCTCATTGCGCATTGATGTAATGAAACTGCGCCTGGGTTTTCTCGACCGCCGCACGCACTTTGTCTTTCTGCGCATCAGTGCCCGAGTAATAAATCTGCATCCCCTTCAAGTCCTGCCCCTCAACGGCTTTGCTGATCACGGCAACATCAACCGGCGTGCTGGCACCGATAATCAAAAAGAACACATCGCCCAAGCGCTTGGCATCGAGCAGTTCTCCCCTGAGGTAGGCGGCGTTTTGCTCACCGGCCATGGAAATCGCCAGGGTATCGCCGAACATCCCGCTTTTGGGGATGCTCATCGAGTGCAAACGGAGTTTGTCCGACCCGGCCGGCATCGACTTGACATAGGCGGTGGCGGCCTCGTCAAGAATCTGTTGTTCAGATTTACCTTGGGCGGCACAACCGGCGAGGGTGGCGACGAGGGCGAGCGCGACGAACGATTTCACTGTGTATTCCTTGTGATAAAGCGATCCATTGGCTGCGCATCATAGAAGCCCCACCATCAAAGAGCTACCGTTGGCTTCACGGCCTCCCGTTAAACCTCGCGATCGACTACCATACCGCGCCGGTTCCCAAACGGGACTAATAGGGAATCCGAAGCGCCGTACCCTCGCGCCAATCGGAACTGCCCCCGCAACTGTAGGTGCTGAGCCTGCTCCTTGATGCCACTGGACCTTGTCCGGGAAGGCCGGAGCCTGGCGACGATGCATCAGTCAGGAGACCTGCCGGCTCACGCTCAATCACTAACCGGCGGGGTGTCCGGGAAGGACACGCTTGCCTGCCTCAACCACAGCGCTCGAGGGTGTATTTCCGAACCGTACCTCCCCAGTTCCACGTACGGTTCACTCGGAGATTGCTCCATGCTGCCACGCGTTACCGCCCTGCTTACCGGCATTGGCTTCTGTGCCCTGGCCCACGCTGCACCCACCCACTACCCGCTGACGGTGGAAAACTGCGGCAGCACCCTCACCTTCCAGCAAGCCCCTGCCCGCAGCGTGACCATCGGCCAGGCCGCCACCGAAATGCTGTATGCCCTGGGCGTGGGCGACAAGGTGGTGGGCACCTCGCTGTGGTTCAACAGCGTGTTGCCGCAATACAAGGCGCAGAACGACAGCATCGAGCGCCTGGCCAATAATGAGCCGAGCTTCGAGGCTGTGATCGCCAAGCGCCCGCAACTGGTGGCTGCCGAGCTGGAATGGGTGGTCGGGCCACAAGGCGTGGTCGGCACCCGTGAGCAATTTCATGAACTGAAGATTCCCACCTACCTGCTGCCCTCCGACTGCGAAGGCAAGGACAACCTGGTAGGCGCTGACGGCACGCGACTGGAGCCGTTCCACATCGAGACTATTTATAAGAGCATCAGCCAGCTGGCGCAGATTTTCGATGTACAGGATCGTGGCTTGCAGTTGAACGACGCACTCAAGGCCCGCCTGGCCAAGTCCGTCGCCACGGCACAGGGCAAAGGCCTCAAGCAGGCCAGCGCGCTAGTGTGGTTCTCCAGTTCGGAGATGGCCAGCGACCCTTACGTGGCCGGCCACAAAGGCATTCCGGAGTTCATGCTGCAAACCCTCGGCCTGTCCAACGTGGTGCAGTCCGATGAAGAGTGGCCCGCCGTCGGCTGGGAAACCATTGCCAAGGCCAACCCGACCTTCCTGGTGATCGCGCGCATGGACCGCCGCCGCTACCCCGCCGACGACCATGAAAAGAAACTGGCGTTTTTGCGCAGCGACCCGGTGACCCGCAACATGGACGCGGTGAAAAACAACCGCATTATCATCCTCGACGCCCTGGCGTTGCAGGCCAGCATCCGCATGTTCGATGGCCTTGAACAACTGGCCACGGCCATCGACGGCTACGACCTGCCGAAATGATGCGTACCCTGCTCGCCCTGGCCCTGCTCCTCGCCGCCGTACTCGCTGGCGTGGCCATCGGCGAAACCGCCATCTCGCCGCAGGTCGTGCTCCAGGTACTCGCCAACAAACTGTGGGCGGCCGGCTACGTGCTCGACCCCATCGATGAAGGCGTGGTGTGGAACTACCGCCTCACGCGCGCCCTGGTCGCCGCCGCCTGCGGTGCGGGGTTGGCGACCTGCGGGGTGATCCTGCAGTCGCTGTTGCGCAACCCGCTGGCCGATCCGTACCTGCTGGGCATCAGCGCCGGTGCCTCGACCGGCGCGGTGTTGGTGGCGTTGATGGGCGTGGGCGGCGGCTTGATTTCGTTGTCGGCCGGCGCGTTTGTCGGCGCGATGGCAGCATTTGCCCTGGTGATCCTGTTGGCGCGTGCCAGTGGTTCGGCCAGCGGCACCGGCCAGATCATCCTCGCGGGCATCGCCGGCTCGCAGCTGTTCAATGCGCTCACCGCGTTCCTGATCACCAAGTCGGCCAGCTCCGAGCAAGCGCGCGGCATCATGTTCTGGCTGCTGGGCAACCTCAGCGGCGTACGCTGGCCCTCGGTGTGGCTGGCCGTGCCGGTGGCTGTCGCTGGCTTGGCCGTGTGCCTGTGGCACCGTCGCGCGCTGGATGCGTTCACCTTCGGCAGCGACTCGGCGGCATCCCTCGGCATCCCGGTGCGCCGCGTGCAGTTTGTACTGGTAGGCTGCGCAGCCCTGGTGACAGCGGTGATGGTGTCGATTGTCGGCTCCATCGGTTTTGTCGGGCTGGTGATTCCCCACGCCGTGCGCCTGCTGCTTGGCACCGGGCATTCGCGCTTGCTGCCGGCGAGTGCCTTGGGTGGCGCGCTGTTTTTGATTGCGGCGGATGTGCTGTCACGCACCTTGATCAAGGGCCAGGTGATACCGGTCGGCGTGGTCACTGCGCTGGTCGGCGCGCCGGTGTTTGCGCTGATCCTGATCGGCCGGAGAAACGCGCGATGACGGTGCTGAGCTGCACGGACCTGGGTTTCAAGGTGCGCGAGGTCGAGCTGCTGCGCGACATCCACCTGGAGGTTCACCTGGGCGAAACCCTCGGTATCGTCGGGCCGAACGGCTCCGGCAAATCCACCCTGCTCAAGTTGCTCGCCGGCTTGCGCACACCGGCGTCCGGCGAGGTGTTATTGGGTGGCCAGCGCTTGGGCAAGCTGTCGCGCCGCGCCATCGCGCAGCAACTGGCGGTGGTGGAACAGCAGGCTGACACCGACGACGCCATCCGCGTGTTCGACGCCGTGGCCCTGGGCCGTACGCCGTGGTTGTCGGCACTGAGCCCCTGGTCCAGCGAAGACGACGCCATCGTGAAACAGGCCTTGCATGACGTCGACGCCACCCACCTGAGCCAACGCGCCTGGCGCAGCCTTTCGGGCGGGGAGCGCCAACGTGTGCACATCGCCCGCGCATTGGCGCAACGGCCGCAGATTCTGTTGCTGGATGAGCCGACCAATCACCTGGATATCCAGCACCAACTGGGGATTCTAAAAGGCGTGCAGGGCTTGCCCGTCACCACCTTGATTGCCCTGCATGACCTCAACCAGGCGCTGACCTGTGACCGCTTGGCGGTGCTGGATCACGGGCGGCTGGTGTCGCTGGGCAAACCGCTGGAGGTGCTGACACCGCAGCGCTTGCAGGAAACCTTCGGGGTGCAGGCGCATTACCTGACAGACCCATTTGATGGCGCGCAGATACTGCGGTTGCGTCCGAACTGATCAGGATATTCGTGAGGGTATGGTGTTAGAGGCAACGCTGCATATGCGTCGTGCGCCACACTGGGTCCGCCTCCACGTCCACCACTTCAAAGCCCTGGCGAAGCCAAAAATCAATCGCTCCCGGTAAAAACGGATGGGTGTGCAGGTACATCGCCGCTACCCGATCCGCTGTGGCCAACGCCTCCAGCGCACGGTACAGCTCGCCCGCCAAGCCAAAGCGACGGAACGCCGGCCGCACAAACAGGCGCACCACCTCCACCGTCTTGAGGCCCTGGTAATTCAACTGCGGGAAACGCCCGTCATAGGGCAAATAACCAATGGCAGCGACGATCTGGCCCTCATCACGCGCGACAAGAAATCGCCCATCGCCGTGCAGATAGATCGCCTCGAAATGCGCCAGGTCCGCCGGCATCCCCGTCGCGCTGAGCGTGGGGAACAGCTCGGCACGGGCCGCCAGCACAAACGCCAGCGCCTCTGGGATATCCGCAGCCGTGACCGCCTGAATGATCGGCCTTGGGCTCATGCCACCTCGATCTGCGTAATCCCCACCACCTGCGCCTGCTCCAGAATTTGCTCCGGCGTCGCATCAGCAGGCGGCAGGATCAAGCCATTCTCCGCATCGCCAAAATGCAACTGCAGCAAGTGCAACGCCGCTTCATGCATCGCCAACTCGGGTTGCTTGAGTTCGAACACATGGGTGCGGGGTTCGTCGTTGAACCGGTAGTCGAGGGTGTATTCGCGCATGGGGAAGTCCTTGTTGAGGGAGAGGAGCAACTGATCAACCTGACCACTTGATCAGGTTTTAAGTTCCCAGGCCCTCCGCTCGTTCATAATGAAGATAGCCATGAGAACCGGTCCCCACCTGTACAAACCCTGCGCGCTCATACATCAGCCGGGCTGGGTTGTCGGGGCGCACGCTCAAACTCAAATGCGTGCAGCCACCGTCCCTCGCCGCCACCGCATACGCCTCCAGCAACGCCCGACCGATGCCCTTGCGCCGCTCAGCTTCGCTGACATTGATCGTGTAAAGCTCGGCGAAGCCTTCCTCGGGTTTCCAGAGCGAATAACCGACGAACTGCCCGTCCAGCGCAGCGACCGTCAACCGCTCGAAGTTGTCCACCCACAGCGCGAGGTTGCGCTCCACCTGCGAGCGCCAACCGGCTTCGTGAGTGGGTTCCCATTGCTGGATGTAGGCCAACTCCCCTCGGTAGACTGACGGAAGGTCGGTCACACGCGCCGGGCGTAGGGTCAATGCGTTCACGGGCACGTGCTTTCCTTGGTTTGAAGAGGCGTAAGACTACTTGGACGCTGGAAGACTGAGTACTGCCCCACTCACTCGACGGCTTATCCATTCGCGGCTGTAGGCAAGCACTGCTGCCCCCATCACCACCGGAAAATGAATAAACCCATGCGCCGCCTCTGGCAACAGATGTGCCTCAGCGCCAGGCCACCGCTCTGCGATCAACAGTGTGTCATCCTTCAACGGGTCCAGTTCGCCGACAAACATCAACGCTGGCGGCATGCCGCTGAAGTCACCATACAGGGGTGACAACGGCGGCTGCCGACGCTCGTCATCGCTCAACCCCGGCGTCAGCATGCGCAGCGCCTCGACCATGCCCGGCCCGTCCAGCAGCAATGTTTGCGGCCCCGCCGCGCGTACGCTCGGCGTTCCAGTCAAATCGTAGACGCCGTAATACAACACCGCTGCGCACACACGCTGGAGCAGCTCCGGCCACTGCTTGAGCGCCAGCAACGTCGCCGCCGCCAGATGCCCGCCGGCCGATTCGCCGACCACGATCACCGGCAGGCCAGCAAACTCTTCAGTGGTGAGCAACCAACGCGCCGCCGCCAGGCAGTCGTCCATCAGGCCCTCGACCGGCGTGTCGACCGCCAGCCGATAATCCACCGACACCACCGCCACGTCGCAGGCGTTGACCATGCCCAGGTTGAGGTCGTCATCCATCTGCGCATTGCCGATCACCCAGCCACCGCCGTGGATATCCAACACCACGCCCTGGGGCTTGCCGCTCGGCCGCAGGATGCGCACGGGTACAGAGCCTACGAGTCGGCTTTCAGCCACGGGCGAGCGCTTGATCTTTTGACTGGCGCGCAGCAATGCCTGGATCAAGCGCGGCGTGATGCGATTACGGATTTTAAAGCGCGGCATCCAGGCGAGCTTTTGGTTGAAGCGGCGCATCTCGGCCCGTTCAGGCTCACTGGCAGGCCAGGGTTTATGGGCCATCAGCGGTTATTCCGCAGGATCGAGAAGTTCAGCGCCGCCGCCACACACAGCCACGCCAGGTAAGGGAACAGGATCAAGCCGGTGATCAGGTCCAGGCGCACCGCCAGTACCACCATCGCCGCCACGGTCACCCACAGCACCGCGATAATCACCATCCCGGCGAGGATACGATGGGCACCGAAGAACACCGGCGTCCACAGCGTGTTCAACGCAATCTGCGCTGCCCACAATGCCAACACCACCTCACTGCCCGGGATGAGGCTGAGGCGATAACCGGCCCAGGCCAGCAAGAGGTAGATAATCGTCCACGCCACCGGGAATAACCAATTGGGTGGGGTGAAGCTGGGCTTTACGAGGGATTCATACCAGGCGCCGGGTTTGAAGATAATGCCGGTACTGGCAGCGGCGATGCAGGCAAGCAGGAAGATGAAGAAAGTCATGGTCGGTCCTTGGTTGAGCATTTCAATGCTTGGACGTGTCGCACACGGGTAAAAGTTCACTGCCGATCTACCGGTGGGCACTGGCAGTGCGGGGTATCTTTATCGCCTGACCTACCGCTTTCGCAGCCTCGCTGAAGCTCGACAGCTCCCACACGGGGGGCTGCTGTGCTGCTGCATTCCAGTGTGTCTAACGATGGGATTTCAGCCGTGACCACGATCAACTGTGGGAGCTGTCGAGCCCCAGCGAGGCTGCGAAGGGTTCGCCACGCCCTACCGACCCACACCGTGCAGGCATCACCGCCATACTCACGCTAGTCAGGCGCCACAATCCTCAACCAAGGCCACCGCGCCTGATAACTGGTGGCCTTGCGCGCAAACAGCTCCCGCTCCGGATGCAGCGGGTTGATACGCAGCACGCCCTGCGCCACATCCTCCAGCCCATAGGGCGCATACACCTCGCCCGTCGCAATCTCCAAACCGATGCACGTACCCGCCACCAGGTAACGGTCGATGCCCTGCTTGGCGGTGTGCAACTGCGGGTAAGGCCGGCCAAACCGCTGACCGTACCAAAGGTGCACCCGCGCCTGGTTCTTCACCTCGACGTTCACGCCCAGGTCTTGGAACAGCGTTTCAGCGGAGCGGATCACCGCATCTTCGGCCTCGTAGGAAAGGTCCGTATCGAAGTAGAAAACGTCGTAGTCCTTGACGCCCTGGGCCGCAGGCAAATTCGACTGATGATTCCACACCGCCTGGAACAGGCAGCCCGCCGTGAGAAAGCACTGGTCCACACCAAGGTCGGGCAGGCGCGCGGTGATTTCGGCGTTGATGGGGTTGGCCATGGCCAGGTTGAGCAGGGTCTTAACGGTCAATGCCATGTGCGCTCCTTTGCGAAAAGACCAGACGGTGATCTTTAATTGACTCCTGGGTAAGCGTCGACCCTCTGGACGCTGAACATCAGCCCTTCAGCTCACCCGCACGGTGAGTCGCCGCGTCATCGTAAACCACATACAACGACTCGGCGATCTGGCTCTTGATCGCCTTGGTGGCCTCAAGCCCCAGTACAAAACCTTCAGCCTTACCGCCAGCACGGTTGAGTTCTTCGTGGGTGGAAGCGCCGGTGATGGCGTCGAAAAGCTTGGTGGCGTGAGGGCCGACACCTTTAGGGAGGGAAATCTGGTCGATGGACATAGGCGATACCTTGGGAGAATGAGATCGGTAGCGCGTGAAACCACTGCCGGGGGTGGCATGGTAGACCTGTTTGGCCTGAAACGGTCCGCTTTCGGCAAGAAGCAAATGGTTATGCCAGGGTTACACGGGATTAACTGCATACCCTGCGACAGCAGAAAGTTGCCAGCGTAGAAGGCATCAATACGAGGCAAATTCTTGTAACGTGGGTTCTATCCCTTGGATGCAAGGAAGGTTTACACCCCCCATGGATATCCACGACATCAAACAACGCCTGGCTCGCCCAGCACTCAAACTCATCGCCGGCGGCTTTCGCCCTGCGGGCACCGATGAAGAGAGTTGGCTGGGTAACGTCTTTCTGTTCCGCGCCGATGAAGGCATCCCCACCAATAAGGCCGGGGAAACGTTGCTGCCCTACGCGCAGTTCTACTTGCCCGCCCTGCCCTTCAACAGCCCGGCACTGGAGGGGGTTCGGGTGTTGACGCTGTTTGTGTCGAACCCGTTCCCCGAGCATTTTGAACCCATGGGGGATAACTGGCTGATACGCGAATACGGGCCGGACGATGTGCTGGTGCGTAAAACCCTGCCGGTACCGGGTGCGTTTCTCAAGCCGTTTCCCTTGAAGACGGAACACGTGCCGCAGGATTACCCGTTGTGGGATGGCGGCGGCGTTCCTGCTGAGCTTGAGCAGCACATACTCCACCTGGAACGCGCCGGGGTGATACAGAGTTATTACGACTTGGTGACCCACACCTATGAGCATAAGCTCGGCGGCTATCCGTCGTTCTGCCAGTCGGGTGTCGATCCAGGCGAAGGGTTTGAGTTTGTGTTCCAGATTTCGTCGGATGCAAAAATCCAGCTGAATGTAGTGGATAACGGGAGCTTGATGTTCTGGAAGCACCGCATCACGGGCGAATGGGCGCTTTATTATGATTTTTATTGAGCGAGATGCGATACACAGGCTGCGGGGTTACAAGGACACCGAGGTGATCCTTTCGCAGCCTCGCCTAAGCTCGACGACTCCTACCTTTAATCTGCGGCGCTTGTCTGCATTCGGAGCTTTACATGGCCCTGTCCAAACGTGCAATCGCCGGTATTGAACGCCAACTGGTCGCTGCACTGACTGAGGCGTGCGAAACGGCCAAGGCTGAAATCCCGGGGTTTGAATGGCTGACGCATACGGTCAACTACGCTGACTTCCCTCATAGCCTGCGCATCACCTGGATCTTCGACACCCGCGCGAACAAGGAGCATGCCGTGGCGACAGGATTGGACGCTCGCCTGCGCGAACTCACGGCCGCCGCCCTGCACGATGCAGAAATCCCACCCGTGCCGTTGCAGCGCTGCGTTCAACTTGACTGCGAAGAAGCCTGCCAAACCCAGCACGGCGGTAATTGGCGTTTGCGCCTGACCCGCTCCGCCAACTAGAGCCTGGCGCCGAACTGCTGGATAATGCCTCGCCCTGCTCTCCGCCCGCTGAAAAGGAAATCCCGTCCCATGAAGTTGCCGCTTTCCGCTGCCCTGCTCGCGTCTGCCGTGCTGTTGCCTTCGATAGCCCGGGCCGATGACGCCGCACGGGTAGAAACCCTCAAGGCCTTCACCCGTTGCGATGCCAGCTTCTTCAGCAGCCTGAACACCCATCGCGACGCCTGGCAAGCCTACGCGCCCCTCAAGCAGGAGAAGGACTTCACCTGGATCGCGGTGCGCGACCGCACCGACCCCATGGCCACTGCGGTGCCGGTGAGCGCGCCGACCATCGCGGGTTTGAAGCTGCTGTCCTACAACGATGAAGTCAGCGATCTAGGGCCGTTGGGCCTCTATTATTTCTGGGGTTTCACGGTGGACGGCAATATTGATGAAGTCGCCCAGCGCTTCGCGGCGTTGCTGGACCCACCCGGTGCGCTGCAAAAAGGCGAGGGACAATACACGCGCAGCGAGCTGAAGGTGGGCAATAGCTGGCAGTCGATCAAGCCGATGCCGGGCAAGGCACCGGGGCTGCGCAATGTGGAACGTGTGCTGATCGTGGAGCCGGAGGGCAAGCATTCCCGTGTGAGCTGTTCGGTGCAGGGTGGCGTGAATGCCGGGTTGGTGGCACTGCTGCGGCCGGACATTGCGCCGGTTGATTACCCGCGCACGGTGGCCGAAACCAATCTCGCCGATGTGCCTGTGCCGCCCAATGTGCTCCAGGGCCTCGACGCGCCGCTGTTGCAGCCCAGGTTCAAGACGTTGAGCTACACCTACCTGTCGAAGAATGGCGCGGGCAAGGACGCGCCGATCACGATCCGGTTCAAGGCTGAGGACGGTTTGCTGGTCAAGAATGAAGCCTATGGCACCGCCTTCAATGTGGACCGTTTAATGCTGGCGGACCTGATCCAGCTGAAATCGAAAATGAACGGTGTGGGCGAAGGCCAGGTGCTGCAGACCCGCGAGGCCGAGGTAAGACTACCGACGAGCTGGGCGCCGGGCCAGATCTTGAGTGCCCACCTGAAGATGGCCAATGTGCCGGTCAAGCCCACCGACAAACCGACCGAGACTACCTTGACCTGCAAGGTGGGCGAACGTTTCCCGGCGCGCCAGGTGTTTGCGTCGTTGACGGGCGATGCCATCCGACTGGCCTGCGAGCAGGACGGCTATACGTCCTCGCGTGCGTTTATCGAGGACCTGGGCGTCGCCCTGACCCTGGAGTCGACGTCGAGCCAGACCCACTATGTGAATGAAATCCAGACGCTGGACGTGGTGCGCTGACGGGGCGTTTTCCCAAACAAGCTTCTCAATTAGGTATTAACGATGGAACGTTATGAATCACTGGTCATCGGCCTGGGCGCCATGGGTGCCGCCACGGTGTACCAACTGGCCAAAGCGGGCGTGAAGGTCGCCGGCATCGACCGCCATCACCCGCCTCATACCTTCGGTTCCAGCCACGGCGATACGCGAATCACGCGGCTGTCGGTGGGTGAAGGGGCGCAGTACGTGCCCATCGTGCGCAACTCGCATCGCATCTGGCGAGAGCTGGAGGCCTTGTCGGGGGAGTCGTTGTTCGAACAGTCCGGCTTGCTGGTACTCACCTCCCACGAGGGCTTCGACCCCAGCGATGAAAGCGACTTCACCCTGCGCACCATCGGCCTGGCGCAGACCTACGGGATCGAACACGAAGTGCTGGACGCTGTGCAGATTCGCCGGCGCTTTCCCCAATTTGCCCAGGTGGCGGACAACGCCATCGGCTACTACGAGCCCGCCGGCGGCTTCGTGCGGCCCGAGCGCTGCATCGAAGTGCAATTGCGCCTGGCCGAGCAACATGGCGCGACGCTGTACAAAGGCGAGACCGTGACCGATATCCGCTCGGATGAACATGGCGTGACGGTGACCACCGACCGGCGCACCTTGCAGGCCGACAAGCTGGTGATGAGCGCCGGTAACTGGGCAGGCGATCTGCTGGGGGCACCGTTTGACCGGTTGCTCAAGGTGTATCGGCAGCAACTGTTCTGGTTCGAGCTGGAACCGGATGCGCCGCTGGTTGGGGCGTCACCCACGTTTATCTTCACCCACGGCCCGGGCGAGGCGCATACCAACTACGGTTTCCCGGCGTTGCCCGGCGAGGGCAGTTTGAAGCTGGCCACGGCGCAGTACCACACCGTGTCCACGCCAGAGACGCTGGACCGCACGGTCTCGCCCGCACAGGCGCGGGAGATGTACGAACAGCACGTGCAGGGCCGTATCGCCGGGCTGACGGCCAATGTGGTCAAGTCGGCGGTGTGTGCCTACACCGTGACGCCGGACCATCATTTCATCATCGATAAACACCCGACGCTGCAACACACCCTGGTGGTGTCGCCGTGTTCGGGGCATGGCTTCAAGCATTCGGCGGCGCTGGGCGAGGCTTTTGCGCAGTGGTGCATACGGGGCACGAGCGAGCTGGATCTGTCGTCGTTTTCGTTGCAGCGCTTAAGACCTTTGTGGTGAACGGCCCTGCCGCGGCGAGCGGGCTCGCCCCACGCTGGGTGGCGACTAGAAGTGGCGTATGAGCGAGCCGAACAGGTCGCGCTGGGGCATTTGGCTTAACGGGATTTCAGCGTTCTCGAACCACTGTGCACTGGCTTCGGGGTGTGGGCCGCTCAGTATCACCACGCCCTTCTCGAAGGTATACCGCGCGGCCGCGACGTCGCCGTTGCGGTAGGTCGCGATGACCCTGTTGGGCGCGACCTTGGGGAAGTAAGGGCCGTCCTGGAAGAACACGTGGTCAGGCTTGCCTTCCCACGTGACCTGCACGGCGGCGTCGGCAATGTCGGGCACTTCGAAACCGGGGCGGCCGGCTTCGCCGTCGAGGTCCTGGGGGATCAGGCCGAGGTTGCTGTCATCCGCCAGGTAGGCGCCCATGCACAAGCCCAGGTAGCGCCCGCCGTTGGCGACATAATCGCGGATCGCCTCAATGCGTGCATCGCCCAGGCTGCGCAGGGCGCCGGGGATGTCCTGGCCGCCACCAGGTTGCACGTAGAGGTCGTAGCCCGCCAGGGTTTGCGGCGTGATGTCGATGGGCTCATCGGCGCCTACGAAGTCGATACGGTAGTTGGGGTTGATGCGCTCCAGGGCTTTTGCCACGTTTTCTGAACAGTCATCGCAGCCTGCCGGGCCACGGTAGATGGCGACATGGGTGATGGGCGCCGAGGCCTCGGCCGGTGACGGCAGCAAAAGGGCAAAGGCAAACAAGGTAGCAATAGCTCGCAGGTTCATGGCCGGGGGCTCCTGTACGGACACCGCAAAGCCTATAGCGATTGCGCGGTTGAATCCGTTAACAGTTGTAAACAATGCCCAGTTGGGGATAACTGGCGGTCGAGCCCCGTTCCGAGAGTGCCCAGCATGTTTGAACTCGCCTCCCTGATCACCTATATCGCCGTCGTGATCGGCCTTTTCCTGATCCCCGGCCCGTCCGTGTTGCTGGTGATCACCCGCACTGTGCAGGGCGGCCGCAAGGTCGGGGTTGCCACCGGCCTGGGCGTGGCGTGCGGCGATCTGCTGCATACCCTGGGCGCGGCGCTGGGGTTGTCGGCGATTTTGATGACCTCGGCCACGGCGTTCAACGCCGTGAAGTGGGCGGGCGCGGCTTACCTGATCTACTTGGGCATCCGCGCGTTCATGGCCAAAACCGGCACTCAGAAAGGGCTGACGTTGCCCGCCGTCACGCCGCGCCAGGCGTTTTTCCAGGCGGTGGGCGCCGAACTGCTCAACCCGAAGACTGCGATTTTCTTCCTGGCCTTCCTGCCGCAATTCGTGCACCCGGAATCTGGCTCATCGCTGGTGCAGTTCGCGGTACTGGGCCTGATATTCTCGGCGCTCAGCGCGGTCTACACCAGCCTGCTCGCCCTCGCCATCCGCCCCTTGAGCCGAGGCATCAAGGGGCTTTCCCGGTTGCGGCGCTGGGAAGGGAAAATCATCGGCACACTGTTTATGGGCCTGGGCCTGAAGGTGGCGTTGCAGCAACGCTAGTCACTTGGCAAACGCATACTCCCCACCCTGCTCCACCGCCTTGCGATAGGCAGGCCGCGCCTGGAATTTTTCCACCCAGGCCGCCAGGTTCGGGTAGGCCTGCAGCTTGCCCTGGGCCTTGGCGATTTCGCCGATAAAGCTCATCTGGATATCCGCACCACTCAGCTCGTCGCCCAGCAGGTACGCTTTCTCCGCCAGCGCGTCGTTCAGGTAACCCAAATAGTTGGCCACTTCCGATTCGATGCGCGGATGCAACGGTGCGCCAGCGTCACCCAGGCGGCCGACGTAGAGGTTAAGCATCAACGGCAACATGGCCGAGCCTTCGGCGAAGTGCAGCCACTGCACATAGGTGTCATAGGTGGCGCTGGCGGGGTCCGGTTGCAGGCGGCCCTGGCCGTGGTGGCGGATCAAGTAGTCGATGATGGCGGCGGATTCGATCAGCACCTGGCCACCGTCTTCGATCACCGGGGATTTGCCCAGCGGGTGGATGGCCTTGAGCTCTGGCGGGGCGAGGTTGGTTTTCGGGTCGCGTTGGTAGCGCTTGATCTCGTAGGGCAGGCCGAGTTCTTCGAGCAGCCACAGGATGCGTTGCGAGCGTGAATTGTTGAGGTGGTGGACGATAATCATTGAAGGCTCCGCAGGGCGAGAGGAATGTCTTGGAAACAGACTACGCCAGCCTCCAGGAGTGCCGACAATTAAATGTCTGCCGATTGTGCAGGCGTTTGGCTGATCGAGGCCCACGCCGCCTGCGCCAGCAACGCGGCGTAGTGATTCGGGCTGTGCTTGACCCGGCCGGATAACCACGCACGGGAATAGCTTTCGGCCGAGCCGATGATCAGCGACAGCAGCAGTTCTGACGGGATATGGCTGAACGCCTCGCGGCGGCCTTCGTCGCTCATCCACTCGGTCAATTGCGCATTGCGCTGCTTGTTGCGGGTGAGCAGCTCGTCCTTGTGCGGGCCGTTGGCCACGGCGAAACGGCTCTGGAACATAAAGCGCGCCCATTCGGGTTGCGCATCCACCCACTCCACATAACTGCGCACCAGCGCTTCCACACCGGCCTGGGCGGTTTGCGCCGGCTTCAGATAGTGGTCTCGCAAGGCGGCCTGATCTTCCAGCGCGGCAAAAAACAGCGCGGCGACGATACCTTCCTTGTTGCCGAAGTGATGGTAGATGGCGCCCACGCTGGTCTCGCACCGCGCGCGGATGGTTTCGATATTCGTCGCTTCAATACCCACGTCGTTAAAGCTGGCCAGGGCCTCGCGCAGGATGCTGCGCTTGAGGTCGCTGCGCCGGCCCGGGAAGGTGCGCTCGATCAGGTCAGGTGCGTGCATGAAGTGGCTCGCCAAATGTACGGAGTCTAAAGGTACAGCCGCCTGCAGAGAAGGCATGGCTTGACACCTGTGGAATTTACAGAATATTGTTCCGTCACAGAATATTATTCTGTCAACCCATTGCGAGGATAATCCATGAGCCAGTTTCTCAGCATGTTCAACAGTGCAGGCCCTGCAGCGTTCAGCCAAATGGCCTGCCAAGTGGCGCCCTACTTCAGCACCATCAACCCGGAAATCGCCGAACTGCGCCCTGGGCATGCCGTGGTCAATGTGCCGTTTCGCAAGGAAATCACCAACCACTTGGCGTCCGTGCATGCCATTGCGTTGTGCAACGCGGCGGAATTGGCGGGTGGAACGATGACGGACGTGTCGATACCGTCAGGTGCCAAATGGATCCCCAAGGGCATGACCGTGGAGTACCTGGCGAAGGCCAAGTCGAACATCCGTGCCGTAGCGGATGGCAGCGGTATTGATTGGTCCACCGCGGGGGACAAGATCGTGCCGGTGGATATTTTTGATGAGGGCGAAGTGAAGGTGTTCACCGCCAGGATCACCATGAACGTGAAGATCGCCTGAGGCCATGGCGGCTGGCTCGGCAACTGCCGAGCCACGCGTCAGTGCACCATCGACCACAGTGAAGCACCTACGCCGGTGATGCTCTCCCCCGCAATCAAGCCAGCGGCGGCGGTAATCGCAAAGCGCTCGGTGAGGCTCGGCCAGCGGCAGCTCAGCAGCCAGGTCAGTATCGCGCCCAGGGCCATCATCAGCGAGACCGAGGCCGGCAGCACGAAGGCCAGGCCCAGGGCGGCGGCACTCGGGAGGAAGCGGGCACGATGGGCAGGCAAGGTGCTGTCCAGCATACCGAGCATTACGCCAACCAGGCCGCCGATGGCAATCGCCCAGCGAATGCTGGTGGACAGTGAATCCAACCCATGGGTGAGGGTTTGCGCCACGGCTTTCCAGGTAGCGACCGCCGGGGCCGGCCACTCCTCGGTGAGCAGCATGGTTTGCGGATCCGGGATCAACGCCAGGTAGGCGAATACGCCAACGATACTGCCGATGAAAATCCCCAGGATCTGCGCGATCACCTGCTTATGCGGCGTGGCTCCAATGGCCTTGCCCACCTTGAAATCATTCATCAAGTCGGTGCACTGCCCGGCCGAGCCACCAGCCGTGTTGGCGCTCATCAAGTTGATCGGCACCTGCCCCGGCGCGACGATACCAAAGCTCAGCTGGGACAGTTGCCCAATGGCGCCGATGGGCGGAATGCCGGTGGCGCCCACCACGCGCGCGGCGACGGCGGCGAGGCAAATCGCCAATGGGATCGTGAGCAACGCCATGCCCAGATGAATGCCGAACAGCAGCGCCTGCAGGCTCACCACCAGCACAATCGCCAGCACAAAACCGGCGGCAGGTCCCGGTTTTGGCACCGTCCAGGTCGATTCGCCGCCGGATTGCGTTGATCGGTACAAAGCCCACAAACGAATCGCCAGCGAGGCCAAGGTGGAACACACCATCAGGCTTACGCCCGGCCACAACAACCACTCCACCAGCGCGGCAAACTGCGGACCGCTGCTGCCCACAGGCAAGGTCACCAGGTGTTGCGCCAACAACCAGGGGCCCAGGCCACCCCAGGCGAGCAAGGCGCCGAGCAGCAGGGTCAGGCCCACGCGAATGCCGATGATACCGCCGAAGCCCACCAGCAACAGCGAAGGGTCGGCGGTGAAGGTCAGGCGCTCCAACTGAGCGCTGGGCGACCAGCGCGGGAAGGCCCACATAAAACTATCGACCCACTTGACCAGCCCGGAGAGCAACGCGGCGCCGAGCAGCACCTTCAAGCGCGTCGCGGCTTCGCGCCCATGGTTGTAGATGTGCAGCAAGGTTTCCAGGGTGGCCATGCCCTCGGGGAATTTCAGCGCCTTGTCATTCAGCAACGAGGGCCTTAGATACCAGGCGATCCAGATGCCCAGGAAACTCACCGAGAACACCCAGGCAATCATGGGGATAGCGTCTAACTGGTTGCCCGTCAGCAAGGTATAGGCCGGGATCGGCGCTACCAGTCCGCCGGAAATGATTGAAGCGGCGGCCGAGGCGACGGTCTGGTTGATGTTGCTTTCATGCAAGGTCCACGGCAGGTGGTCGGTGGAACGCTTGGCCACTCCTTGAAAGATGGCGTAGCCAATCAACAGTGCGATGATCGACATGTTGAACGACCAACCAATCTTCAACCCGGCGTAGACATTGGAAGGTGTGAGCAGGATGCCGAGGACACTGCCGGTGATGACGGCGCGCAGGCTGAGTTCGCGGGTGACGGGGCCGTGCGGGAGGGTCGTTGCGGACATGCGGATTCCTTTCGGCAAGGGAACAGGGCTACCTGACAAGTGAGCCCCGTATCCGCCGAAGGTTCATCCGATTGCTCAGCCCAGGCGAAACCGCGCGGTGTTGTCGCTCAATGCCTGGCTGCCTTTGCTCAAGGTGTCGGCCGCTCGGTTCACAGCCCGCGCGCCGTCGAGCAAGCGCCCTGCCGCCTGGTCCACTTGCTGGATATTGCCGCTCACTTCATCTGCCGTCGCCGCTTGTTCTTCAACAGCAGTGGCGATCTGCGCCAGGGTGTCGGTGACGTGTTGCACCGCACCGGCAATCTCGCCCAAACGTGTGCCCAGCCCGGTGACGGATTCAGCATCCGTCAGTGCCTGTTCACACGCAGCGCCCATCAACGTGACCGCCTGGCTGACCGTGGCACGCAGGCTGTCGACCGTGCCGGCGATTTGCGCGGTGGAGGCCTGGGTGCGTTGCGACAGGCTGCGCACTTCATCGGCTACCACGGCAAAACCGCGGCCCTGTTCGCCGGCGCGGGCGGCTTCGATGGCGGCGTTGAGCGCCAGCAGGTTGGTCTGCTCGGCAATGCCGCGGATGGTGTCGACCACCGATTGAATCTGCTGGCCCTGTTGGCTGACTTGCTCCAGTGCATCGGCAGTATCGGTCAGGCGCTGGTTGAGCTGCTGGATGCTGGCCGTCGTGCGCTGGCTGTCGCGGCTGCTGTCTTCGGCAATACGCCGGGTCTGCTGGGCGCTACCCGAGGCGTGTTCGCAACTTCTGGCGACGCCCAGCGAAGTGGCGGCCAGTTGGGTGGCGGCAGCAGCAATCTGGCTGATTTGATGTTGCTGGTCTTCGACTTCGGTGAGCGTGCTGCCCGATTGCGAATTGAGGGTGAGCACCGCCGAGCCGAGTTGCTGCGTCTCGTGATTGACCCCCAGCAGGCTGGTGCGCAGTTGCACCACCGCGACGTTCAGCGCAGTGCTGATGGCCGCGAGTTCGTCGCGCCCTTCCACCGCCACCTCGACGCACAGGTTGCCGTCGCGCAGAGACTCAGCCAGCGTGGTGATGCCACTGGCGCTGCGGCGAATCGAGGCTTGCAGGCATATGAACAGGTACAACGCGGCCAAGGCCAACAGACTGAATGTCGCGGCGACGGGGATGAATTTCTGCAGCGAGCGATCGCGGTAATAGCTCAGGCGCGCATCCAGCGAGCTGAGCGACTGGCTACGCAGCGCGCCCAAGCTGTCGAGCACCCCATCGACACTGCGCTCGAAGCCTGCGGTGTCGAGCTTGATGGTGCCGCCGAATACCCCGTCGTCGAGCACTTTGAGTTCGTTGTCCAGCCGTTGCAAGCTGTTGTCGTATTGCCCGGTCCAGGGCTCAAGACCCGCATATTGCTTGGCCTTGAGCGACGCCGCGGCCTTGACCAACTGGTCCCGTGCATCGCCGATGCGGCCGCGCAAGTCACGCATCTGCAAGCGGCTCTGCAACGTGAACTGCCCCGACGCGATGGACGACTGACCGACACTGGCCATGCGGCCGATACGCTCGATCAGGTCGGGTGTGTGCTGAGTGGAAATCTGCATCAGCAGGTAGGTTTCCAGCCAGGGGTCGAGGATCAGCCCGGCATCCAGGGTGATCTGCTCGCGCAGGGTTTGCATGGCGGTGAGGGCCGAGGTGAAACGGTCGTACCCGTCCGGCCACCAACCCACGGTGCGCAGGGATTGGGAGTCCATGCCCTTGACCGTGGCCTGCAAGTCTTCGAAGCGGGCCAGGATGTCGGCACTGGCATTCTGGGCTTTGAGCGAATCACCCAGGGCTTGCAGGCTTTGCAGGATCACCGGGAAATTGGCATCGACTTTTTCCATCGCCGCCTTCGCCGCTGGCGTTGGCGCGTGCAGGATGTCTGCCGCCTTCCAGCGCGCAGCCAGGTTGCGCTGCGCCGTTAACTGGCCATCCAGGGCGTCCAGGGCGAGCAGTTGCCGAACGCCGGACTGCTCGCTGGAAATCACGGTTAATTTGTCGCGGTAGTCCGACCCGATCATCCACAGGCTACCCGCCAGGGGCAGCATGAACAGGAAAAACAGGATCTGGAATTTACGCGCGAAACCGAAACGTCCGAGCAGGCGGATACCCGGTGACAAAAGGCTGTGCATGTACGACCACTCCCCAAAAACAACCCACGGGGTGCACCGTGGGCAACGCCTTGATATGACTAGCAGCAAAATGCCATGTCATTGATTGAGAAGGCACTAGCAAGATATGGGCCGTTGGCTGAAGCGCGGGAATAGGCCGGTTCGCACCCAACACATAATGCGCGGCGCACACTAATGGGGCGAAAGCACTCATCGCATCACCGCCCATGTAACTAATGGCGCACATTCCACAAACAACCCACTTCCAGTGTGGGAGCTGACGTGGCTGCAATGGCGGCGCAACCGTTACAAATTCGCTCACTGGCGTGCACATTCACGTGGTCATCACGTTTGAATTGAGGTGTATCAAGCCAGTAGCGCAGTAATCCACCCCACCTGCCGGGCAATTTCCTGCACCTTCTGCTCCGGCACCGCCTGCCTGGCCTGCTCCAGGCTGGCCAGGGTCTTCTGCCTCTGGCGCAACAGACGCTGCCACTTGCCAATAAACGCCGGGCTACGCGCCTGCATCTGCAGCGGGCCGAAGTACAGCTGTTCAGCGGTATAAGCCACCGGCCCGGCGCGCTCGGCGACGATGATCTCGTAGTAGAAACGGTTCTCGCGCAGCAACTCTTCGCTGACGATGGAGTAGCCGTTGTCCATCAGCCACTGGCGCAACGGTTGCTCGCCACCGTTGGGTTGCAGGATCAAGCGTTCCTGGCCACTCAGGTGCATCTTGCCGCTTTCGAGGATGTCGCGGATCGTCTCGCCGCCCATGCCGCACACGCTGATTGCGGTGATGCCGTCATGGGGTTCGATGGCCGCCAGGCCATCGGCCAGGCGCACGGTGATCTGCTGCTCCAGGCCGTTGTCACGCACCGTGCGCTGCGCTGCGTAGAAGGGCGTCGTCGCCACCTCCCCCGCCACTGCCGAGGCGATCACGCCCCGGCGCATCAACGCCACCGGCAGGTAACCGTGGTCGGAGCCGATATCGGCCAGTCGGGCACCCATCGGAATGTTCGCACCCACGCGCTCCAGGCGCAGGGATAACGTGTGTTCGTTCAACGGCCCTGCTCCCCTGAAAAACGATCCCGGCTGTTGGTCAAGTGCAGCACCATGGCGGCGCGCGCGGCGTCCGGGTCCTGGCGTTTGATCGCGTTGAAGATCGCCTCGTGCTCCAGGTTTGCCAGCTGGCCCAATTGGGCGAAGTCGGCGCCACCGCGTTCAGTCACCTTCACCTGGGTGCGCGGGATCATCGCATTCCCCAGGTGCAGCATGATTTCGGTGAAGAAGGTATTGCCGGTGGCTTCAGCGATGAGTTGGTGAAAGCGTTTGTCTTCCTCCACGCAACTGTCGTTATTGGCCAGCGATGCCTGGTAATCGTCCAGTGCCTGGCGCATGTGGGCGAGCTGTTCGTCGGTTCGGCGCAAGGCCGCCAGCGCCACGGCTTGCACCTCCAGGCCCAGGCGCAGTTCGAGCATGTTGCGCACACTGGCCACCGTGTCTACATGCAGGCGCAACCCCTGTTGGGCCTGCTGCTCCAGCACAAAGGTACCGATGCCGTGACGGGTCTCGACCAATCCCGACGCCTGCAACTTGGAGATCGCTTCGCGCACGACGGTCCGGCTCACCCCGTGCTCAAGCACGATGGTGGATTCCGAGGGCAGTTTTTCGCCGGGCTTGAGCTGGCCAAGTAGGATGCGCTGGGTCAGTGCATCGACCACGCCCTGGGCAAGGTTGGTAGAGCGTCTACGGATGGGGGTTCCACTTTCAATGGGCATTGCTACGGGTCCACGGGGTTAGCTGTCGGGAGCTTAACACCCAGGCCGAGGGTGGGTGCGGGTTGATTAAGAAAACGCCTACCTTGTATGACAACCAAACTCAAACGCTCATCGCTTCCGGTGGACGCCTAAGTCCTACACTCGCATATCACCGCAGATAAAAATCAACGAACAGCCAGTAAAACAAGGCAAATAACCAAATAGATAGCGCTGATACTGGCGTTATGAAAACAAAAACACTCACCCCTGCATTGCGAACCAGCGAAAAGCACTTGTATGATGTCTATCAACAAGACACGCGATCCCGCATAAAAATAATCAGGGGGAGTTTTGAATTGTGAACAATTCAAGCCATGCATCTGCCACACCAGAAACTGACTCGGCCCTCGCGCGCGCCGTGAGCAAAGTGAAGAGCCATGTGCTCCCGCTGTTCGTGATCATGTTCATCCTCAACTACATCGACCGGGTCAATATCGGCTTTGTGCGCACGCACATGGAGCACGACCTGGGCATCGGTGCCGCAGCCTACGGTTTCGGTGCCGGGCTGTTCTTCATTGGCTACGCCCTCTTCGAAGTGCCCTCCAACATGCTGCTGCAAAAGGTCGGTGCGCGAATCTGGCTGACCCGCATCATGTTTACCTGGGGCATCGTCGCCACGTTAATGGCGTTCATCCAGAACGAAACCCACTTCTACATCCTGCGATTTATGCTGGGCGTGGCCGAAGCTGGTTTCTTCCCTGGGGTGATCTACTATTTCACCCGCTGGCTGCCGGGCGTGGAGCGCGGTAAAGCCATCGCGATTTTCCTCAGTGGTTCTGCGGTGGCCTCGCTGATTTCCGGCCCGCTGTCGGGGGTGCTGTTGCAGATCGAAGGGTTTGGCTTTCACGGCTGGCAGTGGATGTTTGCCATTGAAGGCCTGGCCTCGGTGGTGATCGGTTTCTTTGTGTGGTTCTGGCTGGACTCCAAGCCCCACGACGCCAAATGGATGACCCGCGAAGAACAGGACGCACTGGTCAACGCTATCGACCAGGAACAGCGCGAACGTGAAGCCCTCACCACCGTCAAACCGACGATTGGCAAACTGCTCAAGGACCGTCAGATCCTGCTGTTTTGCGCCCTGTACTTTTGCATCCAACTGACGATTTACGCGGCGACCTTCTGGCTGCCGAGCATCATCAAGAAAATGGGTGACTTGAGTGATGTGCAGGTCGGCTTTTTCAACTCGATTCCCTGGCTGATCTCGATCATCGCCATGTACGCCTTCGCTTCGCTGTCGGGCAAGTTCAAGTTCCAGCAGGCCTGGGTGGCGGCAGCGCTGTTGATTGCTGCGGCCGGCATGTTCATGTCCACCACCGGTGGGCCGGTGTTTGCTTTTGTGGCGATCTGTTTTGCGGCCATTGGCTTCAAGTCGGCATCGTCGCTGTTCTGGCCGATCCCCCAGGGCTACCTGGATGTGCGCATCGCCGCAGCGGTGATCGCGCTGATCAACTCCATCGGCAACCTGGGCGGCTTCGTCGCGCCGACCACCTTCGGCTTTCTCGAACAGACCACCGGCTCGATCCAGGGCGGCCTCTACGGCCTGGCCGGCACCTCGGTGCTCGCCGCGATCCTGGTGTTCTTCGCCAAGACGTCGCCGTCTGCCGTGTTGACGTCGCCCAGCGCGCCAACAGGCGCTGCCATCAGCAAACCTCTCTGAGCCCTTTTAGGAACCTGCCATGAATACTCCCGTCGTCACTCACTTCCAGGTCATCCCCGTCGCCGGCCACGACAGCATGCTGCTCAACCTCAGCGGCGCCCATGGCCCCTACTTCACGCGCAATATCGTCATCCTCAAGGACAGCAGCGGCAATACCGGCGTGGGTGAAGTCCCCGGCGGCGAGCGTATCCGCGAAACGCTCGAAGACGCCCGCAGCCTGGTGGTGGGCCAGCCGATCGGCCAGTACCAGCGTGTCCTCAACCAGATGCGCAGCACCTTTGCCTCACGGGATGCGGCCGGCCGTGGCCTGCAGACCTTTGACCTGCGCATCACCATCCATGCCGTCACCGCCATGGAAGCCGCGCTGCTCGACCTGCTGGGGCAATTCCTCGAAGTCCCCGTAGCCGCCTTGCTCGGCGAAGGACAGCAACGCGATGCGGTGAAAATGCTCGGCTACCTGTTCTATGTCGGCGACCGCCACGCGACCGATCTCGCCTACCGCAACGAGGCCGACAGCGACGATGAGTGGTTCCGCCTGCGTCACGAAAAGGCCCTGACCAGCGAGGCCGTGGTGCGCCTGGCCGAGGCCGCACAAGCCAAGTACGGCTTCAACGACTTCAAGCTCAAGGGCGGCGTACTCAGTGGCGATGCCGAAATCGAAGCCGTCACCGCCCTGGCCGAACGCTTCCCGGATGCGCGCATCACCCTCGACCCGAATGGCGCCTGGTCATTGAAAGAAGCCATCCGCCTGTGCCGCGACCAGCACCACGTACTCGCCTATGCCGAAGACCCTTGCGGCGCGGAAAACGGCTACTCGGGCCGTGAAGTCATGGCTGAATTCCGCCGCGCCACCGGCCTCAAGACTGCCACCAACATGATTGCCACCGACTGGCGCGAAATGGGCCATGCCATCCAACTGCAATCGGTGGATATCCCCCTCGCCGACCCGCACTTCTGGACCCTGCAAGGCTCGGTACGCGTGGCGCAGATGTGCCATGAATGGGGCCTGACCTGGGGCTCGCACTCCAACAATCACTTCGATATTTCCCTGGCGATGTTCACCCAGGTCGCGGCTGCCGCGCCCGGCGACATCACGGCCATCGACACCCACTGGATCTGGCAGGACGGCCAACGCCTGACCCAGGAACCGCTGAAAATCGAAGGCGGCTACGTGAAAGTACCGAGCAAACCTGGCCTGGGCGTGGAGATCGACATGGACGCCGTGGCCAAGGCCCACGACGTCTACAAAGGCATGGGGCTCGGAGCGCGGGATGACAGCGTGGCGATGCAGTTTTTGATGCCGGGGTGGCGCTTCAACAACAAGCAGCCCTGCCTGGTGCGCTGAGTACATTGCACCCGGTCACACCCATTACCCCCTGAAAAACCAGGGCCCCAATGTGGGAGCAGGCTTGCTCGCTCCCACATTTGACCAGTGTCATGCTCGGGCATGCGCTCCCTGACTGGCTGTTACCGCGCCTTGAACATCAAGGCTTGCCAGCGACCACAGGTGCTTTTCTGGTGGCCATCGGTTGCACGAACAGTCCGTCGAGACTATGAGCGCTTGTTTGCCCCGCGTTTAAAGCACCCGGTCAAACAACGGCGCCACGTCATACCGCTGCTTCAACATCTGCGCATCCACCAGGAAATCCGCCGTGGCCTGGGCCTCGCTGACAATTGTCGGCGAGATCGGCAGCACCTTGATCGCGTCGCGCTTGAACCACACCTTGGCAATTTCCGGCGTCGACTGGTTGGCCTTGGACCAGGCTTCGGCGTACTCATCGATGTGCGTGTTGCTCCACACCCGAGCGCGGGTAAGGCGGGCGATGAAGTCTTTGATGATCGCGCTTTTCTGCGCCAGGGCTGGCTCGTACGCCACGATGTAAGTGGGCGCGCTCATCAGGCCCTTGGCATTGCGGATCAGGGTGCTGCCCTCTTTTTCCTGCAACGACACATAGGGTTCCCACGTGCCGAAGGCATCGATGTCGCCTTGGGTCAACGCCAGGCTGGCTTCTGCCGGCAACAGGTATTTGAAGTGGACGCTGCTGCGCGGCACACCGGCCTCATCCAGGGCCTTGTACGCCAACTGCTGGCTCCACGAGCCGTTCCAGATGGCCACGGTCTTGCCTTTGAGGTCGGCCACCGAATGAATGCCCTTGCGCGCGACAATGCCCACACCGTCGAGGCTGGTCTGGGTACTGGCGACCACCTTCACCGGTGCGCCATTGGCGGCCAGGCTGATCACCGGGGTATCACCGACAATGCCCACGTCCAGCGCACCGCTGGCCACGGCAGAGGCCACCGGGGAACCGGTATTGAAGCGTTTGAAGTCGATCGTGTATGGCAGGTCTTTCAGCTCCCCGGACAGCTCCAACACGATACGGTTGGAGAAGAACTGGTCGCCCACGGTGAGGGTCAGGGGCTCCGCTGCCCAGGCCGAAGGCCCCTGCAGCGTCAAGCAAGCAAGGCCCAGCAAGGAAAGCAGTGTTCGACGATTGATCATGATAAATCCCACGGGGTTAGATGGCGGATGCAACCATCTGTGGGCGTGCAGTCTGGTCGTTCGACGTAGAAGCTATCGCAATAACACAACGAGGTTTAATACTGTTGCGCACTATCGATAGAACGGTCGCACAGGTTGCTAGCTGCTTTTCGTATTAAAAACTTTGCCGTCCCTGAGTTAGGGTGACGTCACCAGACCACTGGACCCCAGCACCTGAACCACTTTCTGCAAGGTCCATTGCATGTCGACTTCCGCTTTGAATATCTGGGGCACACCGCCCACTGCCCGCTACGAACAACTGGCCGCGCCGTTTCGTCCATTGTTTGCACACATACTCGCACAGGCCGCCGAGGCGGATCAGACACGCGCCAGCCTTGCCACGGTGATCCAGCAACTGAATGCGCTGGGCTTGCCGCGTTGGCGCCTGCCGGCCAGCTATGGCGGACAGGACGCCACCCTGGTCGAGTTGCTCACACTGCTCACGGAGCTATCCGCTGCCGACTCCAACATCACCCAGGCCTTACGTGGCCATTTTGGTTTCTGCGAAGACGTGCTCAGCGCCAAGGACCTCGACTGGCGCGCGAAGTGGCTCGACCGACTCGGCCAGGGCGCCCTGCTCTCCCCCGGCAGCACCGAAGTCGGCCATCAGGCTCGGGGCGATTTCGGCACCCGCCTGCACCGTGACGAAGACGGCTCGCTGCGGATCAGCGGTCAAAAGTTCTACACCACCGGCGCGCTCTACAGCGACCTGATCAACACCATTGCCACCGGCGAAGACGGCACGATCTACAGCGTGGTCGTCGACCTCAAGGCCCCCGGTGTGCGGATCGTCGATGACTGGAACGGCTTCGGCCAACGCCTCACCGCCAGCGGCACCTGCCTGTTCGATAACGCGCCGGTGGTGGACGACGACGTGCGCCCCACCCAACAGCGCTTCGGGCATGGGCAATCGTTCTTCCAGCTCTACCACCTCAGCACCCTCGCCGGCATCGCCCGGCGCGCCGCACTTAGCGGTGCCGAAGAACTCAGCAAACGCGCACGCACGTTCACCACCGGCAATGCCGACACCGCAGGCCAGGACGTGCAACTGCTGCAGGTGATCGGTGAAGTCGCGAGCCAGGCCTACGCCGCGCAAGCCATTGCCCAACAAGCGGCGCAACGCCTGGAGCAAACGGCGCAGTACGTGATCGCCCACGACCAGCCGTTGCACGATGACGATCCGCAGGTTGCGCTGGCCGAACTGGAAGTATGCCTGGCGGTGAACCCGGTGGTGGATGCAACCCTGGCCGCCACCACCGCCTTGTTCGATGCCCTGGGGGCCAGCGCCACCGCCAGCAGCAAGGCGCTGGACCGGCTGTGGCGCAATGCGCGAACCCTGGCGAACCATAACCCGCGCGTATACAAGTCGCGGATCGTGGGCGATTACCTGGTGAACGCAAGCCTGCCGCCGGCGCAATGGCGAGTGGGCGTGGCAAAAACTTGACAGCTAAAAGGCACACCACAGGGCACATGTGGGAGCGGGCTTGCCCGCGAATGCGGTGGGCCAGTCAATAATCGATTGGCTGACCGACTGCATTCGCGAGCAAGCCCGCTCCCACAATGCTGATCGGCGCCTGCCTTAACGGCTCGCAAACGCCACCACCCGCGCCAACATGCGGTCACACGCCTGCAGTTGCTCCATGCTGATGAACTCATCCGGCTTGTGCCCCTGCTCCATACTGCCGGGGCCGCACACCACCGTGGGAATGCCAGCCTGGTCGAACAGGCCGCCCTCTGTACCAAAGGCCACCGTGCCAAATTCCCGCGAGCCGCAGAACTGCGCAACCCACTCGGCCGCCTGGCTTTCCAGCGACGTGGCCAGGCCCGGGTAACTCGACAGTTCGCTGATGCTGATCGCCGATTGCCCGCTCACCGCCCGCATCGCCGGCAACAACGTGTGTTCAGCGTACCCCTGTAAATGCTGCACCACCTGCCACGGATCCTGGGCCGGCAGCGAGCGCACTTCAAAGTCGAACGTGCATTCCTGCGGGACGATATTCAGCGCCTTGCCGCCGTTGACCAGGCCGGTCTGCACCGTGGAAAACGCCGGATCAAAACGCGCATCCAGATGCTCTGGCGCCTTGAGCGTTTCGCCCAGACGCACCAGCTCGCTGATCAAGCGCGCGGCGTATTCAATGGCATTCACGCCCGACGGCGCATAGGCCGAGTGGCACGCCGCGCCCTGCACATGGCAACGCATCGCCAGCTTGCCTTTGTGGCCCAGCACCGGCTTGAGTTCGGTGGGTTCGCCGATCACACACAACAACGGCTTGACCGCGTGCCCATGAAACCGCTCGATCAGCGAACGTACGCCCAGGCAGCCGACTTCCTCATCGTAAGACAGCGCGATATGCACCGGCAGGCGCAACGGCGCCTTTACCAGGGCCGGCACGCACGCCAGCACACAGGCGATGTAGCCCTTCATGTCCGCAGTGCCACGGCCATGCAGCTTGCCGTCCTTCTCGGTCAGCTCGAACGGCGCCACGCTCCAGCGTTGACCGTCCACCGGCACCACATCGGTATGTCCGGACAACACGATGCCGGGCACGTCCGCCGGGCCAATGGTCGCCAACAGGTTGGCCTTGCTCTTGTGCTCGTTGTACACCAGCTCGCAGGCCACGCCATGGTCCTGCAAGTACGTGCGCACGAAGTCGATCAAGGCCAGGTTGGACTCGCGGCTGGTGGTGTCGAAGCGTACCAACTGCGCCAGCAGGTCGCGGCTCGTGTTCATCGGTCATCTCCCGGCACGGCGTAGCCGGGTGCTATCTGCGGGTTAATGGCGCGGTCGATGTAGTCCTGCAATTGCCCGCGATAGACCTGCCAGAGGTGGTCGAGGGTGCTGATCGGGTCGGCGTCAGCCCAGTCCACGCGCAGGTTCACGACCGGCCACAACAGGTCATCGACGATGACCAGCGCCGCCGAATGCACCGGCCCGGCTTCGCCACCGCCGGCCACGCCGGCATGCATTGCGGCCAGCAGGCGGTCGGCGAGGTGCCCGGAGGCCGTTTCAAACGCCGCCACCATGGCAGTGATCACGCCGGGGTTGGCCAACATGTTCCCGGCCGCCACGCACTGCTCGCCACTCACCGCGTTATAAATACCCAAGGTCTGCGCACCACTGAAATGCGCGGTGCGGCCCTGGCTATCAATGACCGTCACCTGGCGGTATTGGCTGTGATCCTGCGCGATCACGGTGGCCAGCGCTTCACTGGGCGCCAGGCCCTGTTCCAGCAAGTCCAGCACTTGCGGCCCAAGGCTTGGCAAGGTGATGTTCTGCGACGCCACCGCGCCCACGCCCGGCCGTAGCCACGGGCAACGCGCGCCCACCGCAATGCTCGATGAGCTGATGGCGATACCCAACTGCCCCGTCTCGGCGCAGCGGGCGACAACGGAAAAAGTCATGGGGTTTCCTCAGTCGAGCACTGAAGGGTCAGCGTCGATCATCAACTGCTTCATTTCTTCGAAATGCTGGCGGGAAAAATCGGCAATGCCTTCCCAACCCCGCGCGGTTTTCTCCGCCACTTCATCGGACAACACCCGCAGCGGCTGCCCGGTCGACCAGGCCGTCACGAGAATCTGGCAGGCGCGTTCCAGGGTCCAGATATCGTCAAACGCCTCACCGATGGACCCCGCCGTCACCATCACGCCATGGTTGCCCATCAGCAGGCGGCTCTTGCCATCGAGCAGCCCGGCCAGGCGCGCGCCTTCGGCCTCGGTGTCGGCCATGCCGCCGTACAACTCGTCCACCGCCACGCGGTTGAAATACCGTGCGGTGTTCTGGTCGATCGGCGGGATGTGCGGCGTGGCCAGGCACGCCACCGCCGTGGTGTACACCGGGTGCAAGTGCAGTACCGCACGGGTGTGCGGCAGCAGCCGATGAATCTGCCCGTGGATCGACCAGGCGGTGGCGTCCACGTTGGGATGGTCGGCACAGGTCGTGTCGTCCGCGTTCAGCAGCAACAGGTCACTGGCGCGGATACGCGAGAAGTGCTTCCACTTCGGGTTGAGCAAAAACTGTTTGCCGTCGGCCGACACCGCGGCGCTGAAGTGGTTGGCCACCGCTTCATGCATGCCCAGGTGCGCAATGATGCGAAAGGTCGCCGCCAGGTCGATGCGCGTCTGTTCTTCGTGGGATAACGCCATGAATCGGTCTCCGCAGGGCGCGGCCGCACGCGAATGCGGCACGCGCTGATAGGTTTACTTCGGCATCAGCGTCGCGATATCGGCCTCGGTTGGCGCCTCGAAGTTGTACTTCTTCAGCAAGGCGGCGTACTCCGGCGTGGCGCGGTATTTTTCCAGGCCGTCGAGCAAGGCCTTCTTCACTGTGTCATTGCCCTTCTTCACACCGAAGCCATTCAGTACCGGGTAGATCAACGTGTCGGACGAGATCACCACGCGGTTGCCGAGTTTGTCGATCACGCCTCGGGCCACGGCGGCGTCGGTGATTTGCGCTTCAACCGCGTGGGCCAACAGGGCCTGGGTGGTTTGCGGGTCGGTGCTGTATTCGCTGATCTGGATCGGCTTCAAGCCCTTGGCCACGCAGTACTCCGCCGACAGCTTGTTCATCTGCGCCAGCCACGAGGTCGCGCCCATGGAGCCGATCTTGTGGCCGCAGAACTCTTCCGGGGTCTTGGGCTGGAACGTGCTGTCCTTGAGGGTCAGGATCGACTCGCCGCTTTTCAGATAAGGGATCATGTCGATGACCTTGACCCGCTCGGCGGTGATGTACATCGACGAGTTGGTCACATCGAAACGCCCGGCCTGCAGGCCGGTGATCAGGTTGGGGAAGCGTGTGTCGAGGGTCTCGACCTTGCGCCCCATGACCTTGCCCAGGCCGTCCATGAACTCGATGTCAAAGCCTGCGGGCTTGTTGTTATCCATGTACTCATAGGGAAAGAACGTCACATCGGAGCCAGCGATGATCTTGCCTTCCTGCTGGAACGCCGAAGCCGCCAACGAAGTCATCGCAACCGCTGCGCCCAGCAGGCACACGGCGAGGGGACGAACACTTTTACGAAACGCTGTCATGGTGATTACCTGCGAGGGGTTTGGGTAGCAAGGAATTGGGTTAGGCAGTGACTGAATCTTGTCCTGCCTGTTGCACGAAGAACGAGGCGCCACGGGGCTTCTGCGGCAAGCGCATGTGGTTGGCCGTGGAACGCACCAAGCCGCTTTCTTCACCGGCCACCAGCAGGCCGGCATGTGCACTGGGCAGCGGGTTCTCGCCGAATGGCAGCGCATCTTCAGCTGCGTAAACGCTGATGAAGAGGGTGCGCGGGAGTTCGGTCTCGTTAGGGCTGGAAGCATGCAGGAGGCGGGTGTGCATGAAGCACACGGAGCCCGCCGGGCCATAGCAGGCGACCGGTTGCTGGCAGTGTTCCTCGACCACCGCATCGTCCACCGAACCGGTGAACCGCTGGTGCTGCCAGTGCGACCACAGCGGGCCTTTGTGGCTGCCGGGGATCACGTTCAACGGGCCGTTTTCCGGTGTGACTTCACTGACCATCAGCAAGGCGGTGACGATGTCATCGTTGCTGTGGGGTGTGAACAGGAAGTCCTGGTGCCACTTCACTTGGGTCGCGGTATGGGGCAGTTTGGAGTTGATCTTGCTGTGGTGAAAACGTGTGCCCTGGGCGCCGATCAACTGCGCGCAAATCGCCGCCATCCGCGAGTGCAACGCCACGCGTTCGTAAGCCGGGGAAATCTCGGTGGGCGAACTGACCCGGCGCAGCGACGGGTGATCGGCGCGGTGATCACCCTCCAGGTCAAAGCGCTCGCGGCCATCCACGGTGGTGCCCCAACCCCGGTCATGGCCGCGGCTTTCTTCTACCCACTGGTCGAAGTCGTGCTGCAGTGCGGCCACTTCGTCCACCGACAGCACGCCTTCTACCACCAGGAATCCATCACGCTGGAATTGTTCGATTTGCGATTGCTCGATCATTTTAGGGTGTCCTGAACGTTAAAGAGATCACGCCAGCGAGACGTCCTTGAGGAACGCCTCCACGCGTGGGTTGTGGCCGCTGCGCAGGGCGCCCGGCGTGTCGTCGCAGACCACGCGGCCCTTCTCCATGAACACGATGCGGTCGGAAACCTTGAAGGCAAAGTTCATCTCGTGGGTGACGATCACCATGGTGATGCCCTCCTCGGCCAGGGCCTCGATCACTTGCAGCACTTCGTTGACTTTCTCCGGGTCGAGCGCCGAGGTCGGCTCGTCGAACAGCATGATCTGCGGGCGCATCATCAGGGCGCGGGCGATGGCCACGCGTTGCTGTTGGCCACCGGACAGCTGGTGCGGGTACTTCCAGGCGTGGTCGAGCATGCCGACCTTGTGCAGCAGCGCGTAGGCCTGTTGCTTGAGGTCGCAGGTCGCTCCCAGGCGGTGGTATTTGGGCGCCATCAGCAGGTTGTCGAGCACGCTCAAATGCGGGAACAGGTTGAAGCTCTGGAACACCATGCCGATGTTCAGGCGATGCTCGGCGTGCTCGATGTACTGGGGTTTGTGCGCGCCGACTTTATTTAAGTGAATGAACGGCTGGCCGTTGATCCGGATCTCGCCGTTATCCAGTTGCTCAAGGCCATTGAGCAAGCGGATCAGCGTGGTCTTGCCGGAGCCCGACGGGCCGATCACCGACACCACTTCACCCGGCTGGATCTGCAGGTTGACCGAGCCCAGCACCTCGATGTCGTTGTAGGCCTTGTGCAGCCGTGTGGCATGCAGCGCGGGCTCGCCACTGGTGGCCGGGCGCGCCAAGGCCGTGCGCTGTTGAGTCGCGAGGGCCAGCACTGCCGCGTCGGGAACGCGGGAAACATTGCGCTGGTTGACGTCGAGAAAGCGCTCCAGGCGCTTGAGCAGGAAGTCGAACACCGTGACGATAAACACGTAGAAGAATGCCACCGCCGCCATGGTTTCGATCACCAGGAAGTTCTGCGAATACAGGCGCTGGCCGACCATCAGGATCTCGGTCAGGGAGATCACCGACACCAGCGAGGTGAGCTTGACGATGGAGATGTATTCGTTGGCCAGCGACGGCAACGCCACCCGCAGCGCCTGGGGAATCACCACGCGCCATTGGGTGCCGAAGAACTTCAGGCCCAGCGCCCGCGCCGCCTCGCCCTGCCCCTTGGGAATCGAAAGCAGGCCACCGCGATGGATCTCGGCCACGTAGGCGGTCTCGCAGATCACCAGGGCCAGCAGGCCGGACCAGAACGGGTCGGCCAGCACCGCCGACGTGCCGGGCAGCGCCTGGGGCAGGTTGTAGATAAAGATCAGCAGCACCAGCAGTGGCAGGCTGCGGAACAGCCAGATGTAGCCACGGGCCGGCACGCTGAGCAGGCCATGCCTGGATTGCTTGGCCAGGGCCAGCAGAAAACCCAGGCCAATGCTCAAGACCCAGGTCAGGGTACTGAGCTTGATCACCGTCCACGTCGCGCGCCAGAACTCGGCATCGGCCAGCAAACCAAACATGTAATTCCAGTCGAATGTCATCGTCGCCGTGCCCTGAGAAGTTGATCTACATCGATGGGTTCAGAGTCGTGGGGGGAGGCACTTGGGGTCAATTCGTAAAAGCCGGGGCACTGGGTAGGCAGAACCTATGCAGCTCAAAAGGGTGCACGCCGCAATTCACGGCGCGTCGCGCGCCGCATTTCGGTGCAAAACCGGGTTGCCGCGTGATCGTTACCGAGCTTCGCGAGCAAGCTCGCTCCGACAATCGCGCACCGCATGCGGGTCAAAAAAACTCGGCGGTGCCATGCCGGGGATGTATTGGTCGGACACAAACATGCGGCACCGCTCGGCAAACGCCGACACCACCCGCGACAGCTGGGTATTGCTGGCCGTGGCGTAGCCCAGGCGCATCGGCCGGTGCGCGCCCGCCAGGCGCAGGCGAATCACGCGTTTGCCGTCCTGGGACATGTTCGATTTGGGCCGTGCATTCGCGAAGGAATAGCCGATCCCATTGCCAACCATGGCGCGCACCGTTTCGAGGTTGGTGGAACGCATGATGATGTTCGGCGTGGTGCCCGCCTGGATAAACAGGCTGAGGAAATAGTCGCGGCTCCACGGCGTGTCGAGCAGCACCACCGGGTAGGCCTCAAGGTCTTGCATGCTCACCGCCGGCAAGCTCGCCAGTGGGTGGTACTCGCCGACCATGACATAAGGCGGCAACTGCGCCAGGGGTTGGAAGTCGATGTCCGGGCTGGTCACCAGGTCGTAGGTCAGGGCAATGTCCAGCTCACCGCTGCGCAATTTCTCCAGCAATTCCTCGTGGTTGCCCTCGGCTTGCGTCAGCCGCACGCCGGGAAACGCACGGCCGAAACCGAACACCAATTCAGGCGTGATCATCGGCGCCAGCGACTCCAGGCAGCCCACCCGCAACGGCCCGCGCACGGTGTTCAATGACTCCGACGCTATGGTGTAGAGGTTGGTCATCTGCTCCAGGATCAGCTTGGCCTCCTGCATCACCAGGCGCCCTACTGCCGTGAGTGAAATGCCCTGGGCGTGGTGGCGGATAAACAGCTGGATACCCAATTCCGCCTCCATATGCGTGATCGCCGCCGAGATCGACGGCGACGACACGTGGATGCGCTCGGCGGCCGCACTGATGCTGCCCGCCTCTCCCGACGCAACGAAATACTCCAGTTGACGCTGAGTAATACGACTGAGCATTACGCCTGCCCCTCAACAATGACTGTACAGGTCACGTTGCAGGGTTCGTGCCGGGTCAGGCGCCAACCGATGACCTGCACGGGCTTCGGTTTTTCCTAAGCACTACCCCGCGCAAATGCTGGTTTCGCCGGAACCGGGGCGGTGTGAAGCTGGATTCATTCCGCTTCCCACGAGCCTCCGTCATGCCTACCCACACCCGCATCCGCATGTTCAACACCCGGCAGACCTACCCCAACCAGGCGCTGGACAACGACCTGTGCCAGGCCGTGCGCGCCGGCAATACCATTTACGTACGCGGTCAGATCGGCACCGACTTCGACGGCAACCTGGTCGGCCTTGGCGACCCGCGAGCCCAGGCCGAGCAGGCAATGAAAAACGTCAAGCAACTGCTTGAAGAGGCGGGCTCGGACCTGTCGCATATCGTCAAGACCACCACCTACTTGATCGACCCGCGTTACCGCGAGCCGGTGTACCAGGAAGTCGGCAAATGGCTCAAGGGCGTGTTCCCCATTTCAACCGGGCTGGTGATCTCCGGCCTGGGGCAACCAGAATGGTTGATGGAGATCGACGTGATCGCCGTGGTGCCAGACGACTGGACCGTATGAAAGCGGTAATCGCCCGCGAGCCCGGCGGCCCAGAGGTGCTGCAGGTGGTAGAGCGCCCTGTCCCGCCATTGCACGCCGGTGAAGTGCTGATTCGTGTAGCGGCGGCTGGGGTCAATCGGCCCGACCTGATGCAACGCAATGGCTCGCCCATTCCCCCGGGTGTCACCGATGTGCTGGGCCTGGAAGCAGCGGGCATGGTTGTCGCGGTGGGCGCGGATGTGGATGAGTTCGCCACCGGCGATCGCGTGATGGCCTTGCTCAATGGCGGCGGCTACGCCGAATACTGCGTGGCGCAGGCGGCGCATTGCTTGCCGGTGCCTGCGGGCTTGTCACTGCACGATGCCGCTGGGGTGCCGGAAGCGGCGTTTGCCGTGTGGCATAACCTGTTTGAACTGGGCCGTTTGCGCAGTGGCGACACGGCGCTGATCCACGGTGCCGCGAGTGGCGTCGGCAGCTTTGCCGTGCAGTGTGCGCACGCCGCCGGTGCGCGAGTGATTGCCACCGCAGGCGGCCCGCAGAAAGTCGCGATGCTGCAAGCGCTGGGCGTATGGCGCGCGGTTGACCGTCACCTTGAAGACTTCGTCGACGCAGTAAACGACTGCACCGAAGGGCGCGGCGTCGACGTGGTGCTGGATAACGTCGGCGGCCCTTACGTGGCGCGCAACCTTGCCGCCATGGCCATGGGCGCTCGGCACGTGAGCCTGTCGTTCCTGCAAGGCGCCCGCATCGAGTTGGACTTACAGGTGCTGATGCGCAAAAACCTCAGCCTCACCTCCTCCACCCTGCGCCCCAAAAGCCATGCCGAAAAAGCCCGCCTGGCCGTGTGCATCCGTTCGCGTTTCCTGCCCTGGCTGGCCTCCGGTTTGGTGCGCCCGCAGGTCCATGCACTGTTGCCACTGGCTCAAGCCGCCGACGCGCACCGCCTGCTGGAAGCCAATGCCAATGTCGGCAAAGTCGTGCTGACCGTCGCCGAATAACCTGGAGCCCCTCATGACCCACCGCGTGTTTTTCCTCAACGGGCCCAACGCCAACCTCTACGGGCTGGACAAAAACGGCACCTACGGCAGCGAAAGTTTCGCCAGCATCGAAGCCCGTTGCCAACGCCATGCTGCCGCGCTGGGCCTGACCCTGGACTTTCGCCAGAGCAACCACGAAGGCGTGCTGGTGGACTGGCTCCAGGAAGCACGCTTGAACGCCGACGCCATCGTGATCAACGCGGCCGGGCTGAGCTACAGCAGCGTGCCGATCCTTGACGCACTGCTGGCCTTCGACGGCCCGATCATCGAAGCGCACATGAGCAATATCTGGAAGCGCGAAAGCTTCCGGCATCACTCCTACGTGTCCAAAGCCGCTACCGGCGTGATCGCCGGGCTAGGGACGCTGGGTTATGAACTGGCACTGACTGCCGTCGCTGCGTTGCTGACATCTTGAAACCACAACGCATCAAGCCAGCGCCTCCGGTTGAAATCGATGTTGCAGACAAACCCTCACTTTCCAGGAACCGCCCATGTCAGTAGAAACCATCAACACCCTGGTAGTCGGCGCAGGCCAGGCCGGTGTCGCCATGAGCGAACACCTGTCCCTGATGGGCGTGCCCCACATCGTGCTCGAGCGCCACCGCATCGCCGAACGCTGGCGCTCGGAACGCTGGGACTCCCTCGTCGCCAACGGCCCGGCCTGGCACGACCGCTTCCCCGGCCTTGCTTTTGAAGGGATTTCACCCGAGGCCTTTCCACCGAAAGAACGCATGGCGGACTACTTCGAAGCCTATGTGCACCAGTTGCAGGCCCCGGTACGCACGGGTGTGGACGTACAGTCGGTGGAGCGCCATATGGGCCGCCCCGGGTTCAAGGTCACCACCTCGGCCGGCGTGATCGAAGCCGCCAACGTAGTTGCTGCCACCGGCCCGTTCCAGCGCCCGTCCATCCCGAATATCGTCCCCGCCAGCGCGCCAATTCATCAACTGCATTCCTCTGCCTACAAGAACCCTGGCCAACTGCCCGAAGGTGCCGTACTCGTGGTCGGCGCCGGCGCTTCCGGCTCGCAGATCGCCGAAGAATTGCAAAAGGCCGGCAAGACCGTGTACCTCTCGGTCGGCGAACACTACCGCCCGCCCCGCGCCTACCGCAGCCGCGACTACTGCTGGTGGTTGGGTGCGCTGGGCCTGTGGGACGAAGTCAAAATCCAGCCGAAGAAGAAGCACGTGGCGTTTGCAGTGAGTGGCTATGAGGGTGGCAAGACCGTCGACTTCCGCCGACTCGCGCACCAAGGGATTCAACTGGTGGGCGTCACCCAGGATTGGGCGGACGGTGTCATGACGTTCCAGCCGGGCTTGGCCGAGAACGTGGCCGAAGGCGACCGCGCTTACTTTGATGTGCTGCGCGATGCAGATGCCTACATCGAGGCGAATGGGTTGCCGTTCCCCCTGGAGCCGCAAGCCTGGGAATTGTTGCCCGACCCGGAGTGCCTGGTGAATCCGACCCTCAGCCTGGATCTGGCTGAGGCCGGCGTGACCACCATCCTGTGGGCGACCGGTTTCACATTCGATTTCAGCTGGTTGAAAGTGGATGCGTTTGACGACAACGGCGAGCCGTTCCACAAGCGCGGGATTTCGGCGCAAAGCGGCATTTACTTTTTGGGGCTGCCGAACCTGGTCAACCGCGCGTCATCATTCATCTATGGGGTGTGGCACGATGCGAAGTACGTGGCGGACCATATCGTGTTGCAGAACGCGTACAAGGCCTACAAAAAGCCTGAGTAAGCAGGGGCGTTCTTTTCGCAACCACAACGCCCACACACAACGCCGCTCCCCTGTGGGCGTCGTCGAGCCTTGGCAAGGCTACGATGACCGCCAGCCTCCGCCGGGATATGTCCTGCAGCAAGCTTCACCACTGTGCTCGATTGCCTACAGGTGCGTCAGAATCCGCCGGCTTTGTGTGTTTCCCCCGTCTACTAACCTGCGCACAGCTGGCCCCCTCTGTTTAGTAGCCGGGAGGCTGCGCTAGCTGAACGCTAGCGCTTCAAGTTTTTAGCCCATCGATTCACGAGTCGTCGTAACCCTCTTACAACGACTCGCGATTTCATACAGTGCTTTCAGCCACGCTTGGGCAGCTTCCAGTTCGGCCGGATAAAGTGGCACGTATACCCATTAGGAATTCGCTCCAGATAATCCTGATGCTCCGGCTCCGCCTCCCAAAACGGTCCGGCCGGCTCGATCTCTGTCACCACCCGACCCGGCCACAGCTTCGAAGCCTCCACATCCGCAGCGGTATCCTCGGCAATATCGCGCTGCTGCTCGCTCAAGTAATAAATCGCCGAACGATAGCTCGGACCAACGTCATTGCCCTGACGGTTAGGCGTGCTCGGGTCATGGATCTGGAAAAAGAACTCAAGAATCTGCCGGTAGGTGATCACCGCCGGGTCAAATACGATTTCGATCGCTTCGGCATGGTTGCCGTGGTTGCGGTAGGTCGCGTTCGGCACGTCGCCGCCGGTGTAGCCGACGCGGGTCTGCAGCACGCCGGGGTAGCGTCGGAGCAGGTCTTGCATGCCCCAGAAGCAGCCGCCGGCGAGGATGGCGGTTTCGGTTGAATTGGTCATGGTCTGCCCTTGCGTTTGGTGGATACAGACGTAGTTATGGGGCTGTGTTGGCCAATAGCAAGATTCACGCTCTTATCACGCAGCGAGCCGAGACCTCAGGGTTTGAAGTTTTTCATCAGTTTGAACAGATGCCCGGGCCAGATCCAGCGTGCCTTGGGCGGGTCGCGGGTGTCTGCGAGGCTGCCCAGGAGCGTGTGAGTGGGCAACTCACCGGCAAGAACCTCCGAGGTCGAACGCTGTTGCACTTTATCGCTCTGCAGGTCAGTGACTTTGTATATCCGGCCATTGGACTTATCCATCGTATAGCCGGCGGCCTTGCCGTATTCGGTGAGGTTCCAGACCCCGTTGACGACGTCGGTGATCACCTTGGAGGGGGGTAGCTTTATGTCCTTGTGCGTGGTGGTGACGATATGGTCCGCGGCCTTGGCGTATTCAAAGGTGGCGAACTCACTGCCGAGTGGGGGTTGATCCGCGCCTTCACTGGAGAATATTTTCACCATCCGCTCCAGGAACGGTATGCCGCCAATATGGGTGAACGCCCCGTTGTCTGGACTCAAAATGTGTCGCACGAAGCCCTGGTCGATACGGGTGCTGCTGAACGCTGAACTGGTCAAAACGCTTGAAGCAATGGCGGCGTCCTCAGGCTTGAAATCGAACGTTGTCCAATACTCGTCTACGTAGTAGCCATTACTGCCAATGAGCTGGCGACCGTCGCTGTAATGACGATAGTTTGCAAGTGCATGAACCAAGAGGTCGACGTGACGTAGATCCGCACCTTCTGACTGTGCATAAGCGTACATATCCGATATCAAAGCACGGTCATCCCGCGTGAGGAATTCGCTGCGCCGTTGAGCGCCATTCTCAAAGGTCGCAGGTGGATGGGCGACGGGTGGTTCGCTGCCGCGAAACAAGCGCGAAATCATAATCTCGTAACCCGTAGCGGGGGGTGACTTCGTACCCGAATTGGCTGAAGACTCCATCGACTGTATCGATTCCCACGCCGCCCGTCGCTCGTTAACCGTGAAGGCGCCACCGTTGTCGCGGGCGATCAGGTTGAGTTGATCTCGCCCTAGGCCGTTGAAGGGGTTGCTGTCATGCCCATTGAGGAAACCGGTCGCTTGTCGCGCACGTGCCAAGAGTTCCGGGTGGCGGGTAGTTGGAATCTCTGCGTCATGTTGCGCCTTATTGGCGAAATACTTATTGTCGGTGATCGCCTCGAGTGAATCGGCGCTCTGTTGGCCCAGTGGTATTTCAGCCCGTATTGCCGCCTCATTCAATTGACGCGCCAGGATCGAGACGGTGGCGATGCCGTTATTGCTTGTGGCAGTGAGCGCATCAGTGCTGCCATTATCAGACGAGACCGCGTACGCAGTAGCAACGCTTGGGGAATCACTCGTCACGCGGGTGTTAGACGATGATGCAGAAGGATTGATAGTGATCATTAGAATTCACCTTGCTTAACGGCATGTGAACGTTCATACAAAAGGTTTCGCGCCGCTATAGTGCACTCGCAGTTGAAATAACTACGAGTGCCACGCCGCTAATTAATACCGATATTTAAATGTCACAGAATCGACGCCAGCAGGACGAGCATAAGGTGGCGTACCACCCAATACCCTGTGATAAATCGTGACTTTCGAACCATGACCGAAGGACTGATCATTAAAAACCATTAACACACCCGAAGAATTCGGGGAGATAGTTTCACAGTTTTTTTCGGCGCTGAAAGGACGAAAATAACATAATTCCACGTCATCCCTAAGCGTCCCAGGATAATACGTCGTACTCCAGCGAATCTCTAGCAACTGCTTGGGATCATTAAGTGTTCCAGGGGGAGTATCGGGATACAAAACATTGAAGTTCGTAAAACCGACACCAGGATCAGTGTGGGAGTTAGATAATACGAGCACTTGCCCTGGTGCTCCCGACTTAGTAATAGAAAACTCCGTCGCCCATGCGATCTCTTTTGTAAACACCACTAAAACAGCAAGTACGGCGAGCGAGAACCGATTTGCACGGTTGCGGCCTGCATATACAATCGAGCTTTTCATAATCTTCACCCTAGCATCAGAAGTGAGTACCTGAGGTTCCAATCATTCCAGCAGTAGGAATCACACCCCTACCCTTGCACTATTTTTCAATTCAAGTAAGGCACTCACTTCCTAAAAACATGAAGTCCCTATCTGTAATACTTGCAAGTAGGACTTCGTCAGCAACTTCCTAGTCCCGCCTCTGCTCTATTAAAACGCCCTGTTTCAAGGCATGATGTGCCCTCACATCAAGGACGATAAAAACTGTGAAAAACACCCTCACCGCGCTACTGCTGGTTTGCCTGGCAACGCCTGTATTCGCCGATACCACCTCTATCGGCTTCAAGAACATCACCGTCGCCGATGCGCAGCGCCCTCTGCAAATGGTCGTCTGGTACCCCACCGCCGCCACTACGACACCGGCGCTGATCCGCGATGACGCAGTGTTCTTCGGCGCCCTCGCGGTGCCCGACGCGCCAGCAGAGAGCCGCGAACACCCCTTGGTGGTGCTGTCCCACGGCTACGGCGGTAACTGGGGCAATCAGGTATGGCTGGCCAGCGCCTTGGCCCACAAGGGTTACATCGTGGCGGCGCTGAACCACCCCGGCACTACCAGCAAAGACCGCAGCCCCCAGGCTGCCGCGCAGTTGTGGGAACGGCCCAAAGACGTGAGCCGGGCCATCGATGCAGTGATCGCCCAGCCGACGCAATTCGGTGCAGTCGCGAAAGGCCGCATCGCCGTGGTGGGCCATTCCATCGGCGGCTGGACCGCCATGGAAATCGCCGGTGCCCGTTTCGACCCGGACCTTTTCGCCCGGGACTGCAATGCCCATCCCAAGCTGGGCGGTTGCATCGGCTACCAGCAGATAAAACCCGCCGAGACACCGACTGCGAAGGCCCAACTGGCCGCAGCCCTGCGCGACGTACGTGTCGGCGCCGTGGTGACATTGGACCTGGGTCTCTCGCGCGGCTTCACCGACTCCAGCCTGGCCGCACTGCCGGTGCCGGCACTGGTGATCGCGGGCGGCGTACCCACGGAGGATATGGACCCCAACCTGGAGTCTGCCGACATGGTCCGGCGCCTGCCAAAAGCATCGACGCACTACGTAGAGATCACCGACGCCACGCACTTCAGCTTTATGTCGATCTGCAAGCCGGGCGGCATGGCGTTGATCGAGGAAGATTCGCCAGGCGATGGCATGATCTGCCGGGATGGTGAGGGCGCGCGACCGAGGGCGGTTATTCAGCGGCAGGTGGTGGCGCTGATCGATGAATTTCTGGCGCGCTCCTTTCACCCTTGAAGAAGGCGCAATCACCTGAAACATCGCGATGAAGCCCCCGGAGTGATCGTGGATACCCCCAAAGACGCCTCGTTCGCCTACCAAGCGGTGTATCGCTACCTCGTCGAGATGATCGAGGCCAGCCCTGCGCAAGGCGAGCAGAAGTTACCGTCGCTGCGCCAGTTGGCGCAGCGCCTCGGCGTGTCGGTATCGACGACCAAGTACGCCTACTCGCTGCTCGAGGATGAAGGCCGGGTTTACGCCAAGCCCAAGTTCGGCTACTTCACGCGTTGGGTGCCGGGGCCTTTATCGACTGGACACCCGCCTACCCTGCTCGACCAAGTCTTTGCCAGCGCCCGGCAGCCAGGCATGCTGGCCCTGAGCAGCGACGCCCCTGCGATGCTGCTCTCGCTGGAAAACCCGCTGCTGATGATCGAGCGGGAACTGGCGCGCCTTTACCCGCGTTCACTCAGCCCGCTCTATCTGCCGTTCGGTGAGCCAGAGTTGCGCGCGGCGTTGGCCGAGCACTACACCTGTTCCACTGCCAACTATTGGCAGGCCGACCAGGTGTACATCGGCGCGGACCTGCACAGTGTGCTGGAGTTGTCGCTCAATGCCCTGGGGCTGGAGGGCACGGTGGCGCTGGTGGAATCGCCGTGCTCATGGGCGATCCTGCGCCAGTTGCAGGCGGCGCACATCCGCGTAATCGAAGTGCCCCTGGACGCCGACGGGCGCTTCGACCTGGTCGCGCTCGATGAACGGCTCAGGCAGGAGCCCATCCGCCTGGCGGTGCTGTCGTCGACCGTGAACATCCCCCATGGCAGCCGCATGCCAACTGAGGATAAACAGCAGATCTGCCAGTGGCTCGCTGAGCGGGATATCTGGTTGTTCGAAAACGACACGTACGGCGAGTTGTACTTCACCCCCCAGCCGGCCCGCTACCGCGACTTTGCCGACCGGCAGAAACTGTTGGTGTTCTCGACCTTCGACAAGGTGATCGGCGCCGAGGCGCCCTACGGTTATGTGCTGTGCCGAGGGCATGGGCCACAGTTGCAGCGGTTGTTCCTGAAGCGGGCGTTTCGACTCTCGCCGATCCGCCAGAAAGCTATCGCAAAACTGTTCACCTCCCAGCGCATCGACCCGCATCTGCACAAGCTGCGGGCGGTGCTGCAAGCAAGCATGACGCGTATGAACACCCTGCTGGACGAACACAGCCAGGGTACCTTCGAGGTGGTGATGCCCCAAGGCGGTGCGAGCTTCTGGCTGGAGGCCAAGCACCCGGTCGACATGCACCGGGTGTTCGAACGCCTGCTGGCCGAACGCATCGTCATCGCCCCCGGTGAGCTGTTCAGCCAGCAAGGCGCCTGGAAACAGCATGTGCGCCTGAGCTTTACCCTGGATTGGAGCAAGGACATCGCCCAGGCCGTGGAGCAACTAGCGCGGGCAATCCGTCACAGCCCGTAACAGTGCCGCGCCTCAGGGAAGCGACCATGGCGCACGTCTTCGGCAAACCGCTCGCACGCGTCACGAATCACCGCGCCGACATCCGCGTACTGTTTGACGAAGCGCGGCAGGTGTTCGCCGCCCAGGCCCAGCACATCTTCAGTGACCAGCACCTGGCCGTCACAGGCCGGTGAAGCGCCAATGCCGATGGTGGGCATTGTCGAGTCGAGGGTGATCTGCCGCGCAACACCTTCAGCCACCCCTTCGAGCAATAGGCTGAACGCGCCCGCTTGCAGGTTGGCCCGAGCGTCCTCGGCTATCACGGCGCCGGTTTCAGCGGTGAGGCCCTGGGCCTTGAAACCGCCCATCACATTGACGAACTGGGGCATCAACCCCACGTGAGCCATCACCGGAATACCGCGCGCCACCAGAAACTCGACGGTGCCCGCCAACGCCTGGTTGGCTTCCAGCTTGACGGCGTCGCAACCGGTGCGCGCCAGTACCTGGGCGCAGTTGCGGAAGGCCTGCTCGTTGGATTCCTGATAACTGCCGAACGGCATGTCGGCGATGACACAGGCCAGGTGCGTGCTGTCGACCACCGCCCGGGTGTGGCCGATGATTTCTTCGAGTTGCATGCTCAACGTCGAAGGCCGGCCATAACCGACCATGGCCGTGGAATCGCCCACCAGGATGAAGTCGACCAACGGATCGATCAGCTTGGCGATGGCGCTGGAGTAAGCCGTCAGGGAGACGATCTTCTGCTGGCCCTTCATGGCGACCAGTTGCGGGACCGTCATGCGCTTGGTGCGGGTATGGATGCTCATCAGTGTCTTCCGTTATGCGCTGGAGGACCCGATTATTGGTGAAAGCAACGGCGATTCAATGCACAGATCGGCGCTAAAAAGCGACCCAGGGGACGGCGTCGGATTTTAAGCTGGTATCATCCCGAGCCTGAACAACCCGGGTAGAAAGACATGAATCGCCAGAAAAAACTGCAGCAGCTCTTCAAGGCCAAAGCCAAGAAGGCCAGCGCCAAATTGGCGCCGAAGAAAAAGGATACGTACATCAGCAAGGCAGATCGGGAAAGGCTGGCGGCTGAAGCGGCCCAGGCGCCCAGCCTTCCACCTGAAAGCTGATTCAGCAACCGCTCAGCGCCACCTGCGGTCGCTCGCCCGCAAAGAAGAACGGCCGCAGACGCACGCCGACGCTGTTGCCGATAAACGCCGCCACCAGCCATACCCAGCCATGCAGGCTGCCCGAGGCGATGCCGCTGAAATACGCGCCGATGTTGCAGCCGTAGGCCAGGCGCGAGCCATAGCCGAGCAACAGGCCGCCGATTACCGCCGCCACCAGCGAGCGCGCTGGAATTTTCAGGCTGGGGGCAAAGCGCCCGGCCAGGCCGGCCGCCAACAGCGCACCGAGGACGATGCCGATGTCCATCACACTGGTGATGTCTTCCCACACCGGTGCGGCCAGGGCCTTGGCGTTGCCCGGCATCTGCCAGAACGCCCAGCTGGCCACGTCTACACCCAGGCCGCTCGCAACCTTGGCACCCCACAAGGCGAACGCTGAAGTAATGCCCCACGGCCGCCCCGCCAATGCCAGGGTGGCGTAGTTAAGCAAAGCCAAGCCGATGGCGCCCCACACCAATGGCCACGGCCCGCGCAGGAAGCGGCGCACGCCCTGGTGCTCGCTTTTTACACCCTCTTCCAGCTGACCGTGGCGGCCCTTCTCCAGGCGAACCGTCACCAGCGCAATGATCGCGAACACCGCCAGGCTCAAGCCCAACGCCGGCACCACGCCGAAACTCTTGACGATAGACACTGCCGGGAAGGCCGGGAGCGCGAACCACCAATCCACGTGGTGCGTGGCAATCAACGACCCGCAGATAAAGAACAACAGCGTCACCAGCATGCGCGCATTACCGCCGCCCACGGTGAACAGCGTGCCCGACGCACAACCGCCGCCCAGTTGCATGCCGATCCCGAAAATGAACGCCCCGAACACCACCGACACCCCGGCCGGCGCCACCAACCCGACCACTGGCTGCCCGAACAACGTGCCCGCCCCCAACGCCGGGAAGAACAGCAGCACCGCCACCGCCAGCATCACCATCTGCGCGCGCAGGCCGGCGCCGCGCCGATCATTGATGAAGACGCGCCACGCCGAGGTGAACCCGAAGGCGGCGTGGTAAAGGGTCAAGCCCAGCGCGGCGCCAACCACCAGCAATAGCACCTGGCGCGAGCCGACCATGTTTTGCAGGAACAGGGCGCCAAGCACCAGGATGATAAAGGCCACCAGCGGCGCGACAGGCTTGCGCGCGGGGGTGAGAGAAAGAGTGCTCATGGAGTATCTCGGGCAGTTTGAATGGGTTGGTTGCGAGTAGGCGAGTATACCCCGTGGGGCGAAATACAGTGTGGGGGCCGGCGAGGCTGCGATGGCGCTGTGTCAGGCAATGGAAATACCAGCCGTGCCGCAGCCTTCGCAGCCTCGCTGGGGCTCGACAGCTCCCACAGTTGATCTTTGTCGTGGCTCAAATTTCTGTCTACAAAGCAGACCCCTTGTGGGAGCTGTCCAGCTTTGGCGAGGCTGCGATGGCGGTGGGTCAGGCGATGGAAAGGCCAGCGGTGCCGCCGCCTTCGCAGCCTCGCTGGGGCTCGACAGCTCCCACAGTTGATCTTCGTCGTGGCTCAAATTTCTGTCTACAAAGCAGATCCCTTGTGGGAGCTGTCGAGCTTTGGCGAGGCTGCGATTACGGTGTGTCAGGCAATGGAAAGGCTAGCCGTGACGCCGCCTTCGCAGCCTCGCTGGGGCTCGACAGCTCCCACAGTTGATCTTCGTCGTGGCTCAAATTTCCGTCTACAAATCAGATCCCGTGTGGGAGCTGTCGAGCTTTAGCGAGGCTGCGATGGCGGTAGGTCAGGCAATGTAAATGCCGGCGGTGCCGCCTTCGCAGCCTCGCCAGGGCTCGACAACGCCCACATTGATCTTCACTGTGGTAGGTAGTTGCGCCTGCCGCGCTATGCACCCAGGCATTGTGCAAATCGTTCCGTCGGCTTGAGGAGTCCCCGATACAACCATGAGTTTCCTCGGCACCTTCCGCTCCCTGCGAAGCCCCAATTACCGCATCTGGGCCGCCGGTGCACTGGTTTCCAATATCGGCACCTGGATGCAACGCACCGCCCAGGATTGGTTGGTGCTGACCCAGCTCACTGCGCACAACGCCGCCGCTGTCGGCATCGTCATGTCCTTGCAGTTCGGGCCGCAACTGCTGTTGCTGCCGTGGACCGGCTTTGCCGCCGACCACTATGACCAGCGCAAACTGCTGATCGTGACCCAGGCGGTCATGGGCCTGCTGGCACTGACGTTGGGGGTGTTTACCATCACCGGGTTCGTCGAGCTGTGGCATGTGTATGTGTTCGCGTTTCTGTCCGGCTGCGCCTCGGCATTCGATGCACCGGTGCGGCAGATCTTCGTCGCGGAGTTGGTCGGCGAGAAGGACTTGTCCAACGCCATCGCGCTCAACTCCACCTCGTTCAATATGGCCCGCATGATCGGCCCGGCGGTGGCCGGCCTGACGATCGCATCGGTAGGCACCGGCTGGGCGTTCCTGCTCAATGGCAGCAGTTTCTTTGCGGTGCTGGCTTCGCTGTTTTTGCTGCGGGTCTCGGGGCAGCACGCCAAGGTTCGCGCCTTGCGCACCAAGGGCAGCCTCACCGAAGGGTTGCGATATGTGTGGGCGCGACCGGACTTGAAGGCGATCCTGCTGATGCTGTTCCTGATTGGCACCTTCGGCATGAACTTCCCGATCTTCATCTCGACCATGGCGGTCCGCGTGTTCGATACCGATGCGCGCGGCTACGGCCTGCTGTCCTCGACGCTGGCCATCGGCACTATCGCCGGCGCACTGATCGCGGCTGGCCGTGAACGCCCACAGTTCAGCTCGCTGCTCAACGGTGCGGCGATATTCGGGATTGGCTGCACCTTGGCAGCCCTGGCGCCGAACTACTGGCTGTTCGCGGTGGCGCTGGTGATCATCGGCGTGGGTGCCATGACCTTCAGCAACACCACCAACAGCCTGATGCAGCTCACGACCGAGCCGGCGATGCGCGGCCGAGTGATCGCCCTGCGCGTGGGCGTGGCCCTGGGTGGAACGCCGATCGGTGCGCCGATTGTCGGTTGGGTCGCTGACCACCTGGGGCCACGTTGGGCGCTGGGGGTGGGTGCGTTGGCAGGGATACTTGCCGTGGGGGTGGCGCTCTATACCCTCAAGCGCCAACTGGATAGACCCGCCTCGATCATGTCCGCCCCACCGAGCCCGAAACCGGAAGATCCCCCAACAACTTGAGCCCGGTGCTCTTCACAAAGGTGTCGTAGTCCATCGGTTTCTGGATCCGCGTCTCGGCGTTGGGCAGCACATACGCCCAGGCACGCTTGCTTGAGGCGTCATACACCAGCTTGAACAGGCGCGTCGGCACCCAGACCTTGTTGTCGCCGATGGTGCCGTAGCCGGCATCGAACAGCGGGCCGGTGAACACATACACATCACCCCCCGCACGCTTGGCGAATTTGCGCACGTCGGCCTCGACTTTGCTCCACACCTTGCGGTTGTTGGTGGGGTCTTGCGGCACCATGTTCGACAGCGCGAAGGACTGAGCCATGGCATGGGCGTTCGGCGCATCGGCAGCCGGGGCCTGGTGGCCGCGGTCCACGGCCGGGTGCTGGCTGCGGTAGTCACTCAGCTCCGCACGCCCAGCCTTGGGGATGCGAGGGTCGGGGTAGAACTGGTTGGTGCGCTCCTCGCCTTTGGCGTCTTTCAACTGCGCGGCATTCAGGCGCTCGACCACCACCAGCGGTGTCTTGCTGGTTTGCGAGTACAGCACCGCAAAGGTGTCGGAACACAGGGCCAGGGGTTTCATCGACGCCGGGACGGTGGCTGTGTTGATCGGGGTGGTAGCGGGGAAAAGTTGGGCGCAACCGTCGAACGAGCTGCGTTGTTGCGTGGGGGTGTAGGGATTGGCCAGGCTGCGTGCGTCTACAGCGGTGGAAAGCAAAACAAGGGCCGACAGCCCGACTGCAATATTGCGTAGGTACATGCGTTAGATCTTATGGTGAGGGTAAACGGACAAGCGCGAATGTTCGTGCGGGGCCTATGACCCTTATAGGGCTGTTTGGTGCCGCAAGGCTCACGGATAAGGTTGAACCTCTCCTACACGAAGGGGCTCAGAACCCTACATCCTCGGGAGAACATTATGACCCAGACAGCCTTAGTCGTTGGCGCCAGCGGCATCGTTGGCAGCGCCATCACCCAGTTACTGCTCGATAATCAGTGGCAAGTCGCCGCGCTGTCCCGTAGCCCGTCCCAAGTGCCCGGCGTGATCCCGGTAGCCGCCGACCTGCAAGACCCGGCGTCTGTACAGCAGGCACTGGCCGAGTTGAAACCCTCGCATGTGTTTATCACCACATGGTCACGCCAGGCCACGGAGGCCGAGAACATCCGCGTCAACGCCGCGATGGTGCGCAACGTGCTGGACGCGGTGCGCCCCGCCAGCAGCGTGCAGCATGTGGCGCTGGTCACCGGTTTGAAGCACTACCTCGGCCCCTTCGAGAACTATGGCAAGGGCAGCCTGCCGCAAACCCCGTTCCGCGAAGAACAAGGCCGTCTGGACGTGGAGAATTTCTACTATGCCCAGGAGGACGAGGTGTTCGCTGCGGCCGAGAAAGATGGGTTCACCTGGAGCGTGCACCGCCCGCACACCGTCACCGGCGTGGCCGTGGGCAATGCGATGAACATGGCGACCACCCTCGCCGTCTACGCCAGCGTGTGCAAACACACCGGGCGCCCGTTCGTGTTTCCAGGCTCCCGCGTGCAATGGGACAGCCTCACCGACATGACCGATGCGCGGCAATTGGCCAAGCAACAGCTGTGGGCGGCCACCACACCGGCGGCCGCCAACCAGGCGTTCAACATCACCAATGGCGATGTATTCCGCTGGCAATGGATGTGGGGGCAGATTGCGGATTATTTTGGCCTTGCGCCGGCAGAGTTCCCCGCCGCGCCCGCCCCGCTCGAACGCCAGATGGCCGACGACCAGGCCATCTGGCGCCAGATCGCGGCGCAACACGGGCTGAAAGAAGCGGACATCAGCCGGCTCATCTCGCCGTGGCACACCGACGCCGACCTGGGACGGCCGATCGAGGTCGTCACCGATATGTCCAAGAGCCGCAAGCTGGGCTTCACCGCCTACCAGGCCAGCGACCAGGCCTTTTTCGACGTGTTCGATCAGTTGCGTGATGCGCGGCTGATTCCTTAACCCGACAGCGGCAGCGACACCACAAATTCGCTGCCCTTGCCATGCCCTTCACTCATGCCCGTGACGGTACCGCCATGGGCTTCGACCAGTTCGCGCACCACAGTCAAGCCAATGCCCAGGCCGGCACTGTTGAAACCGATTGCGTGGGCGTCCTGCACATAAGGATCAAAAATGAACGGCAAGGCCTTGGCGGTCACACCGATGCCATTGTCGGCAATGCTGATCCTCAATCGCCCAGCGTCCACGCTCACCACCATCGCGATAGTGCCACCCGCCTGGGTGTACTTGGCCGCGTTGCCTAGCAGGTTGTGAAGGATCTGTGCGAGTCGCACGGGGTCGCCGTTGATAGTCAGGATCGCGTCGGGAACCGCCACATCGAATTGCTGCCTACGCGCGATCATCACCGGGCTGCAGGCGTCGACGGCGGCATTCAGGATGCGCAGCATGTCCACCTCGCGGCGGTGAATGCGCAGTTTTCCGGTGCTGGCGCGCGAGACATCCAGCAAGTCGTCGACCAGTTGGGAAATATGCTGGACTTGGCCTTCGATCAACTCGCGCATGCGTGGCAGTTGGTCGCTGGGTAGCCTGACCATGCGCTCGGCAATCAGGCTGATGGGCGTCAGTGGGTTGCGCAGTTCATGGGCAACCATCGCCAGGATGCTTTTCTGCTGGCCCAACGCACGTTCGGCAGTGGCTTGAAGCTACTGGGCGCTGAGTGCGGCGATCACCAGTTGCGCATTGGCTTCGCGCAATTCCTGGAACAATTGTTGCTCCTCGACCAGAGGCGCCGCCACCGCGTCGGATTGCGCCAGCAGTATCGCCAGCACCAACTGCTGGTTGGCCTCAATCAGTTGCTCGACGTGCTGGGAATCCTCCAAGCGGGTGTTGGCGTCAGTCAGTTGTTGCTGCAGCGCGGCCAGTACGGCGCGGGCCTCAACCGTTTTCTGGCCGAGCATGAACAACTCATGGGCGGCACTGGCCACCTCACGCTCGTCCCCGCCCGCGCCTTTACTCATGAGTCAACTCACACATTTTCAGCGCCCGTGTGCTCGCGGGTCGGTCGACCACCTAGCAGCCCCTCCTGGTCAGCGAGCATCTCGCCGATCTGTAGGCCATCTTCGTTGATGTGGTATTGGCGCAGCTCATCGCAATGGGCACTGGCGCGCACCTTGACCACGGCCATGATGCGCAGCAAGCGGCTGCGCACTTCGATGTAGCGCTGCACGATGATCGCATCTGTCAGGAACGCCGTGCCGTAGGGGCTGAAGCGCAGGTCGGTGTAGCGGTCTTCGAGTTCCGAGGTCATCAACACGCTGACCCCGGCGCGGGTCAAGGCCGTGACCATGCGTGACAACGACTCACGGAAGTCCTCACGAAAGGTCGGCGCCAGGGCCAGCTCAAAACCCGACAGCGAATCGATGACCACCCGCGTGGCGTTCAAGCGGCTGATTTCGCTGAGCAGCAGTTGGACAATTTCGTCAATCGACAGGTCCGGCGCCCGGCTGTCCACCAGGCCGACCTTGCCACTGTGGATCAAGTCGGCCAGCACGGCGTTTTGCGAGCGGTTTGGGCGTTGTTCGAATACCGCGATAACGCCGGTTTCACCATTGCGTGCACCCTCGGCCAGGAAGGTCGCCGCCAGGATGCTTTTGCCCGACCCCGAAGGCCCAGCCACCAGCAGCGAATAGCCCCGCGGCAGGCCGCCACCGAGCATGTCGTCGAGACGCGGCACGCCCATTTTCAGGCGCTGAACAGGCAGCGTCATCGGCGCCTCGACCGGGTTGAGGGCTGCCGGTGCGAACACCTTGATGCCCGAACTGGCAATACGAAAGGTGTGCAAGCCCGGCAAGGTCGGTTGGCCGCGCATCTTCATGATTTCCATCTTGCGCACCATCGAGTTGCGCTCGACGCTCTGGCGCAACCAGATCAGCCCGTCGGCCACGGTGAAGATCGGGTTGGTGTCGGTCTCGGTGAAGTACTCGCCGATGAGGAACGTAGTCGCCTGCCAGGTGGTCATCAACATGCCCAGTTGTTGCACGAACTGCGGCAGGTTGTTATTGGGGTTGTGTTGGGTCTGGCTGGCCAGCACCACCGAGCGGAAGGAATCGACAAACACCAGCGACGGCGAGTGCGCCTCCACTTCGCTGACGATCCGGCGCAGCACTTCGTCCAGGTTCCCGGCCAGGGTATCGTCGGCCAGGTTGATGTAGCGGATCGATTGGTTGATCGCTTCGTTGTCGAAGAAGTCAAACTGCTGCTGATAACGCAGCATCTTCAGCGGCGGCTCGCCCAGCACAGTGAAAAACAGCGCGGGGCGTTCAGGTGTCGCCAAGGCAAACATCATCTGATGCGCCAGCGTGGTCTTGCCACAGCCAGGGGGGCCGGCGATCAGGTTGAACGAAAACTCCGGCAATCCTCCGCCCAGCACCTCGTCCAGCCCTGGCACACCGGTAGCCAGGCGGTTGATAGTTACTTTGGTGCTCATGGCGAATTTTCCTGCGAAGGGGTGTCGCTCAAAGAAGGTTCCCACACGTCGCGCAGTAAACGCGCGGTCAGCGAAGGCCCAATCAGCGTGGTGAGCAAGGTGTAAAAGGTCGTCAGCAACACCTCACCCAAAAACAGCGCATCAGCTTCAGTCTGCTCTAGCAATACGGCCTTGAGCCCGGCCCGATCCGTCGCCGCCTGCATGCGGTCGTGCAAATTGGCGAGTCGCGCCTGGGTCGAGGCGCTGAGATGCAGGCTGCGGCGCAACAGCGCGACACAGCCTTGCTGCCCAATGATGGGGATGAGTGCTGCGTCCATGTCCTGCAAGATCGACATGATCGCTTCAGCAATGCCTGCAATATCAGCGGCAGGACCAGCACGGTGCGCCAGAGAAGCTACGATCTGGCGGCTCTCTTCGCTTAGCGTGGACATGAAGGGCTAATATCCGATGAATTGAGACCCAGCGTACACCCAATGGCGTTCGACCGAGGGTTTAATGAGCCACTATCGCCGCTCCCGCACGCCGTCCCGGCTTGAACCCATGGGCCCTGGCACCCCAGGCAATCGCCAGCGACACGCCAATCAACACCAGCATCGCCCACGGAAATGCCGCCACGCCCCAGCTCTCCAGCAACACCCCACCGACGACGCCACTGCCGGCAATGGCGCTGTTCCAGGCCACCACATTCAGCGACAGCGCCACGTCCGCGCCATCCCCCGCCGCGTCGGCCAGGGCGGTTTGCAACAAGGTCGCGGCACCGCCGAAACTCAGGCCCCATACCGCTACGCCGAGGTAGATCACTCCAGGCACGTTGCCGAACAAGCCCAACGCCAGCGAGACCCCGCCAAACACCACGAGGCTCGTGAGTACCGTGTGGCGCAATAGCGGCTCCACCAGCCTTGCCGTGATCCAGATCCCCGCCAGCGCGGCAACCCCGAATACCAACAACACCAGGTCAACCCGATCCGCCAAACCGGCCGGTGCCACAAACGGCGCGATGTAGGTGTAGAGAATGTTGTGCGCCAGCATCCAGCTGATGACCACCGCCAGCACCGGTCGCACACCCGGCGTGGTCAGCACCTTGCCCAACGACACGCGTTGATGCGCGGGCTGGGGCGCGTAGTCCGGGACTTTCACCAGCACCCAAGCGATCAGCACCAGGCTCACCGCCGACATCAGGCCGAAGGTGGTGCGCC
>NZ_PCQI01000022.1:0-86273 GCF_002980075.1 Pseudomonas sp. MYb13 | reverse complement strand
GCCCAGCCAAGTCCCCAGAGGCACACCCAGCGACAGCGCAATCGGCGTGCCGACCATCGCCAACGCCAGCGCCCTGCCCTGTTGATGCGGCGCGACCATGCGGCGGGCGTAACCGGCAAGCAGGCTCCAGGCCAAGCCGGCCGCCACCCCCGCAAAGAAACGCGCCACCAGGGTCACGCCATAGTGGGACGACAGCGCCGTGATGGAGTTGAACAGCAGGAAACCGACGATGGTCAGCAACAGCACATTGCGTCGGCGCCAGCCACGGGTGGCAATGGTCATGGGGATCACCGCCAGCACCGACCCCAGGGCATACGCGGTCACCATCTGCCCTGCCATCGACGGGGAAATCGCCAGGCCTTCGCTGATTAGCGGCAAGAGGCCGGCGGGCAGGGTTTCGGTGACGATACAGATAAAACCGGTCATGGCCAGGGCGAGCAAGGCCCCGATGGGCAGGCGGTCGGCTGACGCCGATAAAGTCAGTGAGGGTGTCACGGGAAACTCCTTGAGCGCGATTTAGATACTGATCGATACAGATGTTGCGGGCGCGCACAACGCGTTGTCAACGACTTATGTATCGACTAGTATTTATCTCGCCACCCGCACCGGAGATCCGACATGGCACAAATGGGCCGCCCCCGTACCTTTGATCGCGAACAGGCCGTGGACCAGGCCCTGCACCTCTTCTGGCAGCACGGCTACGACGCCACCTCCCTCGCCCAGCTCAAGGCCAGCCTGGGGGGCGGGATCTCCGCGCCGAGTTTCTACGCGGCGTTCGGCTCCAAAGAGGCGCTGTTCGACGAATGCGTGCAGCGTTACCTGGCGACCTACGCCCAGGTTACCGAATGCCTGTGGGACGAAAGCCTGCCACCGCGCCTGGCGGTTGAAACAGCGCTGCGCCAATCCGTGCGCATGCAGTGTGAGGACGGGCACCCCAAGGGCTGCATGGTGGCATTGGGGGTGATGAGCGCGCCGAGCCCGGAGAATGCGCGGGTGGCGCAAGGGTTGACGCAGTCGCGACTGCGCACCCGGGCGGGGCTTGTGGCCTGCGTTGAACGGGCGATGCGCACCGGGCAGTTGCCAGGCACGGTCAACCCCTCAGTGATGGCGACGGTATTTGATAGTTTCCTGCAGGGCGTTTCGATTCTGGCTCGGGACAATGTGCCCCATGCAACCCTCGACGCGGCGATCAGCCAGCTGCTGCTGACCTGGGATATTGCAGCGTCTACGGCACCGCCCATCCGTCCCGACAGTGCAGCAGAAAATCCACAAACGCGCGCACCCGGTGTGGCACATACCGCCCATGGGGATACAGCAAGGTAAACGGCCGCGAGCGTCCCCCGTAGGGCTTTAGCACCTCCACCAGACTGCCGTCGGCCAATTCCTGCTCGACGATAAACTTGTAGGTCTGGAACAACCCCGCGCCGTGCTTGGCCAGCGTCACGCCGCCCAGCACATCATCGGAGCAGCTGTACCCCGCCTCCCCCGCATATTCCTGCGCCTTGCCGTCGACCTGGAACAGCCACGCAATGCGACGACCGCTGCTCGGCAATTCGTACTGGATGCACTCATGGGTGGGCAAATCTTCCAGCGCCTGAGGGACGCCGGCGCGCTTCAGGTAGGACGGCGCCGCGACCACGACCAGCTCGGCATCTTCGAGCAGGCGCGCGATCAGCGAGGAGTCTGGCTGGGCGCGCACGCGGATGGCCAGGTCATAGCCTTCGGCGACGAAGTCGATATTGCGATTGCTGATGTGGATATCCACCGTAACCTGCGGGTACAACGCGCGAAACTTCGGGAGCAACGGCAACAGGCGGTGATGGGCATAGGTGGTGGGAATACTGATGCGCAGCAGCCCCGACGGCACGGCCTGCGCGCCCATCACTTCCTGTTGGGCTTCCACCAGTTGGGTCAGGGCCTGGCGGCATTGCTCGAAGAAGGTCCGGCCGCTGTCAGTCAGGCGGATGCTGCGAGTGGTGCGCACAAACAGGCGCGAGCCCAGGCGTTCTTCCAGGCGCGAAATGCTGCGGCTTACGGCAGCCGGCGTGACACCGGCAACCTGCGCGGCGGCGGTGAAGCTGCTGGCTTCGGCGGCAAGGCAGAAGAGTTCGATACTGCCTAGCTGCAAATCTTCGAAATGGCGCTTCATGGGCACTCCTTCCCTGATGCTGGAACAACGGCCGTGAGAAATTGCAGCACGCCGATGCCAACTGCGCCACATCCTGGTTCAAACCCAATGGCAGGGGCGTAACGGTAACGGTGGATGAAGATGCCGGCTACCGCGCTGAACGTCTTTGGCAATGCGCGGGTGCCGTGGGTGACTACCGAGAGGGGAACCTGACGAATAAAGGCGCTCCGAAGAGCGCCTTTATTCATTTCAACTCACTGCTCGCTGATGGATTTAACATCAGCCTTGGCAGCACCACCAATCGCAATGCGCTTAGGCTTGGCTTCCTCCGGTACGACCCTGAGCAGATCGATGCTCAGCAAACCATTGGAAAGCTGTGCGCCCTGCACTTCAATGTGGTCGACCAGGCGGAACGACAGACGGAACGCGCGCTGAGCGATACCCTGATGCAGGTAGGTGATGCCCTCGTTGTGTTCGCGCTTGCCGCCGGCGACGGTCAACACGCCTTTCTCCACCTGGATCTCCAGGTCATCCTCCACCAGGCCAGCAGCCGCGATCACGATCCGATAATGATCGTCACCGTGCTTTTCGACGTTGTGCGGTGGGTAGGTGGTACCGGCCTCGCTGCGAAGCGCCGATTCGAAAAGGTCGTTGAACCGGTCAAAGCCGACGGAGTGACGGAACAGTGGGGCCAAGGAAAGAGTAGTAGCCATTGCAAAATCTCCTGAGGTTTCTCCAAGTGATTTGATACGCGACCCGTATTCGGCATCGCGTAACACCTAAGTAGGTTCAGGCGGAAAAATTTCAAGCGGTGCCCAAAAAAATTTTTATCCGCGGCCATGAGCCCCTGAGGCAAGGCTGACGCACCGGCGCGCAACAGGTGGGCGGAGCCGTCGGGAACCTGCCGGGTTTGCTCCCCCTGCTACGACAAAAAACGTGGCTCCATCTTACGCATTGACATATCGGTAAATCTCGATATCCTCGCGACATGGACTTACTCGAAATATTCAAAGCCCTCTCGAACCGTACTCGACTAGAAATCCTGAAAGGTTTGAAGGATCCCGAAAAGAACTTCCCCCCGCAGGATGAAGGGGACGTTCATACCGTGGGCGTCTGCGTCAGCAGTATTCAAGAAGGCGTCGGGCTGTCGCAGTCAACCGTGTCCGATTACCTGGCCACGCTGCATCGAGCGGGCTTGATCGAGACCCGGCGCATCGGGCAGTGGACCTACTACAAGCGAAACGAAGCAACCATCAGCGCCCTTGCCGAGATCATTGGCAAGGAGCTGTAATTTTTTACTCTAGGATATCGAGATTTCCCGATATCCCTTTTTACCGAAACGAGGTAATGCAATGAAAGCGATGATGCTTGAATCATTTGGCGGCCCGGATTCGTTCGAACTCTGCGAGGTGCCAAAACCAGTGCCGCACACCGGGCAGGTCCTGGTACGGGTCCATGCGACCTCCATCAACCCCTTGGATTACCAGGTGCGACGCGGCGACTATGCCGACCTGGTGCCCCTCCCCGCCATCACCGGCCACGACGTCTCCGGCGTTGTCGAAGCCATCGGGCCCGGCGTCACGAACTTCGCGCCAGGCGACGAAGTCTGGTACACCCCGCAGATCTTCGACGGCCCCGGCAGTTACGCTGAATACCATGTGGCGGCCGAAAGTATCATTGGCAAGAAACCGCCCACGCTAAGTCACCTTGAGGCGGCGAGCCTGAGCCTCGTCGGTGGTACGGCATGGGAAGCGCTGACCGTGCGCGCAGCCCTTCGGGTGGGGGAAAGCATCCTGATACATGGCGGCGCGGGCGGTGTCGGCCACGTAGCGATCCAACTGGCAAAAGCCATCGGCGCCAGGGTGTTCACCACCGTGCGCGAAGCCAACATTGAGTTCGTTAAAAGCATGGGCGCCGATGTGGTCATCGACTACGAAAAGCACGACTACGTCGACGCCATCATGCGGGAAACGGCAGGTCGTGGCGTGGATGTGGTGTTCGATACCATCGGCGGCAACACACTGTCGCGCAGCCCCGACGCACTCGCGCAACTGGGCCGCGTGGTCTCGATCGTGGACATCGCCCAGCCGCAAAACCTGGTCCAGGCGTGGGGCAAGAATGCGAGCTATCACTTCGTGTTCACGCGGCAAAATCGCGGCAAGCTGGATGAACTGAGCACCTTGGTCGCACAGGGTCAATTGCGCCCCCATGTGGGCGCCGTCTATGCGCTGGCCGACATCGGACTCGCCCATGCACGGCTGGAGAGCCCCAACAACGGCGTCCAAGGGAAGATCGCGATTGCCGTCGTGCCCACTCAAGGAGCAACGTCATGATCTACGAGATCGCCGTGCTGCCCGTCCACAAGGAACACATCGACGCGTTCAGGCGTGCCTTTGCCGAGGTGGCGCCGTTGCTCAGCCGTGCGAAAGGCTACTTGGGCCATATGCTTGCCCAGGGGGTTGAAACACCGGAGCGCTTCAACCTGATCGTGCGTTGGGAATCGCTGGAGGACCACACGCCGGGGTTTGAAGCGAGTGAGGACCATCGGCTGTTCATGTTGGGGTTGGAGGGCTATTTCTCTGAAGAGCCACAGGTCTATCACATTGAGGGGACGACGTTTACCGCGGACGATGATCGAGCCTGGGTTTAGAGGCAGCTTCATCCTGTACGTTTGGAACTGCACGGAAAAATCCCACGCAAAAAAAAGCCTGCATCTCTGCAGGCTTCTCTTTATGTCGCTATCTGGCTCCACGACCTGGACTCGAACCAGGGACCCAATGATTAACAGTCATTTGCTGGCTGTTAGGCGCACAGGGGCCACGAAAAACGTGGTGGAGAGATGGGATTGCTGCATAGCGTGATTCGCATGAATGCGTCACGCCAGGAAAGTTAGTAGGGTTGGGTTGGCTTGTCAAAGCTGTGCAAATTAATGATCTGTAAGAAAAGGAGACGGTCGTTGTCAGCTACCCGGAGACGAGGCGTCTCAATGATCTACTTTCTCGAACTTATCTGTGTGCACATTTTTGCAGCCAATGGGAGCCTTATCCTTCTAGCTTAACCCAGGCCGTTTTTCCTTGGCATCGGCATAGCCATACTCTTTTGGAACGCTGTAAATGTCAGGAATTTTCGGCCAGTCTCCGGCCAGAAATATCTTTTCAGCGTCATCCACTATCGCATCAAAAAAGCTAGTCAACTCCATCGCGCGGGTCCTATTGCTGCCACCGGCAAGACCATCAACTACAAAAAATATACATCTGGAATATTAACCGCTGACAACTACAGCATCCAAGCCCATAGGCATAATGACTCCCGCACGACCTACTGGTCTAATCCTTTCAAATTACAAACATCAATGAAGTCTGACATAGAGACTTCCTGTTCACCATCTTCGCCAGCGATCAAAACGTCTTGCACAATCACCATTCCTCTTGAAAAGTCCAAAACCACATCAAAGCTATTGAATTCAAACTCTCGTTTATAGACGTTCTCAGAACTACGCTTCTCGTCAATGGCGCTCTGTAGCCCCCTCTAACATGAGCATCTAATTCCTGCTGCACAAATCGCTCTATAACATTCATATTCATCAACCAGCCCTTAATAGGGATACACAGTGTGAATGACACCATCGCGAACATTCACATGGATGGATTTGACTGCGTTCCCAGCTTTATCCGTCCCGATGACCTTTCCAAGGTTGTACTGAACCACATACCCACCTGGGCCATTGTGGGTTACTTTTCCATATCCCAAAGCATCATCGTTGTTTCTGGCCCAAGTCATGAAGGCCGGCCATTCGTGCCAGAAGGCAGTGAATTACTTTTTTCTCAAACTTTGCTCTCGGCCATATTCGCCCTCTCAACTATCATAAGAATCAATTAGAGCCTTTGCGATTCTAGCTTCGATCAATGAGCCGGAAGCCAACTCACGTAGTTCTCGCATAGAAATAAAATTAGCATTTAGATACATCTCGAAATCCTTCTTAAGAGCAGATGATTTCACTGTAATTACACCAAACTCTTCATAGGCGCTTTCAAAAGACTCCTCAGGGTCAGACCCCATTTACCGCTTCGACTTTAGTACACCCGCAATTTTTCCGCGGCTAGGGAGCCGTCCAAACGCCCCCCTTATTCTTACGACTTTATCTCTGATCGCCAAGAGCAACAAGAAGCTTATGCTCTAATTCTGTAGCATAGGCGACAGCGCTTAAATCTTCTGCAAGCACTTCTTTATTTCTACTGAGGATATCAAGCATCTTCTCGGCGAGTACAGCATACTGCCCCCAAACTGAGCCGGACAGCTCTGAAGTTAACTTCAGTAGCTCTGCATCATCCCAATACCCAACCAATACATCTTTATCTAACTCAGAAACTACCATGGGTAGCAACCTCGAAATATACATCTCCTGCCTAACAGCCCTACACAGGCCCCCAATTTCCAATTCCGAAATCGGGGTATCTAATATAGACATATGCCATAACTCCAGAGCTGAGGGGTCAGGTCCGAGCTCCCATTTGAAACCTTTACTTTCGTCAATATCACGGAATGTCTTTTTCATATTCCAGCACCATCTAAAGCATGGATGCCTCAGGGTCAGACACCATTTACCCCACAGTATTTTCCGCCAAGTCCTTGCCGCCAATGGCAAGAGCGCCCGCATCCATCTTGCGACCAAGAGCAGCCTCTGGAGCAATGGGGACAGATTTATTTATCACTCAAGCTACGCAGCAATCGAATAGGCCTCGGCCGATCTCTGAGCAATAGTCTGAGGTAGAGAGTATTCTGTCCACATTCACACATATGGAACAGAAGCTCCAACAATCATAGAACTTTAATACATTCGTAATTGTTCCGCAGCGAGGGAGCCGTCCAAACAGCTCCCTTCAAACTCTCTCCTTTCAAAATGCATTTATTTACGAAAATTCAAATACAATTCTTTTTATCCTGCAGGTATTTCTCCATATATTCACTTGGTGAGGAATCTGTTCCAAAAAAATGCAGTTCACCAGTATCTTTATCGATAATGAAAGGTCCATTACCTGCCAATTGCGCAGAGGGATTTCCTGTCTTGAGATATTCCTCTGTTTGAAAACAAAAGAGCCAGCCACCAGAAAACTCTTCCTGATGCGATATACCCAAAGCCACCTCTGAACCTTGCAGATACTCCAAAGCCTTCTTTAGTGCGTCCTCATAAAGAATCATCAATTAGTCCTCAATAATTGCAGGGTTTTGTAGGGTGCAAGATTTGCTACCTTTCCTGTCTGCCCATCCAAAAAGCGAACCACTCCGTTCTGATTGACCACGTTAAATACGTGTCCAGGCTGGCCAGGACCGTACGAACCAAAGACGATACCTCTAGCCCCTGCTCCTGACGCTGACATCTGCTGAGCAATTTTTTCAGAGCTTACGACAGAGCCAAACTTAGTTCCGAACTGCTTCTCCAGTACCGTCAGAGGGACACCATTTTTTGAAAAAATTGGAAGTGCAGATGCAGGGTTACCCGCTAATGTAGCATCAGTTGCAATGGAGCAATTTACGCAATTATGGGTCCGCCCAGCCTCAGGAAAACCAGGATTTACATTTTTTATCGAACCCGCAGTCTCTGAGGTTGCAGAACCTGCAGTTTTTGCTGCGAGTTCATCTGCTGCTTTAATGACAGGCACGCCTGTGGGGGTGGCCCTTACCAACCCTTGTAAGAAATTACCAAAATTGCGAACCGCATTCCCGAGACTGATAACCGAAAGCGCAAGAGTCGCCTTATTTTCGACATCAAGCCGGCTCCGCTCAGACTCCGTTTCAGTGTACAACACGTTACGAAGGTCAGGAGCTCTTGAGAACATAAAGCCGTCAACGAAGTCGATCGCTTCAGGTTTGACGTTCTCTATCCCCTTTCCATGAGCGCCCTCTACACGCATGGCAAGAACAACGTCGTCGACCGTCAACTTACTGAAGTCGATGCCCAAGTCGCATAGCTGTGGGTTGTCGCGACAATGATCCAGAGCCTGCTCGGCCATCTGTTTCGCAGCAGTCTCATGAAGATCATGGTTGTACTGAGTGGCGCTTTTGGCGATGGCAACACCTTTATCCAAATCGCCATCCACTGCTGCTGCAGCGACCAAGCCGGTCAATTGAGATAGAACCAGCCTCAGCTCTTTATTATCCCGGCCCAGGTCCCCCATCGAGCTAACCAAGACTTCATTGAGCCCGGCAGCCGCAGCACCTGTCTTGAAGTCGCTGCCGGTCAGCTCTGCCAACAAGCCCCCCATAATCGCGTGAGCCACCACTTTTTGGACGCTTCCGTCTGGAAAACGAATGGCGTTATCACCGATCCAGTTGAAGCCGGAGGCCATAGCCATATTGCCGGCCTCACCCATCAATGCGGCGCTGAAGTTGCTGCCGAAACTGCCTCCACCAATGGCCGAGGACACCCCGCTAGAGATAAGCGCCCGCCCAACGGTACGAGTTGCCGCATCCGTCGCATTGCTCCAACGAAAGATATCTTTGGAAGGATTAGCCGCACTTAACGCCGAACCATCGGTGGGTTGAATCCCCTGTGCGGCGGAACCCGCCCCATCGGCGGCGGTGAACCATTTCTCGTCGGCATAATCAAGGAAACCTGCAGTGAATCCTGCAATTGCGGCGCTCTTAAGGCTACCCGCGCTGAACGTCTCTTTCACCGCCAATCCAAGGTTGCCCTTGTTATCAATGGTGCTCGTAACCGCAGTGGTCCCGAGGCTGGTCGCCACAGCCAGATTGGCTCCCTGCAGACCAAGGCCTGCTGGGCCGAGGATGAAGGACATCAAGATTGCGATAGCAATTTTGGCACCCGCACCCAATCCTGAGGACTCGTACTTGAAGCTATCGTGAATCTCTTTGACCTGACGCCAATCGATATCCCCACGTGCTTCTGCCTGTTTCATCCAGGCGAGGTTGGGATCCGCCTGAACCATTGCATCGATGGTCTGACTCACGCTCTGCTGATCGACTTGCTTAATGTCAATACGAATTCCGTCAGCAGCTTTGATAACCAGTTTTCCTTGGGCAATCAGAGCACTCTGGCGCAGAGTTTCGTCGGTCTTTCCTTCGCCCTTCATCTTGTACCAAGCCAAGTCACCCTTGCTCTTGGTATGGCTCTCATCGTGGAAATCCTTCACACCCTCAAACACGATGCGGCCACCGCTATCCAGCGTCAGGTCCTTGCCGCTGTCCAGGGTTGCCACTTGATAACGTTGATCGCCGCCACTCTTGAGCGTGAGATTGCCGCCCGTCTTGATTTCACTGCCGACGTTTGTGTGCTGCGTCACCTCATCCCGTTTCGCCGCGTTACTCCCCCAACTGCCTTTCTTGGTCATGTCATAAAGGGAGTAGTCGCGATTGAGCTCAGCCAGTAAATTCAGCTGGTTACCGGCAACCAGATACGCCTCATTACCAGCGTTGATTTTGTTGGCCACCATCGTCACGTCGTTCAGCGCAGCGATATTTACATCACCACCCGCCTCAATCGTCGTACCCTGCTGCCGAATATGGTCTTCATCCTGATTGATCTTCTTGCCGCTGCGTTTATAGCGGTACTCACTTGATTCTTCGTTGGCAGCCGCCAGGAGGTTCACATCCTTGCCAGACAGGTTGACGTCACCACCCGCCTTGACATGGCTGGCGACCATCGTCAGCTCATTTGTGGCAACCACATCAAGATCCCCACCGACCTTGACCTCACTGGCATGCTGCACCGTCTGGCTTTGTTCCCAGAAATGCCGCTTGTCCTGGCGCATCGACCCGGTTTCTTCGCGAGCCGCTGCAATCACCACATCGTTACCCGCGCTTAACTCCGCGTTCTTGCCTGCCGTAATGGCCCCCCCCACATTCAGCAGATCCCGCGCGGCATGCATCGTCAGGTTGTTTCCGGCTTCAATGCTCGCAGCGCTATCCACAACAGCAGTCTTGGAGCTGAACCCTTTTCCACTGTTTTCAATCGTGGTGATGGTCCGGTCGTTGCGGATATCGCCGGTCAACGTGCTCAGGTCAACATCCTTGCCTTTGAGGATGCCGCCTTGCATGTTCACCAGGTCCTTGCCCGCGACCAGCTTGAGCTTTTCACCAGCCTCGGCCAGCCTTGTATTCACCAGGTTATTACCCGCCGCTGCCGACAGGCTTTCACTGGCGCGCAAGGTCCCAGCGTTCTTCAAATCCGCACCGGCAATCAGCGTCACATCCTTGCCTTGAATCAGCGCGCCATCCGCCGTCAGGCGGTTATTCGCCTGGGCCATGTACAATACGGGCACCAACACGTGTTCACCATTGACCACCTGGTCTTCCATCCAGACGATGTCGTGGGTCAGTGCGGCGACTTGTTGGGAGGTGAGGGTTACACCGACGGCGAGGTTAAGTTGCTCCTTGCTGGCAATGGCGTTGTTCATCAAGTACTTGAACATGCCTTCATCGGTGGTCTGGCCAGCGATGAAACGTTGGCCGGTTCGGGCAGTGACGGCTTGTTGGATCAGGCGTTGTTCGTAAAGGCCGTCACCCAGGCGTTTCCAACTGGTTTCAGGGTCGTAGCCGAGTTTGCCCAACAGATAATCCGAGCTCATGAATTGCTTGAGGTCGGTGAAGGCGGAGTTGGTTTCGACCAGGTATTTAGGGCCAACGAACACGCGGCTGGCGTCCGAGCCCTGGATGTTGGCCTTGCTCAGGTCCTGGCTGTTTTTGGCTGCAGCGGCGCTATCGACCACATGGAACAACCCGTTCGTACCGCTCGGCAATGTGAAGCCCGGCAGGTTGGTCGGGTTGACTTGTTGCTGTGCCAGGTCAGGTGGTAGCTGTGGGTTCAGCACGACCACGGCGGGTTTGGTCACCGCAGTAGCACCGCCTTTGTCCGAAACCGGTGTAGGCGGCGCGAACTGTACGATGCTGCTGTTTTCCAGCTGTTGGGTCGCCTGGATGCTGATGTTACCGCCCGCTTGAATCACCGAGGCGATCGGGTCGCCCGGGGTCACGGTGGTGGTATCACCTACCAGATTGAAGGAGTTGAGCGCGCCTACCGGTAGTACCTTGGGGTTACCTTGCGCGTTGTAGGGGTAGATCCAGTTGGCACGAAAGCGCTCGTCTGTACCATCGGTAATACGACCGGTGTTCCACGTACGCGTGCGTGTGCTGGTACCGGTGGTCGCGCCGATGTTGGCGAAGTTATCAGCGGTGATCACCAGGTCGGTACCCGAGGCCATGGTGCTGTATTGATTGAGCACGCTTGACCCGTCGACCGTCAGCTTGGCGCCACTCTGAATCGAAGAGCTGGCGGAATCCGTTGCCACCACACTTTTGGAGACTTCGTGTGCCACATAGTCGACGTTGTGGTGATCACCACCGCAGTCGTAGCAGGTCACGCTGAGGTAGCCCGACACGGCCTCATCGACCGTGCTGAACACGTCCTTGCGGTTGATCACGCTGTCGCTGCGCACCGAGACGTCGTTGGTGGCCTCGATATGGCTGGAGATGTTTTCCAACGACGCACTGCGCGCCACGCCGTCGCGAGCCATCATGCTCAGGCTGCCCAGGCTGTAGATATCGGCGTAGTAATTGGTCAGGTTCTTGAAGCGCAACGCCATGTCAGTGCCGCTGAAGATCAGGCCGTGGTCGTTGCGCACGGCTTCGGCGTTCAGATCCACCTTGCCGGCACCACCGAGGGTACCGGTGTTGATGACGTTGGTCGTGGTCAGCGAGAACGCGCCGCTACTGGTGATACGGCCGGCATTGGTCCACGTGTCGCCTTTACCGGTGAAACTCTGGCTGGCGGCAAGCTTGCCGGTGGCTGTTTGGTTGAACTGGCCTACGGTGACGTTGAGCACATCAGCTTGAACGTCGGTGCTGTTGTCCCAGGTCGCGGCATCGACGGTCAGTGTGCCGGCAGTGGCGACGCTCCCGCCGATATTGCTGAACTTTGCCAGATCGACGCCAAAGGTCCCGGTGCCGACGTGCTGGATATTGCCGCCCGAGTTGTTGAAGCTGGCCATGCGCAACGAGACGTCATGGTTAGCTGCTTCGATCATGCCGCTCTGGTTATCCAGCAATTGCTGGCTAGCCACGCTGGCGGTGCCTTGTTGGCCGAGGGAGCGCAACTTACCGTTCTGGTTGTTGATGGAGGCGGCGTCGATCAGCAAACCACTGGAGCCTTCGACCAGACCTGACTGGTTGTTCAGTGCGCCGGTCAGGCCGAAATCGATGGCGTCGGCGGCCGCGCGGCCTTGGGTGTTGTTGAGGTCGTGAGCGCGCACCACCAGCTGTTGCTTGGCCAGCACGGCGCCGCCCTGGTTGTCGAGGGTGGCGGTGGTGATCAGGGCATCGCCATTCAAGGCAGACACCTGGCCGCCATTGTTGAGCAAGGCCTGCTGAGCACCAAGGTCGAGCGACTGAGCCTGAATCAGCCCCGCCTCGCCGGGCGTGCTGAGCGACTTGCCGTTATCCAAAACAGACGCCAGGGTGGTCTTGAGTTTGCCCGCGACACTCGCCAAAACGCCCCCACGGTTATCGACGCCGTCGGCATCAATCGTGAGGTCGCCTGTTTGCGTGATGACGCTACCGTCCCGGTTGTTGAGCCCCTCGCTCAACGTAGCGGTGATACCGCTTTGGCTGAGCAGGCTACCGGTGGTGTTGTCCACCGCACCGCCGTTGATCGTCAGGCCCTGCTGGGTGCTGATAATGCCGTTGCCGGTGTTGATCAATTGCTGGTGGGCCGTAAGGCTCATGGCATTGGCGGACGCGATGTAGCCGTCAAGACTGTTATCGAGGGTGTCGGCTACCAGGGTGAGCTGGCCCTGGCTGATCAACTTGCCGCCTTGCTGGCTGAACGTTTTGGCCGTGGCGAGGATGTCTCCCTGGCTGGTGATTTGGCCCTTGGCGTTTTCAATGGTCATGCCATCAAGGGTCAGGGTGTTTTGGGCGGTGATCTTGCCGCTGGTGTTGTCGAGGCTGGCTACATCCAGGCCAAGCGTGTCCTGGCTGCTGATCACGCCATCAGTGTTTTTTACCACCGCCGCGTTCAACGTTTGCTCGCCGCCGCTGGCGAGCGTGCCTTTGTCTCGGTTATCGAGTGTGCCGCTAAGGGTGGTCTTGACCGCGCCCTGCCCCGTCAAGGTGCCGCCACGGTTATCCAGATCCTGCGCGTCAAGCGTCAGGCGGGCGTTTGATGAAAGCGTACCCGCACGGTTGTCGAGTGCTTCGGTGGCGGTTGCCTTGAGGTCACGGCTGGCGACAACGCTCTGGCCACGGTTGTCGATGTTCTTGGCGGTGAGCACCACGTCACCCGTCTGGTTGCGGGTGTTCTCCGGGGTGACGCCCGCTTCGATCATGCCCAGGTTTTCAAGCTGACCCGCACTGGTCAACGCAACGCTGTCTTGGGCAGCGATGGCGCTGCGATTGGTCAACGTACCTTGGGTGGTCGCTTCAACGCGGGTGCCGGCGTAGATCTTGCCCTGGGCGTCCAGGCTCTGTGCCTTGATGACAACCGCTTCGGCGGCGGTGGCTTGCACCAGGCTCAAATGACCATTGGCATCCAGTTGCATGTCGCCGCCACTGGCGAGCATCTTGCCGTCGAGCTTCACGCCTACGCCGGCTTCGCTGCTGACCAGCTTGATTGCGCCTGCGTACATACCGCCCAACGCCGAAGAGTCGATGGCCAGTTGAGGGGCGGTCGCCGGGTCAGCGGCACGCGCCGTGGTTTTCAGGGTCTTGGCATCGACGTCATTGGCGCCGGCGATGATCGTCAGGTTCTTGGCCTGGATCTCGGCATTGAGCTTGGCCGAGCGGGTGATGATTTCGAAGCGGTCGATATTGTTGGCGTTAAGCCCGGCGCCTTCGATGGAGACGCTGCCTTGATCGACCTGATAGCGACCGACCTGGCCGTTTTCAATCACCGCTTTACCGGTGGTCAGCGTCGCCTGCGGTGTGTTGATGAATCCGCAGCCGTTGCAGGTGATGCCGTAGGGGTTGGCGACGATCACATGCGCCGACTGCCCCGCCACTTCGGTGTAGCCGCGTAACTGGCTTGGGCTACCGCCATTGACTTCATTGAGGATGGTGCTGGCGGCGCGACCGTTGAGGTTCGAGTTGCCAAGGATGATCCCGCCCAACTGCGTGGACTCGGTGCGATTCGTCGCGTTGTTGAGGATGAGCCCGTTGGCGCCGACGTTGTAGTCCTTGAACTGGTTATGCGACAGCCCATTGGCATTGGGCGCAGCGATATTGACGATCGGCACGCCATTCGCGGCCTGGCCCAGGCTGGTGCCGGGTGCGCTGACCACAATACCGTCCGCCTGCGCCAGCAACGGCTGCCAGAACATGGCGTTGGCCAACACCAACGCCAGCCCGCGCTTGGGCAACCCGAGGAAGGTGGAGTGGTTTTTCAGGACTGCAGAAGGTTGGCGCGCAAGGAAGGCGAACTGGCGAACGTCCATGTAATGTCTCGATGCCCAGACGGCGGTAAAAATTTAAAGGAAGAAATCCAGGCGGAAATAAACCGGCGCTTCACGCTCGGTGATTGGCCCCGGTCTTTCCAAAGAATGTGCAAAGGTCACAGTGGCGGCGACGTTCTGGCCGCGGGCAAACAGGTCGACCGAGTTGCTGCTCATGCGCCCATGCTGCTCGGCGTTGTAACGGCCGTGGCTGATCACACCTTGGTCGTAGCCGAGGCTGGTGCCGTATTCGCTGAACACCGGCTGCATCCAGGCCCAGGTCACCGGGCGGCTCCAGCGCAGATCGTTGCGCCAGTAACCGCCGCTATCGCCGCTCAGGGTTTGGTCTCTGTAGCCACGAATCGACGACTGCCCGCCCAGGCTCATGCGTTGTGGGCTGAACAGCACGTCTTCGCTGCGCTGGCCGGTCATCAAACTGCTGAAGCTGAACGACTCGCCCCACAGTTTGAACGGGTACAGGTAGCTCACTGTCGCGGTGTATTTGCGGTAGCGCGCATCGGCCTGGCCGGGGCGTGGGTTGTGATTGGCCTGGGCGTCGAACGCACCGATGCCGTCCTGCATGCCCAGGTCGATGTTGAGGAACGAACCGCCAATGCGCCGGCCGTGGTTGATGCCGAACTGGGCTTCGCTGAGGCGGTTGCTGCTCAGGGCCAGTTTGCTGTCTTCGATGAAGTTGTTTGTGCGCAGGTAAGCCACGCCGGTACTGAGGGAGGTTTTACTCAGCGAATCGCGGTGGATCACCCGTTCCAGGCGCAGCTGGTGGTTCTGGCTGTCGCCGGACTGTTTGAAGTTGAAATCATTGGCCTGCGCCAGGGCGCGGTATTCGGTTTCGCTGTAGCTGTAATTGAGGTTCCACCAGCCAAACGGCAGGCTGTAGTTGAGCATCGAGTTGCGCGAGGTTTTCTGGTGATCACTGACCGCATCATGGCCGCCGCGCAGGGACAGTTGGTCGGCCAGGCCGAGTGGGTTGTCCCAGTCCAGGCTAACGCCCCACTGCTGTTCACCGGTGCTGCGCTGGCCGCCGTTGTGGCGTGACAGCCCAACGCGCCACGGTTTTTGCGGAGCGTTTTTCACCAGCACTTCGCTACCGCCCACCTCCTTTCCGGGCGCCAACTCCATCTGCGCCTGGTTCGACGGCAGGCGGTTCAACTGGTCAACCATCTGCTCGATTTCGCGCAGGTTGAGCAAGTCGCCGGTTTTGCCTGGGAAGCTCATGGCCAGTTGACGATCGGTGATGCCACTGCCCTCTTCGCCCTTCATGCCTTCCAACCGGCCTTCGATCACCTGGACTTTCAGCTTGCCGCTGGAGAGGTCCTGCTGAGGCAAGTAGGCGCGGCTGGTGACCAGGCCTTTGGCCAGGTAATGATCGGTGATGACTTTGAGCAATTCATTGAGCTGCGGCACACCGAGGCATTGACCGATGTAAGGCTTGAGCAGGCTGGTGCGCTCGCCTTCGGACAGCACGTCGGCGCCGGTGAGTTCGATGGTTTTGATGGGGAAGCAGCGAGTGTCGGCAGGTGCTGCAGGCTTGGCTGGCGAGGCGGTTTTGCCGGGCAGGTCTTTGAGTTCTTCTAGGCGGCGTTGCTGCTCTTCGAGCAGGCGGTCCTGGCGGTCGCGGATCAGGTCAGTGACGCCTGGCGTGTTCGGCGGAGTTGCGCCTTGAGCCAAGCTGGCTGTGCCCAGGCAAAAAAAAGCGGACAGCAGGCCGAGCCTGGTCCGATGTACCGAACGCCACATGTCTAGATCCCTCTACATGGCCTTGTGCCATAGTTTGGCGGCGATCTTATGGTGGCGCTTTGATGACGTCAATAAAATGTACGAGTTTGTTTCAGCGTTGGTACTGAGAGCATGGGCTGACTGGAAGTCACTACGCACCCCGTTGAGTACGTCGGTGAAACATCTTTTTCCTGCCCTGCCCGCTCATTTAAATGCGGCTGTAGCGTCACTTGCATCAAGCTCGTTGCCAACATCGACGCCAATCAAAGATGTGCAGGTAAGGGCTCCAGGTCTCGATAGAGCTGGAGCATCCCACGCTGAAACTCTCGAGCCGTCAACATATCGGGCGTGATGGGAGAGATAGCCACTTGAGACCCCAGCAAGGCCATTTCTAGCACGATGGAGCGAGCGCCCTGGGTATCTATCAAAATCAAATCAAAGTCCTGCGCAAAGGCCGGCATCAGATTCTTGAGACGAAGGCGTCCGTCAGCAGCGTGCAGTAACAAATTACTCAATAGATTGAAGGGATCATTTGACTTGATCAGCGACAGATTGGGGATGATGGTTTGAGAAATTATCTGATCAGGCCGAGTCTCATTACTCGTGATCAACTGATAGGTACCGCCAGGTGCCTCGTGCGACAGGTTGTAAAACGAGGACAGTGACGGCTGATTATCAAGATCAATGAGCAGGGTCCGAACACCTGCATCGGCGCAGAACGCACCTAAATTGGCGCCAACCGTGGTCTTACCCGGCCCGCCTTTGGTTGAAACGACTGCAGCGACTTTCATGGAGCTTCCCTCTGAATCGTAAGATTTGGGACGGCTTCATGCTGGTCACGCTGTGCGCTTTGATCACCCTGGAGAAATCCAAGGCAAAAAAAAGCCTGCATCTCTGCAGGCTTTCTCTATCTGGCTCCACGACCTGGACTCGAACCAGGGACCCAATGATTAACAGTCATTTGCTCTACCAACTGAGCTATCGCGGAATGCGCCGTATGTTACTGATTGAAAAGGAGAAGTCAAGCTTTCTCTAGCATTTGCCGCGATTAATCCGGATGGCCGGTTGAGACGGCGTGCTCCCTGGCCAGCTCCAGCCACGCCAAGGCAGCGGGTGGTAGGTGGGCGCTGGCGCGCCAGGCCAGGGCGATGTGCCAGTCGGTGTGGGGTTCGTCCAGGGGAATCAGGGCGATGCCGGCGTGTTGATGCTTGTGCGCCAACATGCGCGGTAGGAAGGCCACGCCCAGGCCGGCGGCGACCAGGTCGACGATGAAATCGATCTGTCCGCTACGAGCGGTTACCTTGGGGGTGACGCCTTTGCGCTCGCAGGCGGCGAGGATCTTGGCGTTGAGGGCAAAGCCGGCTTCGAACAGGATGAACGGCGAATCGGCCAGGTCGGTGAAGTCGATACGCTTGAAGTGAGCCAGCGGATGGCGAATAGGCAGCACGGCCATCAGCGGCTCGTTTCGCACGGGCTGGTAGTCAAAATCCTCATCCACCGGCAGCAACAGTGCCGCCAGGTCGACTTCCCCCGCTTCCAGGCACTCGCGCAATTTTTTGCTGCCGTATTCGGTGAGTTCGATGTCGATGTCCGGGTAGCGGCTACGGTAGGTGGCGAACATCGTCGCAAACAGCACGCCGCAGCCCACCGGTGGCAGGCCGATGCGCAGCACGCCGCGCTTGAGGCCGCGCAGGTCGTTGATCTCGGCCACCAGGTCGTTGCGCTCGGCAAGCAGCACCAAGGCTCGCCGGTAGGCAATTTCGCCGGCCGCGGTGAGTTCGTTGCGGTGGCCCAGGCGATTGAGCAGTGGCGTGCCCAGCTCTTCTTCCAGGGTCTTGACCGCTTTGCTGACGGTGGACTGGGTCAGGGCGACCACCTCGGCAGCCTGGGAGAAACCGCCCTGGCGCACCACTTCGACAAAGGCCCGTAATGTCCTCAGGTTCATCAGTATTCCCTTGGCGACTGGCAACCAGTGATAAAAGTTGTTTTTATCATGCCAGAGAGTTGCCTATCCTGAACCCACTTTGCCTTGTGGAGCCGCTAATAATGATCATCTCGTCCGCCTCCGACTACCGCGCAGCCGCCAAGCGCAAGCTGCCGCGCTTCCTGTTCGACTACATCGACGGCGGCGCCTACGCCGAACACACGATGCGTGCGAACGGTTCGGACCTGGCCGAGATCAGCCTTCGCCAGCGCATCCTGCGCAATGTGGACAACCTGAGCCTGAAGACCACGCTCTTCGGCCAGACCCTGGACATGCCGGTGATCCTCAGCCCGGTCGGGCTCACCGGTATGTATGCGCGGCGTGGCGAAGTGCAGGCGGCCAAGGCGGCGGCCAACAAGGGCATTCCGTTCTGCCTGTCGACGGTGTCGGTGTGCCCGATCGAGGAAGTGGCGTCGCAAAGCGCGCAGGCGATCTGGTTCCAGCTCTACGTGCTCAAGGACCGTGGTTTCATGCGTAATGCGCTGGAGCGCGCGCAGGCCGCCGGGGTCACCACATTGGTGTTTACCGTGGACATGCCCACGCCCGGCGCGCGCTATCGCGACGCTCATTCCGGCATGTCCGGGCCGTTCGCGGCTCAGCGGCGCATGCTGCAAGCCGTGACCAAACCGCAATGGGCGTTCGACGTGGGGTTGATGGGCCGTCCCCACGACCTGGGCAACATCTCCAAGTACCTGGGCAAACCGACGCATCTGGAAGACTACATCGGCTGGCTGGCGAACAATTTCGACCCGTCGATCAGCTGGAAAGACCTGGAGTGGATCCGCGAGTTCTGGAAAGGCCCGATGATCATCAAGGGCATCCTCGACCCCCAGGACGCCAAGGATGCGGTGAGTTTCGGCGCCGACGGCATCGTGGTGTCCAACCACGGCGGCCGCCAGTTGGATGGCGTGCTGTCCACCGCCAAGGCGCTGCCGCCGATTGCCGACGCCGTGGGCGATGACCTCACGGTGCTGGTGGACTCCGGCATCCGTTCCGGGCTGGACGTAGTGCGCATGCTCGCCCTGGGCGCCAAGGCCTGCCTGCTGGGACGCGCCACCGCCTATGCCCTGGCCGCCGACGGCCAGCACGGGGTGGAGAACCTGCTGGACATCTTCGCCAAGGAAATGCGCGTGGCCATGACGCTGACCGGCGTCACGTCCATCGAGCAGATCGACCGTACCACCCTCGTCTGACCCTGCTGGTCGACGATTCCACTTGCCTAGGATGGGGCCAACTGCTCCGGCAACAGCCCCAGCCGCTGGCCGAGGGTATCGTCCAAGTGTTGCCCCCGCCTCCCTGGCTTGCCAAATAACTGGCGCCACTCTCCGGCGACTGTATTTACCGATGGGGACAGTCGCCTGATTTATAAAGGTTTTATTTAATTGAACGAACCTGGCATGAATCTCGCTCTAACCTTATTCAAACAGGCTGAGCGATGACAGGACGTGCGGCAGTACCCAGGGGTTATAACCCATGGCAAAGCGGTCTAAACTGTTACTCATGTTTTACGGAACTGAAGGAACAGTAAGACGCTTGGCACTCGCCACTCTTATCAAGCCTGTAAGACAGCTATGTGCTTAGAGGCCGATCGCTTATGAAAACACCGACCCAGACCAATGCAATTGACTTTGACAGTGCCAAATTGCAACGCCTGGGATTTGGTCAGCCATCCCTCCTTCCGCGCCGCCCCACGACCCTCGCTCAACTTCGCCAGCAACTGGGCCAGCAATTGCAAACCAGCCTGGAGCCGGAGCGTATCCTCGGTGCGTTTTTCCGCGAGGTCCAGCGCCTGGTGCCCTTGGACGCCCTGCAGTACCGGCACCAAGCCAGCGACCTGCGCTTGGAGTTTGGCCATCGCGGCCACCATTCGGTGAGTTACAGCCTGAGCCATGAAGGCGAGCATCTTGGCGAGCTGATCTTTCGGCGTAACCAACGCCTGACGGAAGAAGAACTCGGCCAGCTCGAATCGCTGCTGGCTACCCTGCTCTACCCGATGCGCAACGCGCTGCTTTACCGCGCGGCCACCCGCAGCGCCCTGCGCGACCCCTTGACCGAGACCGGTAACCGCATTGCCATGGACCAGACCCTGCAACGGGAAATCGACATGGCGCGCCGGCACCTGAACCCGCTGTCCTTGCTGATGCTGGACATTGACCACTTCAAGACCATCAATGATACCCACGGCCATGCCGCAGGCGATAACGTGCTGCGCGCCGTCGCGGCAGCGATCAAGAGCCAGTTGCGTAACGTGGACATGGTGTTTCGATTTGGCGGGGAAGAGTTTCTGATCCTGCTGTCCAACACCGGCCGGGACGCAGCGGCGATGGTCGGGGAGCGCCTGCGCCAGGCGGCACAGGCCCAGGACTACCGGGCGGACGGAACGCGAATCGAATTGACGGTCAGCCTGGGCTGCTCCACCTTGCTGGCTGCAGAGTCTGCCGAAAGTCTGTTGCGCCGAGCCGACAGCGCGCTGTACGTGGCCAAGCGCGAAGGCCGCAACCGCTTGGCGATGGCGGGGTAGACCCCGCCACCTCCCTTAACATCAGGCTTCGCTGGCGACCCGCGCCTGGCGCTCGCGCATCACGGCTGGGGCTTTCTCTTTCTCCAGGCGCATGCAGCTTTCCAGGAACAGGTACATGTAGTCATAGCTCTTGCACACGGCCTGACGCAACTCCACCTGCAGGGCCTTGCTCGGGTTCATCCCGGCCAGGGTGCAGATGATTTCCAGCGCTTCCCACGGGTGCGCATCATCGTACTGGGCGTGCATCTTCAGCCACTTCATCGCACGCTTGCGCTCTTCCTCGGGGAAGGCCGCCGCGTAGACACCGGTAGAGCACACGACCGCGGACCACTCCCCCGTTGCGCCTTCAATCGCGTAGTTGGTCGCGGCAATGGCCACGATCAGCGAATCGGCGGAACTGGTGTGCCAGCACCAATGACTCAGCGCATGCAACTCCGGCGGCACGTTCTGGGCCTGCAACTCCTCCAGGCTCACGCCGTGTGCCCGGGCCCAATGCACCCAATAGTCGGCGTGGTTGAGTTCCACGCGAATATTGCGCATCAGCCATCGCCGCGCCATGTCCTCCCCAGGATGTCGGGCAAATTTAGTCTTGGTGAGGTTCTGTGCCATGTACAAGGCAAACTGTTCCACCACAGGCCAGCCACCGATCAGGTAGTGGCGCATGGTCTTGGCGCTGAGCGTGTTGTCGCGCATGCGCTGGTACAGTTCGTGCTCGACAACTCGGCGCTTGCTCTCGCTACAGTCCTGGATGAGTTTCTGCGCCCAGGCGGGGTAACTCGAGGCTTCCATAAGCGGGCCGGTTCTATTGAAAGTGTCGATCACTGTAAGGCTCCTTTTTAAGTGTGATTGTACAGACCAGCAAATGTTTCAGCGGAATGTGCCGGGCGCCTTGAATAACAGAGGCTGCGGCCGCACAGGTCGACACTGCAAGCTATCAAAGGTAAACAATTGCGGTCGTTCAATCAGGTAGCCCTGAGCGTAATCCACACCAATCTCGAGTAACGCCTGTTCGATTTGCGGTGTCTCGACAAACTCTGCAATTGTGCGCTTACCCATGACGTGGCCGATGTGGTTGATCACTTCGACCATCGCGCGGTTAATCGGGTCGTCCAGCATATCCTTTACGAAACTTCCATCGATCTTCAGGAAGTCTACAGGTAAATGTTTGAGATAGGCGAATGAGGACATTCCGGCACAAAAGTCATCCAGCGAGAAATGACAGCCTAAGGCTTTGAGTTCATTAATAAAGCGGATCGCACTGCCTAAGTTTGCAATCGCACTGGTTTCGGTAATTTCAAAACAGATCATGCCGGGCGGAATATTGTATGTATGAAACTTCTCACGCAAAAACCCGAGGAAGTCATCATCACCAATGGTTATGCCTGACAGATTGATCGCACACATGGCCATGGGACGCCCAGGGCGTTCCAACAGGCAACGGGCGATGATCTTGAACACATTTTCCACCACCCAACGGTCCAGGGAGGTCATCAGACCGTAACGCTCGGCGGCCGGAATAAAGCTGTCGGGCAAAATGATGCGACCGGCCTCGTCGTGCAGGCGCAGCAGGATCTCGATATGCCCGTCACCACCGTCGGTCTGGCCCAGCGGCGAAATTTCCTGGGCGTACAGGCAGAAGCGGTTCTCTTCCAATGCCATGTGCAGGCGCTGTACCCAGGCCATTTCGCCAAAGCGCAGCGACAGTTCCGAGTCATCGGCGTGATACACCTGCACGCGGTTGCGGCCTTTTTCCTTGGCCATGTAGCACGCCATGTCGGCGGCCCGCAGCGAGGTTTCCAGGGTGGTCGGGGTGTTCCCCATGTGCACCAGGCCGATACTGACCGTGGTCATGAACGGCCGCCCCTTCCAGACAAAATGCAGGCTTTGCACTGTATGGCGCAGGCTCTCGGCGATCTTTTCGGCCACGGCCGGCGGGCAGTTTTCCAGCAGGATGCCGAATTCGTCGCCCCCCAGTCGCGCCAGTGTGTCGCCTTCGCGCAGGTCAGACTGCAGCAACGCGCAGATATGCCGCAGCAACTCGTCACCCGCCGCATGGCCGCAGGTGTCGTTGACCAGCTTGAACTGGTCGAGATCAAGGAACATCAATGCATGGCGCCCGCCGTTCTGCTGGGCGGAAGGGTGCAGCACCTGTTCCAGGCGGAACTCGAACTCGCGACGGTTGGCCAGGCCAGTCAGTGCATCGTGGGTCGCCTGCCAGGACAGGTTAGCGATGTATTGACGCTCCTGGGTCATGTCATGCAAGACCAGCACCGCCCCCGTGATCTTGCCGGCGGCGCGGATCGGCGCCCCCACCAGGGTCACCGAGACCGTGCTGCCGTCCAAGCGCTGGATGGTTTTCGAATGCTCGCTGCCACCGCCGAGCTGGCCCTTGACGATATGTTCGATGAGGGTAAAACCGTCGGGCTGGGCGTTGTCATCCAGCAGGTTGAACAACGCAGCCAGGGGCAACCCCTGGGCTTGGGCGGTGGTCCAGTGGGTCAGGGCCTCGGCTGCCGGGTTCATGTAGGTGATGGCACCGTCGACGTCGGTGGTAATCACCCCATCGCCAATCGACTCCAGGGTGACCTGCGCGCGCTCCTTCTCTTCTTGCAGCGCATTGGCAAAAGCATGGCGCTGGGTCAGCAGCTTATGCGTGCGCAACAGTGCCAGCACGATCAGGCCGAGGGCGGTGGCCAGGTTGGTGATCAGCAGCAAACGCAGGATCACCCGCGAGCCTTCGCCCAAGGCGTCACTGAAGGCTTTGGCCGCCGGCGTCACGCTTTCGTTGATCGCGGTGATATGCGCCTTCCATTGCCGCACATCGTTGGCGGTGACCTGGTCGCGGGTAATTGCGTTGTGCATCTCGCGCGCCAGGTCATCCAATTGCACCAGGTAGCCATCGCCGACGGTCCACAGCTCGATGGCTTTTTCCAGGTAGCTGAAATGGCGAAAGTTGAGGTACAGCCAGATCACGCTGGAAACGTCATCCGGGTGGTTGCCACCCTTGAGAATGCCAAGGCGTGCGGCATTCAGATCAGGGGTGGAACGGTCCAGTGCCACGCGCAATTCGTGCCCACCCTGGGGCACGGCAATGGCTTGCTGGTATTTGAGGTAAGTGGTCTGGTCGCGGTTATCGGCGTACAGCGTCAGGTAGTAGATGGCGTCCTTCTGGCCCTTGGACCACAGGCTTTCGCCGGCCACGTAGCCCCGCACCGCCGAGAGCACGTAGAGACTGACGCAGCCCAACAATGCCTGGAACAGTACAACGGCGATAAAGGGCCAGACAATGCCCAACAGCCTTGGCGTTCCGAGAGTCCGTTTTTGCTTCATGAAGTCCCTTGCACATGCACTGCTGGGTACGCACGCGAATATCCGCTTCCGATAGCTCAGACTAGGCTAAATCAAATCAACGCACTTGTTGCAAGTGCCCATAGAGCTTGGCATACAAGCCGCCATCGGCAATCAGTTGCTGGTGATCACCGTCCTCCGCAATATGACCACCGTCGAATACTAATACTCGATCGGCTTGCTTAACCGCCGACAGGCGGTGGGCAATGATCAGTGTAGTACGCCCGCTGAGGAAGCGCGCCAGCGCCTGGTGCAGGTTGTATTCGGTGGCGGCGTCCAGGGCGGAAGTCGCTTCGTCCAGGATCACCACTTTCGGCTCGGCCAGCACCATGCGCGCAATCGCCAGGCGCTGACGCTGCCCTCCCGAGAATCGTACCCCAGAACGCCCGACCACGCTGTCCAGGCCCATGGGCAATGCCTTGACGGTAGCATCGAGTTGGGCAATTTCCAGTGCCTGCCAACAGGCCTGGTCACTGCGCTCGCGCCCCATGGTGAGGTTGGCACGAACAGTGTCGTTGAACAGCGCAGGATGCTGGAGTACCACGGCGACGTGCTCGCGAATCGTCTCCAGGCCGATTTCCTGCTGGGTTGCCCCGCCAAAGCGGATCGTGCCGGCCTGAGGCGTGTAGAGCCCGAGCAGCAGTTGCACCAGGGTGCTTTTGCCACCGCCGCTGGCGCCGACGATCGCCACCTTTTCACCGGGGGCGATGGTCAGGTTCAACTGGTCCAGCACCAAGTCTTCGCCATAGCCGAAATCGAGGCCGCGCACTTCGATGCCAACGGTTTCACGCCCGGTGAACCGGTCTTCGCCGCCGGCATATTGCGGCTCATCGGCACGCGCCAGCAGTTCGTTGATCCGCGTCAGCGCCCCGCCCGCCGCGTAGTACGCGTATTGCAGGTTGAGCAGTTGCTCCACCGGGCCGATCATGAACCACAGGTAGCTGAACACTGCGAGCATCTGGCCGATGGACAGGTCGGAAAACAGCACCGTCAGCATCGCCGCCGCACGGAAGATGTCGATACCGAACTGGAACAGCAAACCGCTGGCGCGGCTGGAGGCGTCGGTTTTCCACTGGGAATGGATCGCGTAGTCCCGCACCTCCTGGGCACGCTGGCCCAGGCGCCCGAGGAAGAAGCCCTGGCGGTTGCCCGCGCGCACCTCCTGGATGGCGTCCAGGGTTTCAGTCAGCGCCTGGGTAAACCGCGAGGTGCTGTCGTTCTCCAGTTTCTTCAGGTGTTTGACCCGCTTGCCCAACTGCACAGTGGCGTAGATCACCAGCGGGTTGAACAGCAGGATCAGCAGCGCCAGTTGCCAATGCATCCACACCAGGATCGCCGAAGTCCCCACCAGCGTGAGCATGGCCACCAGGAAGCGGCTGAGGGTTTCGCCGACGAATTTATCCAGGGTGTCCAGGTCGGTGACCAGGTGGGTGGTGACGGTGCCACTGCCCAGGCTTTCATATTCACCCAGGGAAATACGCTTGAGCCGTTCGATCAGGCGCACGCGAATGCGGTACACGATGTCCTTGGCCAACCGCGCAAACAGTCGCGCCTGCACCACGTTGAACACCAGGGCCCCACACCGCAGGAACAGGGTCACCAACAGCATCAGGCCGATATAACCAGCAGCCTTCTGCCAACCCAGGGGCAGCGCCTGGTTCATCACCTTGAGCGCGGCATCGCCACGGCCCAGCAGCACTTCATCGACCAGCAAGGGCAAGAGCAGAGGGATGGGCACGCTGCACAGGGTCGCCAGCACGGCAACACCATTGGCGATCCACAGGGATTTCTTGTGGCGCAGGGCCAGGCGGCGAATCTCCGCCCAGGTCAGGCGGTCGACGCGTTTACCGGGTTCTTTGTCAGGCTGATCATGCACAGGTTGCTCGCTCCAGCCATCGTCCCAACAAAGGCGACAGCTCGGACAGCGGCTGATAACCATTGGTCAGCAAGGCCAACTGGCCATTGCGTTCGGCCAGCAGCGTCGGAAAACCGGCGATGCCAAGGTCTTGTACCCAGGTGAAATCGGCTGCGGTGGCAGCGTGCTGCTCGGCACGGTCAAACGCGCCGGCGAATTCGATACGCGGGATGCCGGCCTGCTCGGCCAGTTCCACCAGCACACTGGCCAGGGTCACGTCACGACCCTCGACGTAAAACGCGCGCTGGATAAGCCCCAGCAGCGTCCAGGCGCAGTCCGGCGCCAGGCTGCGCGCAGTGACGATGGCGCGGCACGCAGGCTCGGTGTCGTAGACAAACCCGTCGGGCAACGCACCTTCACGCTTGAACGGCTGGCCGGTGGCGTCGGTGACCGCCTGCCAGTGCTCCAGGATATAGCGCCGGGTCGTCGGCTCCAGTGCCGCACCGCTGCCGGTGCGCAAGCCGCCCACCACCAGGTGCAGTTCCACGCCGGCCGCCTGGGCCTGCTCCACCAACGCCTCGGCCACCGGGGCAAAGCCCCAGCACCAGGAACACATCGGGTCCATTACATAGAGCAGGCGCGCAGACATGGGTCAGGCCTCGGAAGGAGTTTGCTTGTAGTTGAAGCCAATCGGGTGCGGCATATTGCGGGCCTTGGCCAGCTCGATCTGCTTCTGGCGGTCAATCGCGCTGCGTCGGGTCTTCTCCGGCAGCTTATCCCAGCAATGCGGGCAACTGATGCCAGCCACGTAATGCTCGGAGGCGCGGTCTTCCACACTCACAGGGGTGCGGCAGGCATGACATTGATCGTAGTCGCCTTCGCTCAGGTCGTGGCGCACGGTCACGCGATTATCGAAAACAAAGCAGTCGCCCTGCCACTTGGTTTCTTCCTGGGGCACCTCTTCGAGGTACTTCAGGATGCCGCCCTTGAGGTGGTAGACCTCATCAAAGCCTTCGCTGAGCATGTAGCTCGAGGCTTTCTCGCAACGAATGCCGCCGGTGCAGAACATGGCGACCTTCTTGTGCTTGGCCGGGTCGAAGTTGGCTTTGATATAGTCGGGAAATTCGCGAAAACTGGTGGTTTTCGGGTCGATCGCGCCTTCAAAGGTACCGATCGAGACTTCGTAGTCGTTACGGGTGTCGATCAGCAGCACTTCCGGATCGCTGATCAGCGCGTTCCAGTCCTGCGGGTCAACATAAGTGCCAACTTTCTTGTTCGGGTCGACGCCTTCGACGCCCAGGGTCACGATCTCTTTCTTGAGCTTGACCTTGGTGCGGTAGAACGGCTGATCGTCGCAATAGGATTCTTTGTGGTCGATGTCGACCATGCGTGGGTCGTTCTTCAGCCAGGCCATCAGGCCATCAATGCCTTCGCGGCTGCCGGAAACGGTGCCGTTGATGCCTTCTTCAGCGATCAGCAAGGTGCCTTTGATGCCGTTGTCGACCATCGCCTGCAGCAGTGGCTCGCGCAGGGCGACGTAATCTTCAAGGGTGACGAACTTATACAGTGCCGCCACGACAATCGGTTGAGTCATGGGTGTTCTCTCCAGGTGGCTACCCTCGTAAGGGGTGAACCGGATGCAAAAAAAACGCGCCGACTGAGCGGCGCGTTGAGGATTCTAACAAAAAGCCAGCTGCCAGCGGAAAGATTGCTTCAATCTTGCCGTTTACAGCTTGAAGCGTGCGGCGGCTTTCAGTGTCCTCCGGCGCAGGTCGGCGAGGCCGGGGCTGCGTCGATTTTCGCCCACTCTTCAGGCGTGTAGGTATGCAGCGCCAGCGCATGAAACTCGCTCATCAGGTCACCCAGGGTGGCGTAGACCTTCTGGTGGCGCTTGACGCGGTTGAGCCCCTCGAACTGCGGGCTGACCAGCACGGCCTTGAAATGGGTCTGCAACCCACGGCTGTGCATATGGCTTTCGTCCAGCACGCTCAAGTGGTCGCTGCCCAGGGCGGCAAGTGCCGTTTCGATACGCTGTTGCATGGTCATTCCTGCTTACTTCTTCTTGGCCGGTGCGGCGGCTTTTAGCGTCAGCTCGTTGGTCATGTCTTCCAACAGCTTGTTCACCACCGGCACGGCGCTTTCCAGCTTGGCCTGGGTCATCTGGGCCGATTGCTGGGTCAGTTGCGGCATTTTTTCCAGCACTTTCTTGCCCAATGGCGACTGGTAGAAAGCAACCAGGTCCTTGAGTTCGGACTCGCTGAAATTGCTGGTGTAGAGCTTGACCATGTCAGGCTTGAGTTTTGGCCAGCCGATGGCCTGGTCCAGGGCGGCGTTGGCCTTGGCCTGGTAGCTGTCCAGTACGGACTGCTTGGCGGCAGGCGCCTTGGTCTGCTCGAAACGCTGGGCGAACATTTGCTGCACTTGCATGTACACCGGGGTACCCAGCTTGTCGGCATGGGCCAGGGTAAGGAAGGCTTCGGCACTGGCGTTGTGGCTGGCGGTATCGGCAAAGACTTGGCCGCTGGCGCAAACCAGAGCAACCGCGGTACAGATGGCACGAAGACGAGTCATCGAGTTTCCTTTTCTAGCAGGCGAGGTAAGACCCCAAGGGCGCCCATTCTGCGCCTAAAAAACGCCATGGCTCAACCCCACCCCTTGTCGGGCCTGGATTTGCGGCACTCAATCCGATGAAAAGTCTTTTAGGGGAACCCCCAGGGCCCATCACAGCCTAAACTGCGCAAACGAACCTGAAGGAGTGTGCCCGATGAGCCGTATCGAAACCGACAGCCTGGGAGAAGTCCACGTCCCGGATGACGCTTACTGGGGCGCGCAGACCCAACGCTCGCTGGTGAATTTTGCCATTGGCGAGCAACGCATGCCCCTGGCGGTACTGCACGCCCTGGCCTTGGTCAAGAAGGCTGCGGCACGGGTCAACGACCGCAATGGCGACCTGCCCGCCGACATCGCCCGCCTGATCGAGCAGGCCGCCGACGAAGTATTGGCCGGTCAACATGATGACCAGTTCCCCCTGGTGGTCTGGCAGACCGGCAGTGGCACCCAGAGCAACATGAACGCCAACGAAGTGATCGCCGGCCGCGCCAACGAGCTGGCGGGCAACCCGCGCGGCGGCAAGAGCCCGGTGCACCCCAACGATCATGTCAACCGTTCCCAGAGTTCCAATGACTGCTTCCCCACGGCCATGAGCATCGCCGCCGTGCAGGCCGTGCATCAACAGCTGCTCCCCGCGATTGCAACCCTCTCCGGCGGGCTGGCGGAGCAGGCGGCCAAGCATATGAAGCTGGTGAAAACCGGGCGCACCCACATGATGGATGCCACGCCGATCACCTTTGGCCAGGAACTCTCGGCCTTTATCGCCCAACTCGATTACGCTGAACGCGCCGTACGCGCAGCCCTGCCCGCCGTGTGCGAGCTGGCCCAGGGCGGCACCGCCGTAGGTACCGGGCTCAACGCGCCCCACGGATTTGGCGAAGCGATTGCTGCCGAACTGGCGGCGCTGTCGGGCTTGCCGTTCGTCACCGCACCGAACAAATTCGCCGCCCTCTCCGGCCACGAGCCGCTGGTGACGCTGCACGGCGCGCTGAAAACCCTGGCCGTGGCCTTGATGAAAATCGCCAACGACCTGCGCCTGCTCGGCTCCGGTCCGCGCGCCGGCTTGGCGGAAGTAAAGTTACCAGCCAACGAACCGGGCAGTTCGATCATGCCGGGCAAGGTCAACCCCACCCAGTGCGAAGCCCTGTCGATGCTGGCCTGCCAGGTCCTGGGCAATGACGTGACCATCGGTATTGCCGCCAGCCAGGGGCACTTGCAGTTGAACGTGTACAAGCCGGTGATCATCCACAACCTGCTGGAATCGATCCGCCTGCTCGCCGACGGCTGCAACAACTTCCAGGAACACTGCGTGGCCGGCCTTGAACCCGACGCCCAGCAGATGGCCGCGCATCTGGAGCGGGGGTTGATGCTGGTGACGGCACTCAATCCGCACATCGGCTACGACAAGTCCGCAGAGATCGCCAAGAAGGCCTACGCGCAAGGGTTGACCCTGCGGGAGGCGGCGCTTGACCTGGGGTACCTCACCGAGGCGGAATTCGACCAGTGGGTACGCCCGGAAGACATGCTGGGCGCCTAGGGCGCCATGCGTAACCGCCGGGCCTTCAGCCCGGCGAGCAACGACGGCGCCAGCGCCACGGTCGCCGAGCCCAGCACCACCACCAACGCCCCGGCATACCCCAGGGCGTTGATCTCTTCGGCCTGCACATACGCCGGCCATAGCCACGCCGCCAAAGCCACCGCCACAAAAGTCACCAGAGGCGTGAGCGACAGCGTCGCACTGACCCGCGAGGCTTCCCAGTGGGCGAGCGCTTCGGCAAAGGCGCCGTAGGCCACCAGCGTATTCATGCAGCACGCCAGCAACAGCCAGCCTTGCAGCGGGCTCAGGTCCAGTGCTTCCAGGGGATGTGCCCAGGGCGTAAGCAGCGCGGCGCACGACAGGTAGATCACCATCATCACTTGCAGCGAATTCCACACCGTCAGCAATTGCTTCTGGCCTAGCGCGTAGAACACCCAAATAGTGGTGGCGAGCAGGATGGTCAGCACGCCTGCGGTGTAGGCGCCGAGCGAGGTGAGCATTTCGTCCAGGCGCTGGTTGAAGAACAGGCCAAACCCGATGATCAATACCACCAGGCCCAAGCCCTGGCCCAGGCTGAAGCGCTCCTTGAACACGAACACACTGGCGATCATCAAGAAGATCGGCCCCATCTGCACCACCAACTGCGCAGTGCCGGGGCTGAGCATTTTCAGGCCCACCAGGTACAACACGTAATTGCCCACCAGGCCGCACACCGCCATCCCCACCAGCCACCCACCCTTGGGGCCCAGCACTTTGCGGCTGGGCAAGCGCCTGGTGAGCGCCAAGTAGATGAACAGGCAACCGCCGGCCACCGTCAGGCGAAACCAGGTGACGGTGATCGGGTCCATCACCTGCAGCACCTGCTTGAGTTTGATCGGCAGAATACCCCAGAGAAACGCGGTCAGCAGGGTCAGGAGAAAGCCGTAGACCCAGCGGCCGGAAGAGATGTGCATGAGTGCCCCAGAAGCCAGAGGAAGTGGAACCGGCATTCTAGGGGCAAGCGAATGGATTGGGCTATGACGCGGTTCAAATGTGGGAGCGGGCTTGCTCGCGAATGCGGCGTGTCAGTATCGGATGTGCTGACTGATACACCGTATTCGCGAGCAAGCCCGCTCCCACACTTTCTGATCCGGTTTCTTCAGTGAGATTTACCGCACAGCTTCGAAAAGCCCCGTGGCGCCCATGCCGCCGCCCACGCACATGGTGACGATGCCATAGCGCAGATTGCGCCGCTGCAACTCACGCACCAGGTGCCCCACCTGCCTCGAACCGGTCATGCCAAAGGGATGCCCAATGGAGATCGAACCGCCGTTGACGTTGTATTTGGCATTGTCGATTTCCAAGCGATTGCGCGCATACAGGCACTGGGAGGCGAACGCCTCGTTGAGCTCCCACAGGTCAATGTCTGCCACCTGCAAGCCCTTGGCCTTGAGCAGCTTGGGCACCGAAAATACCGGGCCAATGCCCATCTCGTCGGGCTCGCAGCCGGCCACGGTAAACCCGCGGAAAAACGCCTTGGGCTTGAGGCCCAGTGCCAGGGCTTTTTCCAGGCTCATCACCAGGGTCATCGAGGCACCGTCGGAGAGCTGTGAGGAGTTACCTGCCGTCACCGAACCGTGTTCGGCGAACACGGGTTTCAAGCCTTGCAGACTGGCCAGGGTGGTGTCCGGGCGATTGCAGTCATCACGGTCGACCACGCCTTCGAGCACCTGCACCTCACCCGTGTGCTTGTCCTCGACCTTGTACGTGACGCTCATCGGCACGATTTCATCGTTGAACAAACCGTCGGCCTGGGCCTGGGCGGTGCGCTGCTGGCTTTGCAGGGCATACAGGTCCTGCTCTTGGCGGCTGACGTTGTAGCGACGCGCAACGATCTCGGCGGTCTGGCCCATGGGGAAGTAGATGCCCGGCACCTGCTCTCTGAGCAACGGGTTGATCAGGTTGTCGGTGTTGACGCTTTTGAGGGTCAGGCTGATGGATTCGACGCCGCCGGCGACGATGATGTCGCTGCACCCCGAGGCAATCTGGTTGGCGGCGATGGCAATCGCCTGCAAGCCCGAAGAGCAGAAACGGTTGAGGGTCATACCCGCGGTGCCAGTGCCCAATTGGGAGAGCACCGCCACGTTGCGGCCGATGTTGTAGCCCTGGGCACCTTCGTTGGAGCCGGCGCCGACGATGCAATCTTCCACCGTGGCCGGGTCAATGCCATTGCGGGTGAGCAGCGCATTGACGCAATGAGCGGCCATGTCATCCGGACGGGTCTGGTTGAACTTGCCGCGAAAGGATTTGGCCAGGCCGGTTCGCACGCTGTCGACGATCACTACTTCACGCATGGGCTACCTCGATCTTGTGGTTGTTGGATCGAGCATAGATCCAGCCCTGCGCAACCGCGACGATCATTCACCCGGCGTATACAAAAGCATGGCCAGCGTGCTCTGCCTGCGGTGAGCAGGCTTGCTCACCAGAACAAGCCAGGCGCTATTTCTTTTTCTTTTTGTCGTGCTTGTCGGACTTGGCGAACGCCTCTTCCAGCGCCAGGTTGATGGTGCGCAACACCTTGACCCGCGCCCAGCGCTTGTCGTTGGCTTCCACCAGGGTCCAGGGTGCGACTTCGGTGCTGGTGCGGTCGACCATATCGCCCACGGCAGCCCGGTAGTCGTCCCATTTTTCGCGGTTGCGCCAGTCGTCTTCGGTGATCTTGAAGCGCTTGAACGGAATCTCTTCGCGGGCCTGGAAGCGTTCCAACTGGGTCTGTTTGTCGATGGCCAGCCAGAACTTGACCACGATCACGCCCGCGTCGCGCAGTTGCTCTTCGAAGTCATTGATCTCGCCATAGGCACGCATCCAGTCCGCCGTGGTGCAGAAGCCCTCGATGCGCTCCACCAGCACGCGGCCATACCAGGAGCGATCAAACACGGTGAATTTGCCGCGCGCCGGGATTTTCTGCCAGAAGCGCCAGAGGTAAGGCTGCGCACGCTCGTCTTCGGTGGGCGCCGCGATCGGCACGATATGGTACTGACGCGGGTCAAGGGCCGCAGCCAACCGCCGGATAGCACCGCCTTTGCCCGCCGCATCGTTGCCTTCAAATACCGTCACCAGGGCGTGCTTGCGCATGCGTTTGTCGCGCATCAAGCCGGAAAACCGCGCCTGCTCGGTGATCAGTTGTTCTTCGTAATCGTCCTTGTCCAGGCGCAGCGTCATGTCGAGGCTGTTGAGCAGGCTCATCTGGTCGACCGCAGAGGGCAACGGCGCCGGGTTCATGCCACTGGCCTTGCCCTTGCGCAGTTCCAGGGCATTTTGCAGGCCTTCGAGCAGGATCTTGCCCACGGTGAGGCTGCGATAGTTGCTGTCGACGCCCTCGATCACATGCCACGGTGCGTAGTCACGGCTGGTGCGCCGCAGCACGCGTTCGCCAAAGTGCACGAACTTGTCGTAGGTCTGGGACTGCTGCCAGTCCAGCGGGCTGATGCGCCAGCTATGCAGCGGGTCATCGGCCAATGCCTTGAGCCGCGCTTTCATCTGCTTCTTGGACAGGTGGAACCAGAACTTGAAGATCAGTGCGCCTTCGTCGCAAAGCATTTTTTCCAGGCGTTCGGCGCCAGCGATGGCCTGGTCCAGACGGGCGTCCTTGATCTGCCCATGCACGCGGCCTTGCAGCATCTGGCTGTACCAGTTACCGAAAAAGATGCCCATGCGCCCTTTGGCCGGCAGTTGGCGCCAGTAGCGCCAGGCCGGTGGTCGCGCCAGTTCTTCGTCGGTCTGCTGGTCGAAGGTGCGCACTTCGATCAGGCGCGGGTCCATCCATTCATTCAGCAGCTTGACGGTCTCGCCCTTGCCGGCGCCTTCGATGCCGTTGATGAGGATGATCACCGGGAAGCGCTTTTGCTGTTGCAGTTCGTACTGCACTTCCAGCAGGGCTTCACGCAGGGCGGGCACTTCGGCTTCGAAGGTGTCTTTGTCGATGGCGTGACCGATTTCGGCGGATTCGAACATGGGCAGCTCCGTTTCAAGATGGATCAAGACTAGCGGATTGGGCAACGCCGTGCGGGAGGAAATTCCACCGCCGCTTGCCATGGGTCAATTCAAAGCCTGTTGATCGGCTAGAATGGCGGCCTTGTCTTTACCGAGCCGCCCATGAACCCCGTAATCCACGCCCAGCTCGACTGGGATGACCAAGGTCGCCCGCATTCGCGGGTGTTCGACGATGTGTACTTTTCCGACCAGTCGGGCCTTGAAGAAACCCGCTATGTGTTCCTGGAACAGAACCGTTTGCAGGAACGCTTTGCCGCCCTGCCGGTGGGCGGCAGGCTGGTGATTGGCGAGACCGGCTTCGGCACTGGCTTGAATTTTCTCTGCGCCTGGCAGCTCTTCGAGCAACACGCGGTGGCCGGTGCGCGGCTGCATTTTGTCAGTGTGGAAAAGTACCCGCTGAGCCATGCCGACCTGCAACGCGCCCTCGCCCTCTGGCCCGAACTGGCGCCCTTCGCCGAGCAACTGCTGGCGCAGTACATCGCCATCCACCAAGGCTTCCAACGCCTGGTGCTGGACAACGGCCGCGTGACGCTGACCCTGTTGATCGGCGACGCCCTCGACCAATTACCGCAACTGGACGCGCAGGTCGATGCGTGGTTTCTCGACGGCTTCGCCCCGGCGAAAAACCCCGACATGTGGACCGCCGAGCTGTTCGCCCAACTGGCACGCCTGGCGGCACCCGGCTCGACCATCAGTACCTTTACCAGCACCGGCTGGGTACGCCGGCTGATCAACGCCGCCGGGTTCAAGATGAAACGTACCCCGGGCATCGGCCACAAATGGGAGATCCTGCGTGGCGAGTTTCTCGGTTGGCCGGTCGAAACGCCGCCACCGGCCCAAGGCAAACCGTGGTTCGCCCGCCCAGCGCCCCTGCAGGGTGAGCGCAGCGCGCTGGTGATCGGCGGCGGCCTCGCCGGCTGCGCCACGGCGGCCAGCCTCGCGGCACGCGGCTGGAACGTCAAACTGCTGGAGCGCCATGGCGCCCTGGCCCAGGAAGCCTCGGGCAACCCGCAGGGCGTGCTGTACCTCAAGCTGTCCGCTCATGGCACGGCGCTTTCCCAGCTGATTCTCAGCGGCTTCGGCCACACTCGGCGCCTGCTGGAGCACCTGCACCGGGGCGTCGACTGGGACGGTTGCGGCGTGCTGCAACTGGCGTTCAATGCCAAGGAGGCCGAACGTCAGGCGCAGTTGGCCGAAGCGTTCGCGCCAGGCCTGCTGCACCCGTTGGATACCGCTCAGGCCCAGGCGCGCGCGGGCGTGGCATTGGCCCATGGCGGGCTGTTTTACCCCGAGGGCGGCTGGGTGCATCCGCCAGCCCTGTGCGAATGGCAGGCGCGGCACCCATTGATCGAGGTCCTGCCCCATCACGAAGCCCTTGAGTTGCGACGCGTTGACGGTCAATGGCAAGCCCTGGCCGGCGATCACCTGCTGGCCAGCGCCCGTGTAGTGGTGCTGGCCGGTGCCGCCGAGGTCAAGCGCTTTGCGTTCAGTGCCGACCTGCCGCTCAAGCGTATCCGCGGGCAAATCACCCGGTTGGCGCAAACCCCGGCCAGCCAGGCGCTGGCTACCGTGGTGTGTGCCGAGGGCTACGTTGCCCCGGCGCGCCTGGGAGAGCACACCCTGGGCGCCAGCTTCGACTTCAAGAACGATGACCTCACGCCTACCGCCACCGAACATGCCGGCAACCTGGACATGCTGCGGGAAATCTCCGCCGACCTAGCCCTGCGCCTGGGTGCCGACACATTGGCCCCCGGAGACCTCGAAGGCCGCGCGGCATTCCGCTGCACCAGCCCCGACTACCTGCCGATTGTCGGGCCGCTGGCCGAGCGTGATGCGTTCGACGAGGCCTATGCGATTCTGCGCAAGGACGCCCGCCACGTGCCAACGGCCCCCTGCCCCTGGCTCGATGGCGTCTACATCAACAGCGGCCATGGCTCACGGGGCCTGGTGACCGCGCCGCTGTGTGCCGAACTGCTGGCAGCCTGGCTGGAAGCCGAACCCTTGCCCTTGCCCAGCAGCGTGGCCGAGGCTTGCCACCCCAATCGCTTTGCCGTGCGCGCGCTGATTCGCAGCAACGCCGGCAAGCCCTAGACCAGGCTGTATCACGGGATCACACAGGGTGACAGATCTCCGAGCTTCAGCGCCTCCTTGGTCAGGCGCTCGGATTCGCCCTTATGCGCCGCTTGCTGCTCGCGCAGGATCTGGTTCATCTGGTCAAGGTAGTCGACGTCGTTCAGCGCGGTGCTTTTTTCAAAGACAGCCTGCAGGCGTTGGTCAAAGGGCTCGTTCAACGCCTCGAACGATCGGCTGAATGTGAGTTTCAAGTGACTGTCCCATAACGGCAGCTCCACCAGGTAGTTCAAGAGCTTGGGTGAGCGCTCCGCCGCCCGGAGTTGTTCTTCGGCACTGTTCAGCGCTTCCAGCGTGACGCCTCCCAGGCGCGCAAAACGCATATGCCGGGGCTGACCCGGCAAATGAAACTTGCTGGCCAGCCCTGTCCGGTACGCCAGGCTGACTTCCAGCGGATCGGCCTCCGGGTGCTGCTGACTGTGCGTGCGGGCGTAGCTGTCCAACTGGTCCAGACGAAACAGGCCCTTGGCCAACTTCAGCAGTGGCTTGGCGGTCAGCTTGCCACCTTCGACCCCTTTGGCAGCCTCTTGGATCTCCACCAGCACCTCAAGGTTGCTGAAATTCAGTGCCGCACTGTCATCGCAATTGAGGGGAGTGGCCGCCCGGTCAAAGATCTCATGGCGTAGCTGCGTGTCATGCCCGGCGGCCTCCAGCACCCGCCAGACACGCCGCTCCAGGTCCTCACGCACCAGTTGAGCATCGCCAGTGCCGCCCAGTTCGGCCAATAACCCGAACAGGCTCTCGGACTCTGGCTCATGCTTGAGCCCTGTCCAAACGGTCTCCTTTTGCGAGTACCGCGCAACCCCGCTATCGGCCAACCATAGTTCCCGGGCCTTCTGCTCGTTGAGGCGAGCGATGTCATCTTCCAGGAAGCCCATGCCTACGCCGGTCCGGCTCCGGTAGTCGGCCAGTGTCTTTCGGCTGGCTTCATCCAGCGGGTTGTGCCGCAGGTTGATGGCTTCAGCCACCGGACGTGGCGCGGTGGACAACCAGCCGGGCAAGGCCAGGATATCGTTGTCGCGCAGGTCGAGGTACTGCAGGTAGGGCAGGCGCGACACCCCACCGGGAAACGCGCGCAGACGACAATGACGCACCATCAGCTCACGCAACTCGAACAGGTGACCGATGGCAGGCGGGTCGGTCAACGGGTTGTTGCTCAGGCTCAATACCTGCAGGCCTCGCAGGTCAGCCAGCTTGGCGCGGGTGTGTTCGGTGAGTTGCAGGTGGTTGTCGTTGAGGTACAGGCGTTTGAGCGCGGGCATCTGTGACAGTACCTCCGGCAGGCGTGTCACCTCGTTACTGCGCAGTTCCAAAGCCTCAAGCTGCTTGAAGTGCTTGAGAAAATAGGCCACGTCATCGTCGAGCCCCATTCTGTTCAACGACAACTGCCGGACATGGGCAAAGTTGACCTGCGCCGGTAATGTGGGCAGTCGACCCACGACCAGGCCATCGAGTACCAGGCTTGGGACCTTTACCCCGTCGGCATCGGGCAACAGCAGCATCTGTTTCCAGCCCTCCTCGATGGCCTGCATCGCCTGGTGACGGCCCAAGCGGTAATCTGCCTGGGGCTGAGGGAGACCGCCGAAGGACGTCTTGTCACTGCGCCACACCTTGAGCGCCCGATGCAGGGCCTCGAACTGTCGCTCCAACGCCTCCACGGACTGGGCGCGCGTCAGGTGATCGGAGCCTTGCCGGTCCAGGAACGTCGCCACCTGGCGCTCGTCAAAACCGGGATACAGCCGGTGGACCTTGCGCACCAGCGCCGCCGGGTGCCGCGTCGAGCGCACCATGGCCTGGACGCACGGCACCGGCGCCGGCTCAGGGAGTGCACGTTCGGGCCACAGATAGCGTGACAGCACGTGGCGTTCTTCCTCGGCGCACGCCTGGATCGCGTCGCGTAACCGACTGGCGTGCTCTGCCCCCGATAGGTTCAGTGCTGCCAATTGCGCAGGCGACAAAGTGGCGAGCAGCGCCTGGTAAAACCCTTCTGGGCCTGACGCCTTTTCGCCCAGTGGCGCACCTTTATCGTCGAACGCCTGGACCCCATCGCCGGTCTCGACCAGTGTGCGCCGCCACCGTGCATGCTGGCTGCCAGAGGTGCCGATCAGGTTGCCGATCACACTGTCCCGGCGTACCTGCACTTGCATATCCCGCGGCCACCCGGCGACTTTCGCCAGCAGGTTGACGGCCAGCCGTCGCGAGGGGGCGGCCGCCAGCTCCGGCAGGTACAGGCCGATCAACGCCTGATCTTCTTCCTGCATGACCAACGCTTCGCGTACCCGTTGTGCGAGCGGCAGCGGCACGCGTCGGGTGCTGCGCAGTTGCCGGCGATGCACGGTTGACGTCTTGGACAGTAATTCCCAGGCGATGCGATTGGGCAAGTGCGGGAAATGCGCCTTGAGCAACCCGTGGTCTGAATGGGTAATGTCATCCGCTGCTTCGTACAGCTGCTGGAACACCTCTCGGTGGGTACGCTTGAGCGAGGCCAGCAACTGGCGCGCCAGCACCGCGCCCTGCTCATCGGGTGGTACCGAGCTCCCCAGCAGGGTGTAGGTCTCGTCCGGCGGCAGGACGTCGAGCAGGGTCGCCATGACTTCGCCGTCTTTGAGCGCCTGTTCAGTGATGTGGATGCTCAAGTGTCCAGGGTCGAACGGTACGGTGCCCGGGTAACGTTCGAGCAGCGCCCCTTGGCTGTCCAGTACCTCGAAAAACCGTCCCTGCGGCCATCCCGGCATCAGCGGCAACGCCAGCAACTGGACGCGCGCTGTGCTTGCATCCGGCCGTGGCTGATGTTCCAGCTGCCACGTCAGATCGCGGACTTGCTGGTTCAGGGCGAAACGCGCCACGCAGTCGTTGAAGCGCTCCGGCAGCGGCCTGTTTTGCAGGGCCAGGGCATGCAGCCGGGAGGGGCGCATGTCGACAATGCTCGACACGTGTTTCAATTGCTCGGGGGCCAGCGCGGCCAGGCGCGGGTTGAGCCGAGTGAGGATGTAGGACGGGCTGCCCCACTCCTGGGTGTGTTCGAACGCAAACCGCCAGCCGCCCTGGCGGTTGTGCAGCAGGCGTGGACAATAGGCCGTGGAACGCGTCGGATGAAGGACGTGCCAGTAACCCGACCGCTCATCGTAGGCCACCGAATACACCACCCCCTTGATCCTGACATATGAATGACCGCCGGCCTGGTAGATCCCACGGCTATTGGCAACCGTCAGGGCGTCGACATCCAGCGTCCGGCCGTATGGCTTCAGCCGCCGACGCCACAAGCGAGGCGCCGCATCAGGCATCTGCACGGCTTCGACCGCCTCGAAGAACTCCGCGGGATTGGACTTGTAGGCCCTGAACACCTTGCCCGCCACCTTCACACCGTCCGCGAACAGGGCCATGGCCGCCAGGTTTTCGGCCACATTGACCAAATGTTCGAGGCCCTCGGCCTGGTCGCTATGGGTCCATTCATCCACCCCCTCGAAGACCTCGGCGAGCATCTCGCCGACGGCGACGCCGATCATCAATTGCCCAAGCACCGGCACCACCAGGCCGGCGATGTTCAACATATTCAGGCCCGCCTCCAGATAGCCTTGTAGGCGTTTCTGGCGCACCTCGTCATCCACTTGCGCCGTCGGTACGGCCAATGCAACGGCGTCCAGTTGGATCTTGCGGGTCAGGGCGCCGAAGAAGAACTGCTCCAGGCTGGCGTCCACCACCACGGGCTCGACGCGTTCCAGTGTCCTGTGTTTGTCAAAACGTTGGAAAAAACCGAACCGCTCGGCCTCATCCAGGTAGCGAGTGAAAAAGGTGCGATAGGCCGGCACCTGAAGCTTGAGCGTCAGTTAGGCGGTCAGATCGCCTAGCGTGGGGTATTCATACCACGGGCGCCCGGGCTCGCCTGGCATGTACACCAGCAAGGGCCCATCAGCAAAGCCGTGCGTGGAGACATGGCCGAACACCAGCACGCTCCACAGGCATGCCCCGTGCACATTCATCCCTTGCCAGGCCAGCGGCTTTTCATGGAACACCACATGCTGCAGGTTTCGGGCGGGCAAGCGGGCATTGAGCAGGAGGGCTTGCAACGCGGTATGGCCGGACTCACTGATATCCCCCTTGCCATGGGCGATCTGCAAGTCGATGTGCATGTCCTTGATCTTGCACTGGCCGACCTCGCCGACCACCGGATTGTAGGCCCGTTCAGCGCCGCCCTCGTCGTCACTCGCCGTGAGGTTAAACACCTCACGCAGGTGCCGTTGATAAGCCTCGCCCAGGTCCAGTTCGCGGCAGTACCGCGCAAAGGCTCCAGCGCTCAGCGTTGACACGTCCTGGCCTGCCTCACCCGTTCGAATCACCGCGCCTGCGGGCAGCCCCCCCGCCTCGGCCTGGTCCAGGGTGAAATTCTGCATGGCCGCCTGCAGCAGGTTGTGCTTGTCCAAGGACATCGTCCGCAGCCGTAAGCCGCTGCCGACGGTCAACCCGGCGAACTGCCGCTTGGGCAACTCCAGCCAGTCACGTTCGACGTCCAGGTCAGCATGCCCCTTCGCCGCCAGGAGTGCGTTGAGTCGCCCGGCACAAAATGACCTGAGGGGTGTTACACGGCGCAACAGGCTCGCGGCCCGCTCGCGGGGTTGAAGGCTGCTGGCATGCGCCGCTTCGAGCGCCTGACGCGTTTGAGCAGTGGCACTGACCAGCCATGGGGGCAGCGTGTGCTGCAGCACCTTGGCCTTGTCCAGGTCGCCGGTGATTTCCAGCAGTGCAGCGGTTATTTGCGCCTGAGTGACAGGCGCAGCGGCCTGGCTTACAGCCGGGTTTAGGGTCATCGGCAACAGTCCTTATTGCGTTGGATAATGACCCGGACAATAACGCCCACGCCGGCGATGAAGGGTTCAAATAGGCGGTCGATAACACGGCGCATCCCCCCACTTTTTGCATCCTTTATTGACCTATCTACCGACCGTAGACGGGCGCCCCCGTCGCACGCGACGTGGCTTGCGGCCACTCAAGGCCCTTTGCCTTATAACGTATTGTTCTAAAACTCCCACAATCAGCCCGGGTCAGTCTCTGGGTACCCGCCATTTTGGCGAGGTCCCTTTTTTGTCCCTCCCCAACGGAAAAACCGGTAAGGAATCTATGTGCGGATTAGCTGGCGAGTTACGTTTCGATCATCAACCTGCCGACCTGGCAGCGGTGGAACGAATCACCCATCATTTGGCACCACGCGGTCCTGACGCGTGGGGCTTCCATGCCCAAGGGCCGATTGCCCTGGGCCATCGACGCTTGAAAATCATGGACCTGTCCGACGGTTCGGCCCAACCGATGGTCGACGCCCAACTGGGGCTGTCCCTGGCGTTCAACGGCGCGATCTACAATTTCCCGGAGTTGCGTGAAGAGCTGGAAGCCCTGGGCTACGCCTTCTATTCCGGTGGCGACACCGAAGTGCTGCTCAAGGGTTATCACGCCTGGGGCGAAGCGCTGCTGCCCAAGCTCAACGGCATGTTTGCCTTTGCCATCTGGGAGCGCGATGCCCAGCTCGTGTTCATCGCCCGTGACCGTCTCGGCGTGAAGCCGCTGTACCTGTCGCGCACCGGCAAGCGCCTGCGCTTTGCTTCGGCGTTACCAGCGTTGCTCAAGGGCGGCGACATCAACCCGATCCTCGACCCGGTGGCGCTCAATCATTACCTGAACTTCCATGCGGTGGTGCCTGCGCCACGCACACTGTTGGCGGGTATCGAGAAACTGCCACCGGCCACCTGGATGCGCATCGACGCTGAGGGCAATACCGAGCAGAAAACCTGGTGGACCCTGCCCTACGGCCCCCATGACGATGAAAAGAACCTGACCCTGGAAGACTGGACCGACCGCGTGCTCGACAGCACCCGCGAAGCCGTGGCGATCCGTCAACGCGCGGCCGTGGATGTAGGCGTGTTGCTGTCGGGCGGTGTGGATTCGAGCATGCTCGTCGGCCTGCTGCGCGAAGTCGGCGTGCAGGATCTGTCGACCTTCTCCATCGGCTTTGAAGACGCCGGTGGCGAGGCCGGCAACGAGTTCCAGTACTCGGACCTGATCGCCAAGCACTACGGCACGCGTCACCACCAATTGCGCATCGCCGAAAGCGAGATCATCGAGCAACTGCCGGCCGCCTTCCGCGCCATGAGCGAGCCGATGGTCAGCCACGACTGCATCGCGTTCTACCTGCTGTCGCGGGAAGTGGCCAAGCACTGCAAGGTGGTGCAGAGCGGCCAGGGCGCCGATGAACTGTTCGCCGGTTACCACTGGTACCCACAAGTCGACGGCGCCAGCGACCCGTATGCCGCCTACCGCGAGGCTTTTTTCGACCGCAGCTATGACGACTACGCCGCCACCGTTGCACCGAAATGGCTGACCGCCAACGATGCCGCCGGTGACTTCGTGCGCGAGCATTTCGCCATGCCCGGTGCCGACGCAGCGGTGGATAAAGCGCTGCGCCTGGACAGCACGGTGATGCTGGTGGATGACCCGGTCAAACGCGTCGATAACATGACCATGGCCTGGGGCCTTGAAGCGCGTACGCCGTTCCTCGACTACCGCCTGGTAGAACTGTCGGCCCGCGTACCGGGCCAGTTCAAATTGCCCGACGGCGGCAAGCAGGTGTTGAAGGAAGCCGCGCGCCGCGTGATCCCGAGCGAAGTCATTGACCGCAAGAAAGGTTACTTCCCCGTGCCGGGCCTCAAGCATTTGCAGGGCGACACATTGAACTGGGTGCGCGAACTGTTGCTGGACCCCAGCCAGGACCGCGGCCTGTTCAACCCCGCCATGCTCGACCGCTTGCTCACCGACCCGCAAGGCCAACTGACCCCGCTGCGCGGCTCCAAGCTGTGGCAACTGGCGGCGCTGAACCTGTGGCTCAGCGAACAAGGAATCTGATTGATGAAACCCCATGCAGCGGCCTACAGCCAACGCTTGCTCAAAGGCCAGGCGCCGACCTATGAGCGCCTGCAAGCCCGCCTGGCGGAAGACGGCAGCCCCTTGGCCGCCGAGCCGATTGCCGTGCATTGCGGTTGGGGCCGGTTGCTGATCGGGCATACCTTCCCCGACCCGGCGACCCTGGCCCAGGAACTGCTGAATGAACAACCCGGCGAGCGCGATATCGCGCTCTACGTCGCGGCGCCGCAACAGATCCTGGGCATCGATCCCCAGCAGCTGTTCCTTGATCCATCCGACACCCTGCGCCTGTGGTTCAGCGACTATCGCCCTGCCACCCGGGTGTTCCGCGGTTTTCGCATTCGTCGGGTGCAGTCCGAAGCCGATTGGCAGGCGGTCAACCACCTGTATCAAGGGCGCGGCATGTTGCCGGTCGACGCCGAACGCCTCACGCCTCGTCATGAAGGCGGTCCGGTGTATTGGCTGGCGGAAGATGAAGACAGCGGCGCGGTGATCGGCAGCGTGATGGGCCTCAACCACCAGAAGGCGTTTCACGACCCGGAAAATGGTTGCAGCCTGTGGTGCCTGGCGGTCGACCCGCAATGCACACGCCCCGGTGTGGGCGAGGTGCTGGTGCGCCATCTGGTTGAACACTTCATGAGCCGTGGCCTGAGTTACCTTGACCTGTCGGTGCTGCACGATAACCGCCAGGCCAAGAACCTTTACGCCAAGCTCGGTTTTCGCGCCTTGACCACGTTTGCGATCAAGCGCAAGAACGGTATCAACCAACCACTGTTCCTCGGCCCCGGCCCGCAGGCGGGGTTCAATCCGTATGCACGGATCATCGTCGAAGAGGCCCATCGACGCGGCATCGATGTGCAGGTGGATGACGCCGATGCAGGCCTGTTCACCCTCAGTCATGGCGGGCGCCGTGTGCGTTGCCGTGAGTCGTTGAGCGACCTGACCAGCGCCATCAGCATGACCTTGTGCCAGGACAAGAGCCTGACCCACAAGGTGCTCAAGGCAGCCGGTTTGAAACTGCCGGCGCAGCAACTGGCGGGCAGCGCCGATGACAACCTGGAGTTCCTCGACGAGCACCAGCGCATCGTGGTCAAGCCGCTGGATGGCGAGCAAGGCCAGGGCGTGGCGGTGGATCTGCAGAGCATTGAAGACGTGCAGCGGGCGATCGAGTCAGCGCGCCAGTTCGACAGCCGTGTACTGCTGGAGAGCTTTCACGAAGGCCTCGACCTGCGCATCCTGGTGATCGGCTTCGAGGTCGTGGCTGCCGCGATCCGCCGCCCGGCGGAGGTGACCGGTGACGGCCAGCATTCCATCGGCGCGCTGATCGAAGCCCAGAGCCGCCGTCGCCAGGCCGCTACCGACGGAGAAAGCAAAATCCCGCTGGATGGCGAGACCGAACGTACCTTGAAGGCCGCCGGCTACGACTACAGCAGCATCCTGCCCCGTGGCCAGACCCTGGCCGTGCGCCGCACCGCCAACCTGCACACCGGCGGTTGCCTGGAAGACGTTACCGCCATCCTGCACCCCACGCTGGTGGACGCCGCCGTGCGCGCCGCCCGCGCCTTGGACATCCCCATGGTAGGCCTGGACCTGATGGTGCCGGCCGCCGATCAACCCGAGTATGTGTTTATCGAAGCCAACGAACGGGCCGGCCTGGCCAATCATGAACCGCAGCCTACGGCTGAGCGGTTTGTGGATTTGTTGTTTCCTCACAGTTAACCGACCGCTCGAGCGATGGGCTGGCTGTTCCGGCCTCATCGCGGGCACGCCCGCTCCCACATTGGAATGCGCTGAACCTGGGAGCGGACGTACCCGCGATGAATCCCCGATGGCACCCCATCTTCACGCGTAATCAGGAGTCTTTATGAGCCGAACCATCCCCGAACCGGACCTGAACTACCTGCAAAAAGTGCTGCTGGAAATGCTCGCCATTCCCAGCCCCACCGGATTTACCGACACCATCGTGCGTTATGTCGCCGAGCGCCTGGAAGAACTGGGCATTCCTTTTGAAATGACCCGGCGCGGGACCATCCGCGCCACCCTCAAGGGCCAGAAAAACAGCCCCGACCGTGCGGTGTCCGCGCACCTGGACACCATCGGCGCAGCGGTTCGCGCGATCAAGGACAACGGTCGCTTGAGCCTCGCACCAGTGGGCTGCTGGTCGAGCCGCTTCGCCGAAGGCAGCCGCGTCAGCCTGTTTACCGACAACGGCGTGATCCGTGGCAGTGTGCTGCCATTGATGGCTTCCGGGCATGCGTTCAATACCGCCGTGGATGAAATGCCCGTGAGTTGGGACCATGTGGAATTGCGCCTGGATGCCTACTGCGCCACCCGTGCCGATTGTGATTCGCTGGGGATTGGTATCGGTGACTATGTGGCCTTCGACCCGCTGCCGGAATTCACCGAGAGCGGGCACATCAGCGCCCGTCATCTGGACGACAAGGCCGGCGTCGCCGCCCTGCTCGCGGCGCTCAAGGCGATTGTCGACAGCGGCGAGCCCTTGCTGATCGACTGCCACCCGCTGTTCACCATCACCGAGGAAACCGGCAGTGGCGCCGCCGCCGCCCTGCCCTGGGATGTCAGCGAGTTTGTCGGCATCGACATTGCCCCCGTCGCCCCCGGCCAGCACTCCAGTGAACACGCGGTGAGCGTGGCGATGCAGGATTCCGGCGGGCCGTATGACTATCACCTGTCGCGGCATTTGCTGCGCCTGGCGTCTGACCATGACTTGCCGGTGCGCCGCGACCTGTTCCGCTATTACTTCAGCGACGCGCACTCGGCGGTGACCGCCGGCCACGACATCCGCACCGCCTTGCTGGCGTTTGGCTGTGATGCGACCCACGGGTACGAGCGTACGCACATCGACAGCCTGGCGGCACTGAGCCGCCTGTTGGGCGCCTACATTCTCAGCCCACCGGTGTTCGCCAGTGATGCGCAGCCGGCGCAGGGTTCCCTGGATCGGTTCAGTCACCAGATCGAGCATGAGACGCAGATGGAGAGCGACACACGGGTGCCGTCGGTGGACAGCCTGGTAGGCAACAAGTCCTGAAACTGGCAACTCCGGTCCCGGCGCAGTAGGATCGCCGGGATCCATCACCCGAGGCTTGTATGCTGATTCCCCACGATGCACTTGAAGTCGACACCCTGACCCGTCTGATCGAAGACTTCGTCACCCGTGACGGCACCGACAATGGCGACGACACGCCGCTGGAAACCCGCGTACTGCGCGTGCGCCAGGCGCTGACCAAGGGCCAGGCGCTGATTGTGTTCGACCCGGAAAGCGAGCAATGCCAGTTGATGCTCAAGCACGACGTGCCCAAGCACCTGTTCGACTGACATCAGAGATTGGGCACCGTCACCGGGTGAGTGGCTGCGCCCTGGCGATCGAGGATCTTCTGGTAGACCTCGGCACGGTGTACATGCACCCCGCTTGGCGCCTCCACGCCCAACTTCACTTGGTTACCGTTCAACTCAAGAATGTGCACGGCGATGTCATCGCCGATGGAGATGACTTCGCCTACGGCACGGCTTAAGACCAGCATGGCGGTTATCCTTTTAGCAATGAAAGGACCTCGACCATGCGCGCTCGGTGGGGGTGCATCAATGGCTTGCGAAGAATTCAGGCAAGCCCTACATGCGCCGGTAAGTTGTCTGACAGACCGCTACTGGATCAGCCCTTGGCCGCCTGCGCCTTGGCACGCATCTTATCGGCCATGCTGGTCATTTCGTCATAGAGCAACTGCGGGTTCTTCTGCTTCAATGCCCAGGCCATGCGCCCCTGTTCGTGGGGCAGGATCATGAACTCGCCCTCGGCGACACGCTGGTAGATGTAGTCGGCGATATCCGCTGCCGAGATCGGTGAGCTTTCCAGCAATTTACCGACCTGTGCCTTCATGGCCGGGGTCGGCCCGCGGAACGAGTCGAGCAGGTTGGTCTGGAAGAACGATGGGCACACCACGTGCACGCCGACTTCCTGTTGCTTGAGTTCCACCAGCAAACTTTCCGACAGCGCCACCACACCGGCCTTGGCCACGTTGTAGTTGCTCATGGCGGGCCCCTGCATCAGCGCAGCCATGGACGCGATGTTGATGATGCGCCCCTTGCTCTTTTCCAGCAGCGGCAGGAACGCCTTGCAGCCCTTGACCACGCCCATCAGGTTGATCGCGATCTGCCAGTCCCAGTCTTCCAGGGACAGCTCGGCAAAGAACCCTCCCGAGGCCACGCCCGCATTGTTGACGATCACATCGACCCCGCCGAGTTTCACCTCGCAGGCCTGGGCAAACGCGGTGAGCTGGCTGTAGTCGCGCACGTCGCAACGCTGCACAAACCCATCGCCACCGGCCTCGCGCACCAGCTTGAGGGTTTCCTGCAGGCCCGGCTCGCTGACGTCCGACAAGGCCAACTGCCAACCCTCGCGAGCCCAGCGCAGCGCGATTTCGCGACCCAGGCCGGACCCGGCGCCAGTGATCATCATGCGATTTTGCATAGAAGTAGCCTTGTGGTTCACGGAAGAAGTGACCGGCAGTGTAGCGAAGGTTTTTCCTGCACCCATCCACCATTAGATTGATGAATGCCCGTGGCAAACCAGCGACCAGGTCGGAGGTCGGCCTATAGCCTAAGTTCAATATTTTTCAACTAATAAGTCATATTTGCGAACGCACTAAAAGAAATAAGCACGTTTGCTAAATGCTTTAAAAAAATACTGAATTTTCCGTGAAGGACGGCAGTCGGAGTTGTTAAGGCGTCCGTGATTAAACTGTCGGGCCTGTCGTTAAACAACCGGTCTTTGCAGGCCAATAAGGAAAACAACCATGAGCCTCATTCTGATCATTATCTTGATCCTCCTGCTGGTCGGTGGTCTGCCAGTATTCCCTCACTCGCGTAACTGGGGCTATGGCCCGTCGGGTATCCTGGGTGTAGTACTGGTCGTCCTGGTGGTGCTGCTGTTGCTCGGTCGCATATAACCGCCGCTCCTGCAGTAACACGCAAAAAAAAGAGGCCTTAGAAGGCCTCTTTTTTTATTGCCGGATACTTAATCCGGCTTGCCGTCAATCACACCGGCCGTGTTGTCCAGCAGGCTCTTGGTCGCGGTCTGCAGGAACGACTCGAGTTTTTGCTTCAACGCCGCCTCGTCCGGCGACTCAGGGATAACTTTACCGGTCGGGTTGGCGCCCAGTTCGTACTCCCACAGCTTCGGTGGCATTTCCTTGGGCAATACCAGCACACGGTCGCCCGTCAGCAATGCGACGGTCTGGTCACTGCCCGATGGCTTGATCACGCCAAAGCCCTTGTCGCCTTCTGGCAGGTTCAGCAGGTCACGGCCCCAGCACTGGTGCAAGGTGTCACCGCCGAGACGCCCCATGATGGTCGGCACGATGTCGATCTGGGTGCCCACGGTATGGTCACGCTCGCCAAATTTCTCCTGGATACCCGGCGCGATCATCAGCATCGGTACGTTGAAACGGCCCAGGTCCATCTCGGTGATCTGCTGCTCGTTGCCGAAACCGTGGTCCCCCACGACCACGAACAGGGTTTCCTTGAAGTACGGCTCCTTGCGGGCCTTTTCAAAGAACTGGCCCAGTGCCCAGTCGGAGTAGCGCATCGCCGTCAAATGCTCGTCGAGGCTGCCACGGCCCGTGACTTTATCCACCGGTAACGGGTTCGGCAGCGCGTACGGCGTGTGGTTGGACAGGGTTTGCAGCAACGCGTAGAACGGCTTGCCGCCTTCACGGGCTTTCAACTCTTCCAGGCCACGGTTGAACATGTCCTGGTCGGACACCCCCCAAGTGGGGTCAGAGAACACCGGGTTGACGAAATCATTGCGACCAATGAAGTTGGTCATGCCCTGGTTGCTGAAGAAGCCCGACTGGTTGTCCCAGGCGAAATCGCCGTTGTAGACATACACGTCGTTGAAATCACGCGCGCTGAGCAACTGCGGCAAGCCCGACAGCTTGTGGCTGCCTTCCGGGGTCTGCATCAGGTATTCGAAGCCCGGCAAGTTCGGGAAGCACGCCATGGTGGCGAACATACCCTGGTGGGTATGGGTGCCGTTGGAGAAGAAGCGGTCGAACAGCAGGCCTTCCTTGGACAACTTGTCGAAGTACGGCGTGATATTGCCAGGACGACCCAAGGCACCTACCGAGTGACCGGCAAAGCTTTCCATCAGGATCACGACCACGTTCTTGATCGGCAGGGTCTTCTCCGCCGGTGGTGTGTAGTCGCGACGCACGGCGGCGTTGTCGGTATCCACCAGCTTCTCTTGTGGCAACACCAGCATGTCACGCACCGTCTGGGTCGCCAGTGGCTGCTCCAGGGTGGCTTTCCAGATGTTGGAGCGGTCTTCGGAGAAGCGCGACTTGGCGGCAGCGATCAACGACAGAGTGCCATTGAGGCCCAACTGGTTGGCGAAGTTCGAGTCGGTGGTGTACACGTCACCCCAACGCAGCGGCGGGCCCTGGCGCAGGGTGCCACGGGCGGCAACCACGGCGATCAGCAAGCAGACCACGAACACCGCGATGCGCGAGTACCACGGCGCAACCTGCCGGGTGCCGATGCTGCCTCCGCTGAATGGTCCGCGAGGGCGCGTCGCACGGTCGGCACCTTTGAAAGCGATGCTCAGGATCAGCGTGCCCACGGCCCAGGCCAGCAGGTAGCGCACGACCGGGAAACCATACCAGAGCATGCTCATCACGGTTTTCGGGTCTTCCTTCACATACTGGAAGACCAGGCCGTTGAGGCGCTGGTGGAACTCGCGGTAGAAGTCCATTTCCATCAGGCCCAGGAACAGGGCGATGCTGGACGCGACGGTCAGCCAGAAACGGAAGAACCCGCGCGCGGCCATGGCCCGCACGCTGAACAGTGCCAGCAGCAACGGGATGAGCAGGTACACCACCAGGCGAAGGTCCAGGCGCAGGCCGTTGGCGAATGCTTCCAGGAAGGTCGAGGCCGGCGTGTCGAGGATCATCTCGCGGTTGTAGACCAGCAGCGCCAGGCGCAGCAGGGAGAACATCACCATCATGACCAGTGCGCAGAGCAGCGTGTATGCCAGATGGGATTTGACGGTCGGTTGCAGCAGGCGATTAGAAGCTCGCTGCTGACTCAGGGCGTCCGGGTTTGCCATGTCGTTTCAGGACCCATTGGAAGTTTAAGTGACGAAGTATTGCAGTGGCGCGAATGGTGCCCGATCAACGGCATCAAGGCTATTAATTACTGAACGCACACCACGGCCCCGCCGTTAGTGGCACCTGAAGTAGAGCCTTGGCGGGGAAGTAAAGCCGGCGAATTGTCTTGGATGGAATGTGAAAATTCTGTGCAGCGAATATTTCGATACACAAATCTCAGGGGTGGGCTGAAACCAATGTGGGAGCGGGCTTGCTCGCGAATGCCGTGCTTCAGTCACCGATGTTTCGACTGACACGCCGCATTCGCGAGCAAGCCCGCTCCCACATGGACGGTGCTCACGCTAGATCTGTTGGATAATCAAATCCGCACATTACCCCGCGGCCCGGCAATCGCCCAGATGATCAGGCCCAGTACCGGCAGCAGCAGGATCAACAGGATCCACAGCACCTTGGCGCCTGTACTCGCGCCGCTTTTGAAGACGTTGATGATCGCCCAGATATCCAGCGCCAGGATGATCAGGCCAATCAAGCCATTAAAAGTGGAACCCATGGTGTCGCTCCTAAAATGAGGTATGCACCTTTAGGATAGTCAGCCCCAGCCGGGGTTCCGTTTTATTTCAGACGTGAACGGCGACCTTCAAGGCTTCCAGGGAGGGCTCACCCTTGATGCCGACTTCGGCACACAGCGCCAGCACACGCGGCAGGTCGTTGCCGTAGACCAGCACGGCCTGGATTTCGTCGTCCAGCGGTTGGCTGAAGTCGAGCAGCACATAGCCGCCGTCTTCCGGGCTGAGGGCGCTCATCTGGATCTGGATGCGGTTCAGCGCAGTAAGGGCTTCGGTCTTGGCCAGTTGCTTGGCCTTGAGGTTGAACGCCACGCCCGGGCCGAACGATGCGACGATCTGCGCGAACAGGTCGCCATAGGTGTCGGCCTGGAACAGCACAGTGTCCGGCAGGCTGCCAACCACAACCCACTCACCCAACGGAATGGGGAATGTGTCGTCGTAGTTGATATCTGGGTTGGCCGCCAGGAACGCCGCCGGGTCCGCGTAGGCCTGGGCCGCTTCATCGGCGATACGTGCCACCTCGTCCTCGCCCATGACGCCGGCGCTGATTTTGCTGATAAGTTCGACGAGGGCGGTTTTCATGGGGTGATCCTGTGGCGGGCTGGTTTTTGAGGGCGCAAAGCCTACACCAGTTTTTGCAATTGCGCCGCCGTATCCACCGCGCCCATGGTCTGCGCCGCCGCCAGTGCGGTCGCGCCCTGGGCGTCGATGGCCTTGGGATTGGCACCCTGGCTGAGCAGGTAGTCGACCATGTCGACGCGATTGAACATCGCCGCCATCATCAACGCGGTGCGGCCATCGGACGAGGCCGCGTCTATCGGCGTACCGCCTTCGATCAACGCCTTGACCACCGGCAAGTTGCCCTTGAATGCCGCGCCGGCAATCGGCAACTGGTTCTTGTCGTTGGCGATCAAGGGGTCGGCCTTGAACTCCAGCAACACCTTTACTGCCTCGGCGTGCCCGTGATAGGCCGCGAGCATCAGCAAGGTGTCACCATTGTGGTTACGGAAGTTGGCTGGCAGGCCCTTGCTCAGCAACGCGGCGAGCATGGCGGCATCGCCTTTGCGGGCGACGTCGAAGACCTGCTCGGCAAATTCGGCAGCTTCGTCATCGGTCATTTGTTTGGCTTGGTCTGACATGGGGGACTCCTTTCTGGTGCTTATATGGCGCCCAGTGTCGCGATGGAGTTCCCTACTGTCATGGCTTTTTTGTCAAAAGCCCCCATAGGCAGATTCAATAGCGGAACTGCCCGCCCTGGATCTGCGCCAGCAACTGTCCGGTCACGGGCACGTAGCTGTCCGACCCGGGCAACCAGGCATACACCGGGTCATTGCCTGCCTTTTTCGGGTCGAACGCTTCCTCCTTGAGTCGTACCTTCTGGTATTTGAAAGTGCCCGTGGTTTCCATCTTCACCTTGATCCGCAGGAACAGCGGCACCGCGTAGTGGGGCAGTTGGCCGTGGGCGAATTGCAGCAATTCGCGCATGTCCAGGGCCGCGAGGGACTCGCTCGGGGTGATAGCGACCATGCCGGCGCGGCCGTTGGTGTTTTCGATTTCCACCCCATAGGCCACCACCTCGGCAATCTGCGGGTGCTGCAGCAGGACATTTTCCACTTCAGTGGTGGAAACGTTTTCGCCCTTCCAGCGATAGGTATCCCCCAGGCGGTCGACAAATTGCGCATGGCCAAAACCAATGCTGCGCACCAGGTCGCCCGTGTTGAAGTAGCGGTCACCCTTCTCGAATACATCCGTAAGGATCACCTTGCGGTTCTTTTCCGGGTCGGTGTAGCCATCATAAGGGGATTTTTCATCGATCCTGGCCAGCAGTAAGCCCTGCCCGCCTGTCTTGACTTTGTGCATGAAACCATCGCTGCCACGTAGAGGCTCACCCGAGTCATGGGCGTAGTCCACCAACGCCCAGTGCTGAAGGCAAAAGCCGACAGTGTTGTCAAAATTCAAGACGTTGGTGAAGCCGATATTACCGTCGCTGGCGGCGTACAACTCACAGACATGCTCCACGCCATAACGCGCCTTGAACTGCGCCCACACACCCGGCCGCAGCCCATTGCCAACCATTTTGGTCACGCGGTTGTCGCGGTCGTTTTCGCTGGCAGGCTGATCGAGCAGGTAACGGCACAATTCCCCGACGTAACCAAGGGTGGTCGCCTTGAATTTACGGGCGTCATCCCAGAACTGACTGGCACTGAACTTACGCCGGATCGCGAACCCCGACGCCCCGACAATCGCCGAGCCCCAGCACACACAAAGGCCGGTGGCGTGGTACAGCGGCAGGGTGCAATAAAGGACATCGTCCGGCCCCATGTCCAGCGCGATGCTGCCAAAGCTGATGGCGGTCTTGGTCCAGCGGCCGTGTTTCATGATTCCGGCCTTGGGCAGGCCGGTGGTGCCAGAGGTGTAGATATAGAAGCAGGGGTCGTTGAAGAAGATCTGTGCGGTGCTGGGCGGGTTGTCCACCGGGCAATCGGCGCTGGCAGCCATCAGGTCGACATAACCGTCGGGCATCGCGCCGGCCTGCTGGTCCGGGACAAACCAGGTACGTCCAGGGGGGATTTGCACGTCAGCCCGTACGTCCTCATAGGCAGCCACCAACTCCGCACCGACCACAATCGCCACCGGGCTCACAAGGTTCAGGCTATGCACCAACGCGGCCTGGGTCTGAGCGGTGTTGAGCATCGCGCAGATGCCGCCCAGCTTGGCCACGGCCAGCACGTTCAGCAGCAACTCGGGGCGGTTTTCGACAAACATCGCCACCACGTCGCCCTTGCTGATCCCTTGGGCTTGCAGATGATGGGCAATGCGGTTGGCGCGCTGATTGGCCTCGGTGTAACTGAGCACACGGTCGCCGTACAACAATGCGGTGCCATCCGGGTTGCGCAAGACTGCTTGTTCGAAGTGCCAGCCCAGGCCGCAAGGCTGTGCGGGGTCGGTGACGTTGGCCGCGCGCATGCCGCGTACCACGCGTGGCAAGGCGCGAACGATGGCGGGGACCTTACGCAGCATCATGCCCCAGGTGATCATGTCGTTTTGCGAATGGCTCATTGAAACGTCCTTTTTCTTATTCTTCGTATGGTCCAGAAACACGGGCATGTTCCAAGGCACGCTTCGTGGGCAGAAGGCCGCATGCCTTGCAGGAAAATACGTCAGCCGTTCTTTGGCTGTACACGCAGGATTTGAAAAGTTTTGTATCCCGAGAGGCAACCGCGGAAAAAGGGAATTTCGCCACGCTAGGGGAGTCATTAGGAGTAACGGCGCACCTGCTGAACCGTGTCGAGCAACGCAAAATGCAGGATGCATGATGGCCATTCATGCAAATTGCACGAATCCGAAATTTTTTATTTTTTATAAGCTTATGATTTATAACGATTTTTTAAAAAATCACTAGCTGGCACAATCACTGCACCTATCACTCCATGCTTGCCCACTTGAGCCAACGGAGCTGATAGACATGAGCCTGATCCAAGATAAATTCGCTTCAGTATTCTCCAACTACGACGTCACCACCCAGCCACGTCCAGACGGCGGCATCCTGTTGACCCTGCGTAACAGCGAAGGCAAGCAGGTCAAGCGTTCGATCTCTTACCAACAGCTGCACACCGCTGACCAACTGACCTGGGTGATCAGCGCCATCCGTCGCGACCTTGCCGAACAAGCCAGCGAACTGCCGCAGATTTCGATGTTGCAAAGCCAGAACCGCTTTGCCCTGCCGACCTACCACTCGGCGTAATTCCCAGAAGCAGCAAAGGGCCGCCACACCGTTGAGTGTCGCGGCCCCTTTTTATTGCCTTCAGCATAGGCCCTGGCGTGCGGCTTCATTCATCGCCTGCACCCGGTTGGTGACGTCCAGTTTGCAGTAGATATTGCGCAGGTGGAATTTCACCGCCGCCTCGGACGTGGCGCGTATCTGGCTGATCTCCCAGACCGTCTTGCCCTCTGAAGCCCACCGCAAAATTTCCAGCTCGGCCGGAGTCAGTGGCTTGCCCGACAAGCTCAGGCGTCGTCTGACAGCATTGGGCACCGAGTACGGCGGTAACAACGATTCCGGTGGGCCTCTCATTGAAGTACTCTCCTCTTTTCTTGGCTGACGCCTCACCACCCTTCGGATTTATCCTATTGACAGGTGATGTAAACGCTAATGCCGGGGAGAGTTACATAACGAATGGTATTAAGGCGCAGACCCTGCCATAAACAGCAGGGCCTTACAGAAGTTTAAGTTTCTTCCCACAGAAACTTCCAACGCGCAGGGCTTGAAGTTTCTGATTGCTCGCTATTAATCGTCAAATGCGCAAAAACGCTGGGCAATATCGTCACCCGTGAATTCAGGCACCCACCCTTTCGCACTATTAAACAGGCGCAATGCCACGAAGTGCGGGTTCTCGCCCATATCGAACCAGTGCGCCGTACCGGCCGGGATCACCAGCAGATCGTTCTTCTCACAACGAACGGCATACACATAGTCGCCAATGTGCAAGGCGAACACGCCCTGGCCTGCGATGAAAAAACGAACGTCATCTTCACTGTAGCGGCGCTCATCCAGAAACTGCGCGCGCCATTCGGCTTTCTGCGCGTGGTCGCCAGTCACGCTGAGCACCTGCGCAGAGCCGTAGCCAAGGGCATCGATCTGCGCCTGGTAGGCTGCGATCAGTTCAGCATCACTGGCGCCCTTTTCAAGCGGGACCGGCTGCCAGCGTTCAAAGCGCACCCCTTGCTCGGCCAGGGTTGCGGCGATGTCATCGAAATGCGTCAGGACCTTGTTTGGAGTGTCCGGTGAAGCGGCGGAGTAGACAGCGACGTAACTCATGGGTGGGTTCCTTGGTTCTGCTCTTGCAATCGAAGACCGATGATAATGGCGGCGGCCAGGGCCGCGACACTTGCGATGCTGAAGGTCAGGGTCGGCCCCAACAGGTTCCAACTGTAGCCTGAATACAGCGCACCCAATGCTCCGCCGGTGCCCGCCAGGGCGGCATACAACGCCTGGCCCTGGCCTTGTTGCCGGTCGCCGAAACTGCGTTGCACAAAGGCAATCGCGGCGGCATGAAAGCTGCCGAACGTCGCGGCGTGCATCACCTGCGCCAGCAGCAACACCCAGAAAAACTCGGCAAACGAACCCAGCAGCAGCCAGCGCAGCGCCGCCAGCAGGAAGCTGGCGAGCAATACCCGGCGCACCGAGAAACGCGAGAGGATGCGGCTCATGGCCAGGAACATCAGGACTTCGGCCACCACGCCCAGGGCCCACAGCAGGCCGATCACACCACGGCTGTAGCCGAGGTGTTCGAGGTGCAGGGTCAGGAACGTGTAGTAAGGGCCGTGGCTCATCTGCATCAATGCCACGCAGGCGTAGAACGCCAAGACCCCAGGGCTGCGCAATTGCTTGAGGAAGCCATCGCCCGGCAGACGATGGCCGTGGTGGGCTGGCTGCGCATTCGGCACCCAGAGGCTGGCGCCAATAATGCCCGCCATGATCACCACGACCACCACCGGGTAGATGTCCAGGCTCAGCCAGTCGAACAGGCGGCCCATGATCACCACGGTCAGAATAAACCCGATGGAGCCCCACAGGCGGACTTGGCTGTAGCGCGAGGTCTGCTTCTGCAGGTGCGCGAGGGTGATCACTTCAAACTGCGGCAGCACCGCGTGCCAGAAGAACGCGTGCAGCGCCATTACCATTGCCAGCCATGCGTAGGTGTGGCTGACGAAGATCAGTGAAAAACTCGCCAGCGTGCACACCGCGCCAAAGCGCACGATGGCCAGCCGCCGACCGCTGTAGTCGCCCAGCCAGCCCCACAGGTTGGGCGCCACACAGCGCATCAGCATGGGGATGGCAACCAGCTCGCCGATCCGCGCGCTGGAGAACCCCAAATGGTCGAAGTACAGCGCCAGGAACGGCGCCGTTGCGCCCAGGAGGGCGAAGTAGAACAGGTAGAAGCTGGAGAGGCGCCAGTATGGGAGGGATGGGGTCATGTCGATACGGGGGGCTGCTTCGCAGCCCGGCGCGAGCAAGCTCGCTCACCCCGAAAGGCCTGCTCATCCCAGCAGGCTGTCACAGCTGGCCCAGCACCGGCGTATTCACGCGTACATCGGCATTTTGCCCGCGGTTGCGCAGCAGGTGGTCCATCAACACGATAGCCATCATCGCTTCGGCAATCGGCGTGGCGCGGATGCCGACGCAGGGGTCGTGGCGGCCCTTGGTGATCACGTCCACCGGGTTGCCGTGCACATCGATCGAGCGCCCCGGCGTGGTGATGCTCGACGTGGCCTTGAGCGCCAGGTGCGCAACAATGGGCTGGCCGGAGGAAATACCGCCGAGGATGCCGCCCGCGTTGTTGCTGAGGAAACCTTCCGGGGTCAGCTCATCGCGGTGCTCGGTGCCACGCTGGGACACGCAGGCAAAGCCAGCGCCGATTTCAACGCCTTTTACCGCGTTGATGCTCATCAGTGCGTGGGCCAGTTCCGCATCGAGGCGGTCGAAGATCGGCTCGCCCAGGCCAGGCTTGACGCCTTCGGCCACCACGGTGATCTTGGCACCGACGGAATCCTGGTCGCGGCGCAGCTGGTCCATGTAGGCCTCCAGCTCCGGCACTTTGTCCGGGTCGGGGCTGAAGAAAGCGTTGTCTTCCACACTGTCCCAGGTCTTGAACGGAATTTCGATCGGACCCAGTTGGCTCATGTAGCCGCGAATAATGATGCCCTGGGTGGCCAGGTACTTCTTGGCAATGGCACCGGCGGCCACACGCATGGCAGTTTCGCGGGCCGAGCTACGGCCGCCGCCACGGTAGTCGCGTTCGCCGTATTTGTGGTGGTAGGTGTAGTCGGCATGGGCCGGGCGGAACAGTTCCTTGATCGCCGAGTAGTCCTTGGACTTCTGGTCGGTATTGCGGATCAGCAAGCCAATGGCGCAACCGGTGGTGCGGCCCTCGAACACGCCGGAGAGGATCTCGACTTCGTCGGGTTCCTGGCGCTGGGTGGTGTGGCGGCTGGTGCCGGGCTTGCGGCGGTCGAGCTCACGCTGCAGGTCTTCCAGGGACAGCTCGAGGCCTGGCGGGCAGCCGTCGACAATGGCGACCAACGCCGGGCCATGGCTTTCGCCCGCGGTGGTGACAGTGAACAGTTTGCCGAAGGTATTGCCGGACATGCAGGGCGCTCCGTGAAATCAGTTGAATCAAGTCAACCGTAATAACTTAAGGCGGCCAGTATACGCAGGCTAACCGAGTAGTTCATCCTCGAAACCTTACCGGTAGACCTTGGTCCAACCGGCACCTTCCTCATGATGGCGCGATGATGCTGCGAGTTCTCCTGTTCACCTTGACTCTGTTTACCGCCGTGGCCCAGGCCGCCTCCCCTGTTGTGCTGCAACGCCCCATCAGCCTGGACACCGGCAGCGGCGAGCTGTTCGGCTCGTTGCTGCTGCCCCAGTCTGACAAACCCGTGCCGGTGGTGCTGATCATCGCCGGTTCCGGCCCCACCGACCGCAATGGCAACAGTGCCGACGGCGCCCGCAACGACAGCCTCAAGCGCCTGGCCTGGGTGCTCGCGCGGCATAACATTGCCAGCGTTCGCTACGACAAGCGCGGCGTGGCCGCCAGCCTGGCCGCTACACCGGATGAACGTAACCTGACCCTCGATGCCTATGTGGCCGACGCCGTGGCCTGGGGCAAACTGCTCAAGGCCGATAAGCGCATGGGCCCGCTGATCGTGCTGGGCCATAGCGAAGGCGCCCTGGTCGCAGCCCTCGCCGCGCCTCAACTGGACCCGGCCGGGGTGATCTCCCTGTCCGGCAGCGCGCGCCCGGTAGACCAGGTGATCCGCCAGCAGCTGGCCGACCACCTGCCGCCTGCCCTACTGCTGCGTAGCAACGAGATCCTCGACCACCTCAAGGCCGGCCAGGTAGATGCCGATGTCCCTGGCCCTTTGGAGGGTATTTTCCGACCCAGCGTGCAGCCTTATCTGATCAGCCTGTTCCGCGCCGATCCCTCGGCCGCCTTCGCCAAGCTGCGGATGCCGGCATTGATCATCCAGGGTACCAACGACATCCAGGTGGGTGTGGGCGACGCCCAGCAACTGAAAAAGGCCAAGCCTGACGCGCAATTGGCGGTGATCGAAGGCATGAACCACGTGATGCGCATCGTGCCCAACGACGTGCAGCAACAATTGGCCTCCTACAACGACCCGCAACTGCCTCTCGCCGCCGAGCTGGGCAGCCGCCTGGTACGCTTTATCGACGGACTTCAACCCCGTTAAGCGACAATTTGCCTCCAGTCCTGAGAGAAACGGCCGATAAGCCCAGAGTCGACAGTAAAAAGACTGTCGGCTTGCTGGGCTTGGACAGGATCGCGCCGCATGACAACCACTGAAGCAACACCGGAATCCACCGCCGAAACCCCGGCTGAAAAAACCGAGGCCGTCGACGCGGCGCCCCTGCCGTGGGCGGATGTCCAGGCCGAGCATTTCAAGATGCTGCGCCTGGCGCCACTGGCCACCGACCGCGCCACCGGCGTGCGGCCGTTGCGCTTCGTGCAGTTCGGCTATGCCGAGCGCAATGACAAACATCACAGCCTGTTGCGCATGGTCATCCAACTGCCAGGACAGCGGGTTCGCCGCGAACAGAATCATCTGGATATCTGGGTCGACCACGACAAGCACCGCGTGCACTTCGGCCCCGGCAACAGCCTGGAAATCGAACCGGCCAACCGCGGTATCGGGCGCTTCCTGGTAGCCCAAGGCGCCGCGTGGGCGAAGAAGAAGTGGTCACACTACCGGGTCGACGGCGTCGACCTGGCCAACAAAGATGCGTTGAACGAGGCCACCCGCCTGCGCCGCGATCATTTCCTGCGTATCCAGGGTTTTGATGTGGCCTATGCCGACGTGCAGCACCTGAAGGGCAACGTGCAGCCGGGCAAGGTCAGCGATGTGCTGGACAGCTGGAACACCGAGAAAGTGCAGTTCGTGGAGATTCTCGAAGCGGCGCAGATGCTGCAACAAGCCGAACAGAACCTGGCGGAGCAGGAAGTGAAGCTGCGCAAGGAAGAGGAAAAGGTCACCAAGTTCAAGCGTGAAGACAGCGGGTTGCGTTTTACCATCACGTGCCTGGTGGCGTTCACGGTGTTTCAGGCGGGGTTGCTGATCTGGATTGCCACCCACCGGTAACTCAACTGTAGGCGCCCGGCTCGCCGGCGACGGCGGCCTCAAGAGTGCCATCGCCGGCAAGCCGGGCGCCTACAGATTATGCGTCACACTCGGGCGGCGAAGACGGCCTGATGCTGGCGGCACTGCTCGGCCGTCAGCATGAACACACCGTGGCCCCCGCGCTGGAAGTCCAGCCAGGCAAAGTCCACTTCCGGGTACAGCGCCTCGACGTGTACCTGGCTGTTGCCCACTTCAACAATCAGCAAACCCTTCTCGGTCAGGTGGTCCGCCGCCTCGGCCAACATCCTGCGAACCAGGTTCAAGCCATCATCACCGCAGGCCAGGCCCAATTCCGGTTCGTGTTGGTATTCGTCGGGCATGTCGGCGAAGTCTTCGGCATCCACATACGGCGGGTTCGACACGATCAGGTCGAAGCGCTGGCCCGGCAGGCCGTCAAAGCCGTCGCCCTGCACGGTGTAGACGCGCTGGTCGACGCCGTGGCGCTCGATATTCTGGTTGGCGACCTCCAGGGCTTCGAACGACAAGTCCCCGAGCACCACCTCGGCGTCCTGGAACTCGTAGGCGCAAGCAATGCCGATGCAACCGGAGCCCGTGCACAAGTCGAGGATGCGTGCCGGCGGTTGCGCCAGCCAGGGTTCAAAGCGGTTTTCGATCAGTTCGCCGATCGGTGAACGTGGGATCAACACCCGCTCGTCGACGATAAACGACAGGCCACAGAACCAGGCCTCTTTCAGCAGGTAAGCGGTGGGCACGCGCTCATGGATGCGGCGGTGCAGTAAACGCTGCACATGGGAGATTTCCTCTTCTTCCAGGTTGCAATCCAAGTAGCTGTCGGCAATTTCCCACGGCAGGTGCAAGGCGCCGAGCACCAATTGCCGGGCTTCGTCCCAGGCATTGTCGGTGCCATGCCCGAAAAACAGGTCTTCCCCATGGAAACGGCTGACAGCCCAACGGATGTGGTCGCGCAAGGTGCGCAGGCGGGATGTGATCACGGGGCAAGCTCCTGGAAAAAACGACTGGCAATTCTAGCAGTCTTCATCTGTACCGACGATGTACGAAAACCTTTCGCCATCGGTCGGATTTCATTCAAATTGCCATCATTGTGTTAAACAGGCCCACCTCTTGACATGGCTACACGCCAACAACGGCGTACCTTACGATGGTAGCGATTCACAGAACCGCTCAGCCAGTGGACAATGTCGCAAAAGCCCCCCTCACAGGAGCCCCAGAATGTCCGTTCCAAAGACGATGTTTCAACTCAGCGGTCGTGGTTACGCAGCAGCGAACCTCAGCCATGCGACCCTCGTGATCATCGACGCCCAGAAGGAATACCTCAGCGGTCCGCTCGCCCTCTCGGGCATGGACGCAGCGGTTGGCAATATCAAGCAACTGGTCGCGGCGGCCCGCAACGCCGGGCGCCCGATCGTGCATGTGCGCCACCTGGGCACCGTGGGCGGCCTGTTTGACCCTCAGGGCGAACGCGGTGAATTCATCCCGGGCCTTGAGCCTGAGGGCGACGAAACCATCATCGGCAAGCTGCTGCCCAGCGCTTTCCATGGCACCGGCCTGGAAAAACACCTGCAGGACCTCGGCTCCCTGGACCTGATCGTCTGCGGTTTCATGAGCCATTCCAGTGTCAGCACCACCGTGCGTGCCGCAAAGAACCTGGGCTTTCGCTGCACGCTGGTGGAAGACGCCTGCGCTACCCGTGACCTGCCTTACAAAGGCGGCATCCTCAGCGCCGAACATGTGCAGCAGACCGAAATGGCCATCATGGCCGACAACTTCGCCACCCTGGCGTTGACCAAAGATCTGATCTGATCGACCTTCTGATGAGCGGCGCAGCCTGTTTATGGCCCCGCTCATCCGCAAATGCCTTTCATTTGCTGCAATTGCCTCTGGTACAGGAACAACCTGTGTATTGTCCGGTCGAACGGCCGATACCCTGGAGGAAAGGTCGGAATGAAGATATCCGATGGTTTTGATGCTCGTCGCTTGCGCCCCAAGGGCCCAAGCAACTGGCGTCTGCGCCTGGTAGCCGGCATTGCCGCGCTGCTGGCGATTGTAGGTGTGCTGTTGGCCGGTGCTGGTGGCGCCGGTTTGTTCGGTCATTCGCCAGCCCTTGGCGAACTGAATGCCAGCCCTGGTGGCTCGGCAATTCTGTTGGTGGTCGGCCTGCTGGTACTGTGGCTGGGCGTCTGGTTGTGGCGGCGCAGCCGTCGGAAAATGCGCCAGCCGTTGTCGCTGAACATCGCTTCGCACCTGATGAAAAAGCACGACTGATGGCGCTTGGATAGCGTTTCCTGCGCCCCGGCCGCCGCGATTAGGTAAACTGCCCGCCCTTCGCGGAGGCTGACATGCAAGACGACGATTTTTCCCTGTTCAAAAACGAGCTGCGCGGCGTCAAGCCGATCAAGCACGACCGCGCCGATACCGGCAAACCCAAGGCCGACCGGGCGCAGATCGCCAAGCTGCGCCAGGCCGCGACCGTGCGCACCGATGCCACGACCGTGGACGGCCTGTCGGACCAGTTCGTGATTGACGTCGGCCCCGAAGACGAGTTGATGTGGGCCCGCGACGGTGTGCAGGAAAGCCAGATGCGCAAGCTCAAGGTCGGCCAGATCCCCTTCGAAGGCAGCCTCGACCTGCATGGCATGAACGTGGAAAAAGCCCGGGAAACCCTCTGGGCCTTCCTGGCCGAAGCGACCAAGTTCGAAATCCGCTGCGTGCGCGTCACCCACGGCAAGGCGGTGCGCCTGGACGGCAAGCGGCCAATGATCAAAAGCCACGTCAACACCTGGCTGCGCCAACACGCCCAAGTACTCGGCTTCACCTCATGCCAGGCCCGCCACGGCGGCGCGGGTGCGGTGTATGTGATGCTCAAGCGCACCATGATGGAAGGCCGCGACGAATAACAAGTGCCATCGTCAGGCTTGCAGCGATGTGTCCGCCACCGTAACCTTGCGCTTTGCGAAAATCCCACAGGTAGTTTCATGTCCCTGGAACAGAATTACACCGCGATCCTCGGCCAACTCGGCGAGGACGTTTCCCGCGAGGGCCTGCTCGACACGCCAAAGCGTGCCGCCAAGGCGATGCAGTACCTTTGCCGTGGCTATGAGCAGACTCTGGAAGAAGTCACCAACGGTGCCTTGTTCAGCTCCGACAACAGTGAAATGGTGCTGGTCAAGGACATCGAGTTGTACTCGCTGTGCGAACACCACCTGCTGCCGTTTATCGGCAAGGCTCACGTAGCGTATATCCCGAGCGGCAAAGTGCTGGGCCTGTCGAAGGTCGCGCGGATTGTCGACATGTATGCGCGCCGCCTGCAGATCCAGGAGAACCTCAGCCGCCAGATCGCCGATGCCGTGATGCAAGTGACGGGCGCATTGGGGGTGGCCGTGGTGATCGAAGCCAAGCACATGTGCATGATGATGCGCGGTGTGGAAAAACAGAATTCGTCGATGATCACCTCGGTGATGCTGGGTGAGTTCCGCGAAAACGCGGCCACCCGCAGCGAATTTCTCAGCCTGATCAAGTAACAGGCTGCGTACGAAAAGGCCGGCGTTCATCGCCGGTTTTTTTTCGCCCGTAAAATTCAGGTAAGCTGCCGCCCCTCAGTTATGGGCAAGAGGTTTCAGCCATGTTCGTCAAAGCACTTCGAGTGGGCCTCGGCCACGTCATCATCGCGGGCGACTTCCTGACCCGCCCACGCAAAAAGCAGCGGCCTGCCGAACAACAGGCGCAGGTGAATGCAGCGGCCAAGGAACTGACCCTTTATCAATTCCATGCCTGCCCGTTCTGCGTGAAAACCCGTCGCACCCTGCACCGCCTGAATGTGCCCGTTGCATTGAAGGACGCGAAGAACAACGAGCAGGACCGTCAGACCCTGCTGGAGCAAGGCGGCAAGATCAAGGTGCCGTGCCTGCGTATTGAAGAGGATGGCCAGACCACCTGGATGTACGACTCCAAGGTGATCATCGATTACCTCGACAAGCGCTTTGCCGCTATCTGACAGACACCGCTGAGTCCTGTGGGCGCTGGCGTGCCAGCGCCCACATTGGTTTCTGGGTGCTGTTAAAGGTCAAGGTCCAGCAATGCCGAGCCCAAGCACTTGCCATGGGCATCCAGCGCCAGCGAACGGGTGACCCCGCCACGCAGGATCCCCGGCAGCACGAAGTTCAGCGCCTGCACATTGGCCAACACATAACGCTGCACCGGTGCAGCACCAGGCTCGAGCAGGTCCGCAAAGAACGCGGTCACACGCTCGGCCGTCAGGTGCTCGCACAGCAACGGGTAATCCTCGGCACGGTACGCAATGATCGAGATATTCGACGTATCGCCCTTATCCCCGGTGCGGGAATGGGCCAGTGTGTGCAACTTCATGCTTCGATCCTCGGGTTGACCGCGCCACGCGGTAGCAATAACGACGCCACCGCCACGACCTGGCGTACGCTTTTACTCGCGCCACCGCCACCGGACGGGCCGTTGGTGTACAGGGTTTCGACTTCATTGCCGACGCGCACCGCGTCACTTCGCGCCGCACAGCGAGCTGCCACGCGCAGGCGCACTTCCCAGGGTTCGACCGTGCTGCGCGGCCCGTGGAGCGCGTCGATGCCGATCAGTTCGGCGCGCACGTCCTGCATCTTCACGCCGATCAGCTCAAGGCGCTTAAGGACGACATCTCGCGCCAGCTGCGCCCGTGCGACAGCACCGGGGCCACCGTAGGACATCTGCCCTTCGCCAATCCAACCCTCCAAATAACCGACACTGACCTTTAACTGCTCGGGTCGCGCACGCCCCCCCGCCCCTTGGGCGCGGACACGATCACTACCTTCTTCGACAAACCCCACCTGGGAAAAATCAGCCGTCACATCCGGCGTCAGGTACGCCGCGGGATCATGCACTTCATAGATGAGTTGCTCGATGCAGGTGGCGCGGCTGACCCGCCCACCGGAACCGCTGACCTTGGTGATCAAGGCTTCGCCATCGGCACTGATCTCGGCCAAAGGGAAGCCCAGGCGAGCCAGGTCGCCCACATCCTTGAAACCTGGGTCGGCAAAATAGCCACCGCTGACTTGGCCGGCGCATTCGAGCAAATGCCCTACCAGCGTGCCGCGTCCCAGGCGCTGCCAATCGTCCGCCGCCCAGCCGAACTCAAACATCTGCGGCGCCAGGAACAGTGAGGGATCGGCCACACGCCCGGTGATCACCACATCCGCATCAGCACCCAACGCCTCCAGAATGCCGTCGACGCCCAAGTAGGCATTCGCGGAAATCAGGCGCTCGCCCAGTGAACCGACAGTCTGGCCGTTATCCAACAACCATTCGGGCTGCAAGGCGCTCAACACGTCGTCGCCGACCACCGCAACCACGTTGAGGTCAACGCCCAACTCGCTGGCAATTCGCCGCACTTCAACCGCCGCCGACAGCGGGTTGGCCGCGCCCATATTGGTGATCACCCGCAAGCGACGACGCCCGGCGTTCACGCCAACAAACGGCAACACCCGACGCATGCGCTCACTGAGCAACGGGTCATAACCGCCCTCCGGGTCGTTGATCCGCGCCTGTTGCGCCAAGGCAATCGTGCGCTCAGCCAGGCACTCGAACACCAGGTAATCCAGGTCACCCTGTTCGGCCAGTTCCACCGCAGGTTCGATACGGTCGCCGGAATAACCGGCACCGGAACCGATGCGCAAGGTTTTCATCTCAAATCACTCCCAGGAGCAATGCAGTCAGGGTCATCAACACCGACGCAGCAAACAGAAAAGGGATGGTGAAGCGCTGGTGATCGGCCAATTCGATCTTGCACAGGCCCACCAACAGGAAGGTCGCGGGGGTCAGCGGGCTCACCGGGAAACCGGTGGTGTGCACGCCCAGCAACGACGCCTGGGCCACTTGCAGCGGGTCGACGCCGAGCGCCTTGCCAACTTCGGCGATCACCGGCATGACGCCGAAATAGTAGGAATCGGGGTCGAACAGCATGCTCAAGGGCATGGAAATAAAGCCCACGACGGCCGGGATCAACTTGCCGTGGCCAGCCGGAATCTGCGCCACCGCCACTTCGGCAATCGCCTTGAGCATACCCGTGCCCTGCATGATCCCGGTGAACACCCCGGCAGCCAGCAGGATACTGGCCATGGTCAGGGCGGTCTTTGCGTGGGCATCAATGCGGGCGCGCTGAGCGTCGACATTCGGGTAGTTGATGCACAGCGCCACCACGGTGCCGAGCATGAACATCACTACGGGGTCGACCCAGCCGGCGATCATCACCACCATCACCAGCACGGTCAGCATCAGGTTGACCCAGAACAGGCGTGGCCGACGCAGCTTGATGTCATCGTCACTGAGTACCCGTTGCGGCACCGCATCCACGCTGGAGCCGGCGCCGAGGCCCAGGCGTTTTTCTTCGCGACGGCCGAGCCACCAGGCGCAGGCGAAGACAAAGATCAGACCGACAATCTGCACGGGGATCAGTGGCTGGAACAGGTCCGCCACCGGCACATGCAATGCTGCTGACGAACGCAACACCGGCCCCGTCCACGGCAAAAAGTTGACCCCGGCCGCCATCGCGCAGACGCAGGCAAGGATGCGTTTGTCGATGCCCAACCGCGTATAGAGCGGCAGCATCGCGGGCACCGTCACCAGGAAGGTCACTGCGCCGGAACCGTCCAGGTGCACCAGCAGCGCCAGGGTCGCAGTGCCTACGACAATTCGTGTAGGACGCGTCCCTACCGTGCGCAGTATGCGATCAATGATGGGGTCGAGCATGCCGGCATCGGTCATGATGCCGAAAAACAAAATAGCAAACACGAACATACCCACCACGGGGGCGACGTTCTTGATACCGGTAATGATGAAGGCGCTGGTTTGCAGGCCGAACCCGCCGAGCAGTGCGGCGATGATCGGCAAGGCGATCAGGGCCACCAGCGGTGATAGGCGTTTGCTCATGACGGCAGCGAGCAGGCACAGGATGGTGATGACACCCAGGGTAGCGAGCATGGTTACTCCAGAGCGGCCTTGGTGGCCGGTTATTGTTTTCCCTGGAGTATTGGAAGCAGGTTAGTCTTTGTAAATTGGAATATTCAGCCACCATCATTCGTAAAAACAAAATTAAGCTGACCCCATGAAGAATTCAATCCAGCACATCCAGGCGTTTCTTGCCGTAGCCCGTACCGGCAGTTTCACCAAGGCCGCCAACGAACTGCACCTGTCGCCCTCGGCCCTCACCGTGCAAGTCCAACAATTGGAAGACTGGCTCGGCGTCGCCCTGCTCGACCGCAGCCCGCGCCACGTCAGCCTCACCGCCGCGGGCCGGGACGCCCGCGGGCCCATGCAAAAACTGCTGCTGGACCTGGACAACATCGTCACCGGCTCCCGTGACCTCGCCGCACTGCGCCGGGGGGTGGTTACCATCGCTGCCCTGCCCTCCGTATGCGCCGGCGCGCTGCCGCCGGTTCTACGCCTGTTTCGGGAACGTTTTGCCGGGATCGAAGTGCGCCTGCATGACCTTGTGGCCCACCGCATTCATGCGCAAGTGCGCTCCGGCGAGGTCGATTTCGGTATCGGCGTACGTGCGCGGCTCAGCCATGGCCTGGATTTCGCGCCGGTGCTCAATGATCGCTTGTGTGCGTTTGTGCCGGAGGATCACCCCCTCACCCGCCACCCGTCACTGACCCTGGCACAACTGGCAGACCAGCCGATCATCCTCACCGGGCGCGACAGCAGTGTGCGTGAGCAAGTGGATGCGCTGTTCGATGAGTCGCGGCTGACGATGAACGCAGGCATGGAAGCCAACTACATGTCGACGGTGTTGGCGCTGGTGCGCCAGGGGCTGGGCATCAGTGTGCTACCGGAGTCGGCCGCCGACAGCCTGGAGGGGTTGAAGCGCATCCCCATCGATCATCCCGGCGTGAACCGGGAGATCGGGTTGATCAGTCGCACCGGAATGGGCTTGAGCCCGGCGGCGCAACGGTGCTTCGAGCTGCTGAAGGAACAACTCAATGACTCACCCTCGAGCTGAATGCAGGCGCTGGCTTGCCTGCGATCATAGCGCCTAAGTGCAACCGACAGACTGCGTCGGCTGCGTCGGCTGCGTCGCAGGCAAGCCAGCCCCCACCGTTTGACCGAGTGAATCAGCCCAGCATGGCGACATGCTTGGGATGACTGGCAACACGCTTCAACCACGCCTGCACACCAGGGTAGGCGTCCAGCTCAAAACCACCCTCGTTCGCCACGTGGGTATAGGCATACAAGGCCACGTCCGCGATGGAGAACTGATCACCCACCAGGTAAGGCGTCAACTGCAGTTGGCGTTCCATGACCTTGAGCGCCTTGTAGCCACCTTTGTGCAGCTTCTTGTATTCCTCCAGGCGGTCCTCCGGCAGCCCCAGGTAGAACTGGATAAACCGTGCCACCGCAATGTACGGCTCGTGGCTGTACTGCTCGAAGAACTGCCATTGCAAGACTTGAGTGCGCAGGCGCGGCTCGCTCGGCAGGAACTCGCTGCCATCGGCGAGGAAGTTCAGGATCGCATTGGATTCCCACAAGCAGGTGCCATCTTCCAGTTCCAGCACAGGGATCTTGCCGTTGGGGTTTTTCGCCAGGAATTCGGCGGTCTGGGTGTCACCCTTGAGGATGTCCACATCCACCCATTGATAGGGAATGCCCAGCAGGCTGAGCATCAACTTGACCTTGTAGCAGTTACCCGACTTGTAATCGCCATAAACCTTGTACATGGGGCTCCCCTTATGCCGCTTGCGCGTGCTGTGCTTGACGGACCACCGCGGCCAGGCGCTTGAGACCTTCGTCCAGGCGGGCCGGGTCGATATGGCTGAAATTGAGCCGCAACGAGCCAAGGTGTTGGTCTGGCTCGGAAAAGAACGGTTCACCGGGCATGAACGCGACGTCCTGATCTAATGCTTGCGCCAACAAGGTGCGGGTGTCGAGCGGCTGTTTCAAGGTCAGCCAGAAGAATAATCCACCCTGTGGCACTTGCCAGTCGGCCAGTTCAGCGAAATGCTGTTGCAATGCCGCCTGGAACGCATCGCGGCGTTCGCGGTAGAAGCTGCGCAGTTGCGCCAGGTGCTGCTGGTACTTCGGCGTGCCGATCCACTGCATCGCCTGCCATTGGCCGACGCGATTGGTGTGCAGGTCTGCCGACTGCTTGAGCTTGAGCAGGTGCGGGAACAGGTCTGGGCTGGCGATCAGGTACCCGACCCGCAAGCCCGGCAGCAGGGTCTTGGACACGGTGCCGGTGTAGATCCAGCTGGCCTTTCTCAGGCGACCGGCGATGGGTTTGGCGCTGCCGCCGTCAAAGGTGAGCTCGCGGTAGGGCTCGTCTTCGATCAAGGTCACGCCGAACTCATCGAGCAACGCCGCCACGGCCTCGCGCTTGGCTTCGCTGTAGCGCACGGCCGAGGGATTCTGGAACGTGGGGATCAGGTAGATGAACGCCGGGCGGTGGCGTTCGAGGTGGGTGCGCAACGTGTCGAGGTTGGGGCCGTCGGCCTCCAGTTGCACGGTGAGGCAGTCCGCCCCGAACAGCTGAAAGATCTGCAACGCGGCCAGGTAGGTCGGGCCTTCGAGCAGGATCTGCGTGCCTTTGTCGATGTACAACTTGGCCGCCAGGTCCAGGGTTTGCTGGGACCCACTGACGATCAATACCTGGCTGGCCTGGCACGGCATGCCCAATGCCCGCGCTTGGGCGGCGAGCAGTTCGCGCAGTTGCGGTTCGCCTTCGCTCATGCCGTACTGGCCGATATTCAGCGGCATATCATCCCAGTTCAAGGCTGGCAGCATGGCTTCAGCGGGTAGGCCACCGGCGAACGACATCACTTGCGGGCGCTGGGCTGCCGCGAGGATTTCACGGATCAAGGAGCTTTTAAGGCGCGTAACACGTTCAGAGAAGGCCATAAGGTCACCGGTAGCGAAGCCTGGGAGAAATACGTCAAACTGGTTGACCGAAATTACGACGACTTGCACGGATACGTCAATATGCTTGACCTTAAAAACCCAGCTGCCCAGCAACAAGCCATGGAAGCGTTCTTCTTCGGCTATCAGGCGTTTACCGCCAAGGCCGACGAAATGCTCGAGCGCCGAGGCTTGAGTCGGGTGCACCAGCGCATCGTGTTTTTTATCGCACGCTACCCGGCATTGAGCGTGAAGGAACTGCTGGAACTGCTGGGCGTAAGCAAGCAGGCGTTGAACATGCCGTTGCGACAGCTGCAGGAAATGCACTTGGTGGACAGCGTCGCGTCCGAGACCGACAAGCGCAAACGCCTGTTGGCGTTGAGTGAAGAAGGTCAGCGTTTCGAACAGTCACTGCGTCGCGAACAGGTGAAATTGTTGCAGCGCGCATTCGGTGAAGCGGGCGAAGAAGCGGTGGCCGGATGGCTGGCGGTGAACCAGGCACTCGCAAACCAGCCTTGACCGCTGTGGCGAACGGATGGCCTTTCATCTCTTTCGCAGCTCGAACCGAAAACATTATTTGCTTTCTTTGTATACAAAAGCATAATTCGTTTCGTGCGAGTTCCTGACCTATTGGTCAACAAAACCCGCCAGTACCTCAAAGCGCTGTTGCCCACATTTGTGACCGGCGCTGGAAATAACAATAAAACTCTTGAGGAGTACTCGCTGTGGATAGCCGCAAATCCGAAGCCCCGACGCTGGACATTGCCCCCTCACCGAACGGCTGGCTGGAACGCCTGTTCAAACTGCGCCTGCATGGCACCACAGTGAAGACCGAGCTGATCGCCGGCCTCACCACCTTCATCACCATGGCCTACATCATTTTCGTCAACCCGAACATCATGGCCGACGCCGGTATCGACCATGGCGCAGCCTTTGTCGCCACCTGCATCGCTGCCGCGCTGGGGTGCCTGCTGATGGGGCTGTACGCTAACTGGCCAGTGGGCCTGGCGCCGGGCATGGGCTTGAACGCGTTCTTCACCTACACGGTGGTCGGCACCATGGGCTACACCTGGGAAACCGCGCTGGGCGCGGTGTTCATTTCCGGCGTGCTGTTCATGGGCCTGACGCTCTCGCGGGTGCGTGAATGGCTGCTCAACAGCATCCCGGTCAGCCTGCGCCACGCCATGGGCGCCGGCGTCGGTCTGTTTCTTGGGGTGATCGGGTTGAAGACCGCCGGCATCATCGTCGAAAGCCCTGCCACCTTGATCAAGCTCGGCTCCCTGCATGAACCCGCGCCGCTGCTGGCAGCCGTGTGCTTCCTGCTGATCGCCATCCTCAGTTACCACCGCGTGTTCGGCGCGATCCTGATCAGCATCATCGCGGTGACGCTGGCCGGATGGGGCCTGGGCCTGGTGCACTACAACGGCATTCTCTCCACGCCGCCCAGTCTGGCGCCCACCTGGATGGCGATGGATGTAAAAGGTGTGTTCAATGTCAGCATGATCAGCGTTGTATTTGCGTTTCTTTTTGTACACATGTTCGACACCGCAGGTACACTGATGGGCGTTGCGCAACGGGCCGGCCTGGTGAACGCTGATGGCAAGATCGATAACCTGTCTCGCGCATTGAAGGCAGACAGCGCTTCCAGCGTGTTCGGCGCCATGGTCGGTGTACCGCCGGTGACCAGCTATGTGGAAAGTGCTGCGGGCGTGGCTGCAGGTGGTCGCACCGGGCTGACGGCGGTCACCGTGGGTATCCTGTTTGTGGCGGCGATGTTTTTTGCTCCGTTGGCGGGGATGATCCCGGCGTATGCCACTGCGGGTGCGCTGATTTATGTCGCGATGCTGATGATGGCGAGCATGGCGCACATCAATTGGGATGAAGCCACCGACAGCATCCCGGCGATTGTCACCGCGATCATGATGCCGCTGACGTTCTCGGTCGCCGACGGGATTGCCCTGGGCTTTATCACCTACGTGGCGCTGAAGGCGGGTACTGGCAAATACCGCGAGATTTCTGTCAGCCTGTGGGTGCTGTGCGTGATTTTCATCGCCAAGTTCATATTTCTATAAAAAGGAGTAACGCATGACCCTGGAAACCTGGCTGCTGTTCAGCGGCGCTGCATTGATCGTGATCCTGATCCCTGGCCCACTGTCCTTGCTGATGATCAGCAACAGCCTCAACTATGGTCTGCGTCGCTCGTACCCGGCGTTCCTGGGAGGCGTGTTTGCCTCGGTCTGCCTGTTGAGCGCTTCTGCGCTGGGGCTGGGGGCGCTACTGCTGGCCAGCGAGCAGCTGTTCAGTGCCCTGAAGATCCTCGGCGCGATGTACCTGTTCTACCTCGCCTGGCAAAGCTGGCAGCAATCGCGCCAGCCCACCCAGGGCGCCGTGGTGCCCCAGGCCATCGCGACGCCGCGGTTTCGCGCGCTGTTCAGTCGCGCGTTCGTGCTGGGCGCCAGCAACCCCAAGGACATCCTGTTCTTTGCCGCCTTCCTGCCGCAGTTTCTCAACAGCGAACAACCCTTCCTGTCACAGCTGCTGGTCATGATCGCCACCTGGGCCGTGCTCGACCTGCTGTGCAAATTGACCTATGGGCTCGGTGCACAGGGCGCCGCACGCTACCTGCGCAGCGGCAAGGGCCAGGTCGGGTTCAACCGCGTCAGCGCCGTCTTATTCGGCGGGGCCGGGGCAGCCTCCCTGTTAAGCCGCTGATGCTTCAGACACGCACAAAATAGACGCTGGGTGGGTCGGCCTGAAAGACCGGCCATTGAATGCCGGCCACAATCCTCACCAGCCGGTTTTCCTGCAGGGCGCGCTGGACGGCAATGAGTGTAAGCGAGTCCGGATGAGCATTGATGGCGCTGATCAACCACCCATCCGTCAGCCTCTGCTTAATCTGAACACTCGCTCGCTCCACCCACTTGGGCACGATGTAGTACACCTTGCCTGAATTGGAAAAACGGTGGGTCGCGACCATTTCATGGACGACATGAAAGGCGCGTCTCACCTCGACTTCATAGACGTTGAAACCGTGCTGTTCGAGAACAGTGCGGATCGCCGCGGGCTGCGCAATGTTTCGCCGGGCTGTTATTCCTGGCCCATTGAACCGCAACGCCGGATCCACCCCCTGCGCCCTGAAGTCGACGCGAGTAAAGCCCGGAGCCAGGCTCTCGTTACCGATGCTGATAGATCCGCCCTCCCTTTCGGTGATCCGCAGCATCCTCAGCCAGTCATCCGTCTGTACGGGCCTCACGGTGCTTTGGGTCAACCAGTCGTCCAGCGTTGCGCGGATATTGAGCAGGTGAGTGGTCGAGACCGAGTAGGACGTATCCGCCAACTCAACCAATCGCCTGGCAGCCATTCTCTGGCTATGAGGGGTCATCGTCGGGAAAGCAGCGCCTACATAGTGCTCCAAAGGCCGGTCAAACAGGCGCGTATGCAGTTGCCAGTCCCCCAAGGCGTTGCGCGACACCGGTATAGGCTGCTCCCCACGTGCCGTCGTGGTCCAACGTTCGATATCAACGTAGGCACGAGAGACCATCGGCTCATCCGGGCCGATAAACGCGATGCCGCTCCTGGGCGCATTGCTCCCCTCATTAAGCAACCTGTAATACCCGACTCCTGAGGCCGTTGCCGTGTCATACCACGCACCGATGTAGATGGCGTCGTAGGGAAATACCTGAGCGTGCGGCCTCACATGAAATGTCCCGAACTCCGTAAACGCAGACATCTGTTCCGCAGGCACCTGGACCTTCCAATCGAACCAGTCGGTGGCCGGTGCAGATGACTGATATATGCGCCTTTGCGTCGCCGCGCGCACGCTCGGTGGGCGCCAGTCTGGCGGCGTGGGTACTCGCGCCTGCCAAGGATTGAGCCTGCCCGAGCTCGGCCCCGCTATCGGCGCATCTGCGCTCAGTAACCACTCCCTGGGCTGGTGGATATGCAAGATCAATTCGTCTTGCCCCGGCGCCTGTGGGTTTTTCAGGCGAAACACCTGTTCGTTCCCGCGCCGGTACACCGGGTAATGATGGGTGCCATCCACTACGAATGCCTCGCCATTTTTCACATAGACCCCTTGCTCACCTGGCCCCTTCAAGGCGACGGCCCCGTCCGGTACGCCCTTGACGTTGAAACGCTCCAGGGCCTTGAGTCGAGCGACGGGTGCCAGGGGCGAGTCCCCAGGGCGCGAAGTCATGCGCAAGCGACGAATCCGCCCCAGCACGGCGCTCGGCCTCGGTTGTGCAACACGGGCCACTGCGCTGCCCGGCTTTTTGGGCCCGGGTACAAAGTTCGATAACAGTTCGAAAGCCAAAAAGGCGGTCATGAAGCCCACATCGACCGCATCATGGGCGTCGCCAAAACGGTGATACCGCCGCGCGACAAGCAGCAACTCATAAAAATCATTGAATATCCCGTACAACGGCGAGAAAAAGGCCACCAAGCGTCGCTGGGCGGCATCGCTCTGCTCACCCAGGCGACGGTTTCGATACGCCTGCAATGCCTTGCCGGAATGACTGGCACCCTGGGTCCGGCGTTGCAGTTCAAGCACGTTGGCGTGGTACAGCAATGCTTGGGCATTGCTGTGAGCGGTGGGGACAAGGGCCAGCCAGTGCTGGGGTTCACGGGTCATTTGCTCAAGGGTGTGTCGTTCGATCTCGTCCGCTAGCGGCGTCGGCTCCAGATGCTTGACGTTGAATGAACGAACAAACCCAGCTCCCCGCCAAATTCCCTTGAACAGGAAAAAACTCGGCGACAGGTCAAATACGTTGAATATCTGACCAGGTCTGCCGAGGGTGTCTGGATCATGGGGCATTGCCTCGAATGCCCAACCGGGTGCGACTTGCCGCGCCAGGGCCTTGGCGTGCTCAGGCATTGCACCGATGCGATTCAGTTCAGCGTGAGCCTGTTGCAGGCTGGCGTATTCGGTGAGAACCAGGGCGTGCGGAGCGTCGGGCCAATAGACCACGCAAAGTCCGGAAGGCGTGTCATGCACCAGCACGATACCGGCGATGTAGCGATCATGCAGCATCGTGTGGCCCACCAGATGAACCACGTGCAACTGCAATGCGTAGGGGGCCTTCAACAGGTCTTGCGGTGTTCGCGCCGCCATCGCCGTGGTGAACAGGCTTTGTGCCGCCGCCGACAGCCCCCGTTGAATCGCCGCGAAAAGATGATGCTTAACGCCGGTAAGCAAAGCGCGATTCAATAACGCGGGAATACGCCCTTCGCTGAGCAGGGTGTGGGCATCGAGCCGCGGATAAAAAACGGTGTGGATCAACGCGTCGTATTGACCGCCGATATCCAGCGACGACGCCAGGCCGATCAAGTAATCGGCATTCAGCCGCTGCTTCCAGCCAGACTGCAGATAGCGGGCACGATGGAGTCGCCACTTTGTCCAGGGCGCCAGTGGGTCCAGGTTGTGCAACACCAGCTGCAACAGACTGAAGGCGGTCCGCGTGACGCTCGGGGTCAATCTTATGGATCGATCGCCCACCGTGCAGACCGGTGAATTCGCACAGAAGCTGCCATGGACATCATCGGGCAGGTCAATAAAGGGCTGGTCGATGTCCCATTGCGAGGAAATACCGTCCTCACTCAGGCGAGCCATCAAGGCGCGGCGGGCGAACGTCTCCAGGTCGGGCAGCACATCTTCCAGCCGGCGCTCGAATGCGTAGGCGTTGCTCAAGTGAACGCGCTGCACATGCAAGAAGTCTCGACGTTGGGCACGGGTTGCATGCGCCAACCAGGCAGGCAGTTTCTTCGCTTCAGACGCGGCCTGGCGCAGCAACTCGACATTCGCCAAAGCCTGGCCCAGGGCATTATTGACGGGTATTTTCAGCTGCCTCTCCAACTCGCCCCTCAACAGCGCGCGACTCAACCCGGCGTCCTTCACCTCGGTGAAAATACGCGTGATGCCCTCGGTGCTTGTGTGCAATCGGTGGTAACTGTCCAGCATTTGCTTGAGCGCGGCCAGCGCCGGCTTGCCCTTGACTGCCCGGTAGCGCACAGCCAGCGTTTTACGCGCGGCATGGGCACGCAGGTCGGAGCGCTTATCGCGCTCGATAGCGCCCCACAACACGGAGCCGTCAGGGCTGGCCAGGCTGGCCTTGAGACTGCGGGTCAAGGCGTCAAGACCGGCAAACGCCTTGATCCCTCCCTCTGTCCCGAACGCGTACAACACCACCGGACGCTGGCGGGCCGGGACCCGCAACGCAGCCGCCGTGGTGATCACCCAGATGTTAAGGAGGGGGTAGAAAGCGTCCGGCTCGCAGCCCACCGCGATTGACAGCACCTGGGTTTCACTGCGAGTGCGTCGAGCTGACAGGGGCTGCTCCACCACTTCGATCACCTGGTCATGATGGGCCGTACCGATCAACTTGAGCCGGTGCAGTAGCTGGACCTCGCAACGCAGGGCCTCGGTCTGGGCCTGCATAAACAGGGAAACACGCCTGGCAGTACCCGCCCCATCCGGGCGCTCCACCCAGAAGGCCAACTCGAGCAGTCGATGCTGCGCGTTGTGCAGCAACGTATTCATCACAGACGTATGCACACTGAGTTTGCCCAGCAGCGACGTGATCGCCCGATAGGCGGGAGTCTGCGCGCCGGGGTCATCCGCAGCGAGTAACGCGACCAGACCTTTTTCGTAGCGCTTGACCTGCTGCTCCGCGGTGCGCAGGGCCAAATCGGGGGCGCTGCTGGCGAAGACTATTTCTTCGCCCCGTCGTTGCCCGTCCCATTTAAGCAGTTGAGTGCGAATGAGGCCGAGCCGAGCGCCGCCAACCAGCTGTTTTCTGGCGTGCTGCACATGCGCGAGTAACAGGGCTGCATTCAGCGGTGGAGGCGCAGGCCGTTGGTCAGAAAACACCTGCGCAGCATAATCCTTCACGGCACACCCCAGCTCATTGCTCCATTGCCCGGCCAGCATCGCCAGGGCGCCCTGCTCCAGCGCATCGTCCATTACCTCCAAGCCGCGAACGAAGGTCGCCGACGATAAGTCCGCCGGCCGGTACGCCCCCTCACGGCGCCTTAACGGCAAGCAGTGCCAGAGGTCGTGGAACAGCGAGCGGTTCACGTCCAGCAGGGCACACTGAAGGGCGAAGAACGACGGGGCCTCGTAAAACGGGCGCACCGCACCCGGCAGGTAAATCACCTGCGGCGCGTCGCTGGGCTCGCCCTCGCGGTAAAGGTGCAACGCACCGGGAATCACGACCGCTGGCGTACCCGGCCACATCAATTGGCCGACTTTCACGCTCGCCCACGCCCCACCTGCCCGGTCGCGCGCTTCTGCGGTCGGGGCATCAATCAAGGCTTGGACCATCGCCATTGCGCAGCTTGAGAGTTCCTCCAGCTGCTGCGCCATGAAGGCGCGGTCAGCGAAGAGTGTTTTTTGCAACTCGACCCAACGCTCTCGGCGAGTGAGCCAGGACCCCAACACCAAGCCGTTCCAGTAGGCAGAGGCCACGTGATCCAGGCGCTCCAAGAGCCTCATCGCAATCACCCGTTGCAATACTTCCAGCGGCGTGTACGGGAATCGGTAATCCGGCCTCCCCTTGACGCTCAGGGCAGTGAACCGGTTGACGTTGATCACCACCGAGGGCAATACCAGCAACGACAATGCCCGCTCAGTCAACGTCTCGACTTTGCGGGGCGGGTCGGGCGGCTTGGGTTCGGTGAACACCAGGCTGTCAGGGTCGATCTCGAATTCCTTGCGCAGCTCGGCGCGCATCACCGCCAGAACTTTCGGCGAGCGCCCTATCAGGCGGGCCAGTGCCTGCGTCGCCTCATTACACCGCCAGTCCGCAAGGGCGATCTGATTGATCAGGCGACTGGGATGGGGAGCGGTGTTGATCCGCCGCGTCAGCAGATCGCGAATCGACTGAGACGCATCGGCATCGTCTGTATCAACAGCCGGCGCAACGCTCGGATGGTCGGGGGCCAGGGTCATGGGGTTTTGTTCTCTGCGACGAAAACCCCAGCCTAGGCACTACCGACAGGTACAAGGTGCTAGATAGTTGAACGCAACCCGCGCAAAAAAAAGCCCGCAGTGTGGGCGGGCGAAAAACCAACGAAGAGCTTTGGGGGTGTGAAGCGAGGTGACGCTCAGCTACCGCGGTAGGTGGAGTAGCTGTAAGGCGAAATCAGTAGGGGAACATGGTAGTGGTCCTGCTCGGCGCTGATACCGAAACGCAGCACCACCACATCCAGGAAGGCCGGCTCCGGCAACTGCACACCACGTGCGCGGTAGTAGTCGCCAGCGCTGAACTGCAGCTGGTACACGCCGCTGCGGTAATCGTCGCCCTGCAACAGCGGTGCATCGCAGCGGCCGTCGTTGTTGGTCAGGGCGGTGGCGACCAGCGCCAGCTGTGCGCCTTCGACGCGGTACAGCTCGACCTTGATCGCGCTGCCGGGGCAGCCGTGCGCGGCGTCCAATACGTGTGTGGTCAAACGTCCCATGGCGTCTATGCGCCTCCCGTGGTCAGTGGAAAGTGATCCGCACTTTTTCAGGGCATCAAAAAGCCGGCGATGACTGATTAAGACACTTTTTAAAAAAATTGTACACAATAAAAATCACAAACCCCTGGATCCGCCCGCTGACATTGCCCCAAGGGGCGATCAACGAGTAATCCTTGCTTTTGAACGACCTTTTGTCCATTTGCTGACCAGTCAGGCAAGTTTCTTGCTACACCATCAGTACAGCGCCATCCAGAAAAAATGCGGAAATGCAGGCTTACAAAGTTGGCGACAAGTTGTATACAATCACTCATCGCTGTGACGCCACCCAGTCTTTTCACTGCCCGGCCGCCACACACACTTGCTACCACGAACAAGAAGGAAGACTGCAGTGAGCGCTGACTACCCACGCGACCTGATCGGTTACGGCAGTAACCCTCCTCACCCCCACTGGCCGGGCAACGCTCGCATTGCGCTGTCTTTCGTACTCAACTACGAAGAAGGCGGCGAGCGCAATATCCTGCACGGCGACAAAGAATCCGAAGCCTTCCTGTCGGAAATGGTCTCGGCCCAGCCACTGCAGGGCGAGCGCAACATGAGCATGGAGTCGCTGTACGAGTACGGCAGCCGTGCCGGCGTGTGGCGCATCCTCAAGCTGTTCAAGGAATTCGACATTCCGTTGACCATCTTCGCCGTGGCCATGGCCGCCCAGCGCCACCCGGACGTGATCCGCGCGATGGTTGCCGCCGGCCACGAGATCTGCAGCCACGGCTACCGCTGGATCGACTACCAATACATGGATGAGGCCCAAGAGCGCGAGCACATGCTCGAAGCCATCCGTATCCTCACCGAACTCACCGGCGAACGCCCACTGGGCTGGTACACCGGGCGCACCGGCCCCAACACCCGGCGGCTGGTGATGGAGGAAGGCGGCTTCCTCTACGACTGCGACACCTACGACGACGACCTGCCCTACTGGGAACCCAACAACCCGACCGGCAAGCCGCACCTGGTGATCCCCTACACCCTGGACACCAACGACATGCGCTTCACGCAGGTGCAGGGCTTCAACAAGGGCGACGACTTCTTCGAATACTTGAAAGACGCGTTCGACGTGCTCTACGCCGAAGGGTCCGAAGCGCCGAAAATGCTTTCCATCGGCCTGCATTGCCGCCTGATCGGCCGCCCTGCGCGCCTGGCTTCGTTGAAGCGTTTTATCGAATACGCCAAAGGTCATGAGCAGGTGTGGTTCACACGCCGTGTCGATATTGCCCGGCATTGGCAGGAAACCCACCCGTACACGGGAGCGGCAAAATGACTGCGTTTCACACCTTGAAACCCTCGACCCTGAGCCGCGATGAGTTTGTCGCTGCCTTCGCCGATATCTACGAACATTCGCCATGGGTGGCCGAAAAGGCCTTCGACCTGGGCCAGGATGCCTCGATCGATCAGATCGAAACCCTGCACCAGCGCATGAGCGACATCCTGTTGAGCGCCGATCACACCAGGCAACTGGCGCTGATCAACGCTCACCCGGACCTGGCCGGCAAAGCCGCCGTCCAGGGGCAACTCACCGAAGCCAGCACCCATGAACAGGCTGGCGCCGGTATTCACCAATGCACGGCCGAAGAGTTTTCTCGCTTCACCGAGCTGAACGACGCCTACAAGGCCAAGTTCAAGTTTCCCTTCATCATGGCGGTAAAAGGCAGCAACCGGCACCAGATCCTCGCCGCGTTTGAAACGCGCATTCACAACTCGGTCGACGCCGAGTTCAAGTGTGCCCTGGCCGAGATCAACAAGATCGCGTTGTTCCGATTACTGACTCTTTAAGCAGACCTGGCCCGAGCGGTTCATGAACGCCCAGGGCCTGGCGAGCATCCCAAGCCACTCTATTTAAGGCAGACAAGAAGAATGAAAGCTTACGCCGTACCTTTCGAGAAGTTCGTCAACCTGGCCGACGCCCGCCTGGGCACCAAAATCATCTCCGTTACCGATGACTGGTTCGCCGACGCCAACCGCCTGTTCCAGCCGACCCCGGCCGTGTGGAAGGAGGGCGTTTTCGATGACAACGGCAAGTGGATGGACGGCTGGGAGTCGCGCCGCAAGCGCTTCGAAGGCTACGACAGCGCAGTGATCCGCCTGGGCGTGCCGGGCTCGATCAAGGGCGTGGACATCGACACTTCATTCTTCACCGGCAACTTCCCACCGTCGGCGTCCCTGGAAGCCTGCTTCCTGGCTTCGGGCGAGCCGGATGACAACACCCAGTGGGTGGAAGTGCTGTCGGCCGTCGAGCTGCAAGGCAACAGCCACCACTACCACGAGATCAACAACGACCAGGCCTTCAGCCACCTGCGCTTCAACATCTACCCGGATGGCGGCGTAGCCCGCCTGCGTGTGTACGGCGTGCCGTTCCGCGACTGGTCCTCGGTAGGCGACAACGAACAGGTCGACCTGGCCGCCGCCTTGAACGGCGGGCGTGCCCTGGCGTGCTCCGATGAACACTTTGGCCGCATGAGCAACATCCTCAACCCAGGCCGTGGCATCAACATGGGCGACGGCTGGGAAACCGCGCGTCGTCGTACGCCGGGCAATGACTGGGTGATCGTCGCCCTGGGCCATCCCGGCGAGATCGAGAAGATCATCGTCGACACCCTGCACTTCAAGGGCAACTACCCGGACACCTGCTCGATCCAGGGCGCGTTTGTGAAGGGCGGCACCGACAGCCAGATCGAAACCCAATCGCTGTTCTGGCGCGAACTGCTGCCGGCGCAAAAGCTGGAAATGCACGCCGAACACACCTTCGCCGAGCAGATCAAGGCGCTGGGGCCGATTACCCACATCCGCCTGAACGTGTTCCCGGACGGCGGTGTGAGCCGCCTGCGTGTGCTCGGTAAGGTCGCGAAATAAGGGTGGGCCCAATCGCGGGCACGCCCGGCTCCCACAGGGGTATGCGGTCAAATGTGGAAGCCGGGCGTGCCCGCGACAGCGGTAGACCAGACAACATCACATTCGAAAATTTAAGAAGACAGCCATGCGCACACTGATGATCGAACCCCTGACCAAAGAAGCCTTCGCCCCTTTCGGAGACGTTATCGAAACCGATGGCAGCGATCACTTCATGATCAACAACGGGTCGACCATGCGCTTCCACAAACTGGCGACGGTGGAAACCGCCCAGCCAGAGGACAACGCGATCATCAGCATCTTCCGCGCCGACGCGCTGGATATGCCGCTGACCGTTTGCATGCTGGAGAGACACCCGCTGGGCAGCCAGGCCTTCATTCCGCTGCTCGGCAACCCCTTTCTGATCGTGGTCGCGCCACTTGGCGATGCACCTGTATCGGGCTTGGTCCGCGCCTTCGTCACCAACGGCAGGCAGGGCATTAATTACCATCGCGGCGTCTGGCACCACCCGGTGCTGACGATCGAAAAGCGGGATGACTTCCTGGTGGTTGATCGCAGTGGCACAGGCAATAACTGCGATGAGCATTTTTTCAAAGAGGATGAGCGGTTGATCCTCGCCCCCCACCAATAAGAGAAGGTCTGATCACCCGACAACAAGGGTGACAGGCGAGAGGTAAAGACTGTGGAAGCACATTTGATGGAATGGCTGAACCTGAGCGTGCGCTGGGTTCACATGATCACCGGCGTCGCGTGGATCGGCGCTTCTTTCTACTTCGTCTGGCTGGAAAACAACCTCAATCGCGTCAACCCCAGGAGCGGCCTGGCCGGTGACTTGTGGGCGATCCACGGTGGCGGTATCTACCACCTGGAAAAATACAAACTGGCTCCACCGACCATGCCGGACAACCTGCACTGGTTCAAATGGGAGGCCTATTTCACCTGGATGTCGGGCATTGCGCTGCTGTGCGTGGTGTTCTACTGGAACCCCACGCTGTACCTACTGGCCCCAGGCAGCAGCCTCAGTGGCCCGGAAGGCGTGCTGCTGGGCATTGGCTCATTGTTCGCCGGCTGGTTCATCTACTCCTTCCTCTGCGACTCGGCCCTTGGCAAGCGCCCTGCCCTGCTCGGCTTGATCCTGTTCGTGCTGTTGATTGCCGCCGCGTACGGCTTCAGCAAAGTGTTCAGTGGCCGTGGCGCCTACCTGCACGTGGGTGCGGTGATTGGCACCATCATGGTGGGCAACGTGTTCCGCATCATCATGCCGGCGCAACGCGCGCTGGTCGCGGCGATCGCGGAGAACCGCACGCCGGACCCGGCGCTGCCGGCCAAAGGGCTGCTGCGTTCGCGTCACAACAACTACTTCACCTTGCCAGTGCTGTTCATCATGATCAGCAACCACTTCCCGAGCACCTACGGCAGCCAATACAACTGGCTGATCCTGGCCGGTATCGCGGTGGCGGCGGTGTTGGTGCGGCATTACTTCAACACGCGGCATAACAGCCAGAAGTATGCGTGGACCTTGCCGGTAGGCGCCTTGGCGATGATTTGCCTGGCGTATGTGACCGGGCCAAAACCGATGTCGGCCGCACCGGAAGTGGCCAAGGCACCGGCGATCGAGTACCAGCCATTGCCGGAAACGGCCTTGGGGGGTGGTTTGAAACCTGCCGCGCCTGCTGCCCCTGCCGAACCGGCTGCAGCACCCGCTGCGCCTGCCCAGGCGACGATTGATTTCGACAAAGTGCACGGGGTCATCCAGGAACGCTGCGCCGTGTGCCACTCGGCCAAGCCCACCAGCCCACTGTTCAGCACCGCGCCGGCGGGGGTGATGTTCGATACCCCGGCGCAGATCCAGCAGCAGGCCGCGCGCATTCAGGCGCAGGCCGTGGCGAGCCAGATCATGCCGCTGGGCAACATCACCCAGATGACCCAGCAGGAGCGTGATCTGATCGGCACCTGGATCAATCAGGGGGCCCGCACCAACTGACCGACTCACAGAGACCCAGAGTGGGCGCTGGCTTGCCTGCGATAGCGGTGTATCAGTCACCCAGAAGGTTGGGTGGCTCACCGTCATCGCAGGCAAGCCAGCGCTCACAACCAGGACTTTTAGCGTTTTGAAGATTGAGTTCCACCCGGCAATTGAATGCCAAACAACACAAAAATAAAAAAGATCCGAGGTGTTGCATGACCGAGTTAGTCGAACCGCAGATTCCTGCCGCGCCCGCCATGGTGCGGCTGCCCCTCTTGCAACTGATTCTGGTAGGCCTGCAACACGTCTTGCTGATGTACGGCGGCGCCGTCGCCGTGCCCCTGATTATTGGCCAGGCCGCAGGGCTGAGCCGGGAAGAAATCGCCTTCCTGATCAACGCCGACCTGCTGGTGGCCGGCATCGCCACCATGGTGCAGTCGTTCGGCATCGGCCCGGTGGGCATCCGTATGCCGGTGATGATGGGCGCCAGTTTTGCCGCCGTCGGCAGCATGGTCGCCATGGCCGGCATGCCGGGCATCGGTTTGCAGGGGATCTTCGGCGCGACCATCGCTGCTGGGTTCTTCGGCATGCTGATCGCGCCATTCATGTCCAAGGTCGTGCGCTTTTTCCCGCCGCTGGTGACCGGCACGGTGATCACCGCGATCGGCCTGTCGCTGTTTCCGGTGGCCGTGAACTGGGCCGGGGGTGGCAGCGCCGCCGCGACCTTCGGCTCACCCATCTACCTGGCGATTGCCGCACTGGTACTGGCCACCATCCTGTTGATCAACCGCTTCATGCGCGGCTTCTGGGTGAACATCTCGGTGTTGATCGGCATGGGCCTGGGCTACGCCTTGTGCGGGGCGATCGGCATGGTCGACCTCGGCGGCCTGGCCCAGGCGCCATGGGTGCAAGTGGTCACGCCGCTGCACTTCGGCATGCCCACCTTCGAGTTGGCGCCGATCCTGTCGATGTGCCTGGTGGTGGTGATCATCTTTGTTGAGTCCACTGGGATGTTCCTTGCGCTGGGCAAGATCACCGGCCAGGACGTCACGCCGAGGATGCTGCGCCGTGGCCTGTTGTGTGATGCCGGCGCGTCGTTCGTGGCGGGTTTCTTCAACACGTTTACCCACTCCTCGTTCGCCCAGAACATCGGCCTGGTGCAGATGACCGGCGTGCGTTGCCGCTCGGTGACGATCATGGCCGGGGCCTTCCTTATCGTCCTCAGCCTGCTGCCCAAGGCCGCCTACCTGGTGGCGTCGATACCGCCGGCGGTACTCGGGGGCGCGGCCATTGCGATGTTCGGCATGGTGGCAGCCACTGGGATCAAGATCCTCCAGGAAGCCGACATCGCCGACCGTCGCAACCAGTTGCTGGTGGCGGTGAGCATCGGCATGGGCCTGATCCCGGTGGTGCGTCCGGAGTTCTTCGCCCAGTTACCGCTGTGGATGAGCCCGATCACCCACAGCGGCATCGCCATGGCCACCCTCAGCGCGTTGTCGCTGAATATCCTGTTCAACATTCTCGGTGGCGCTGAACGGCCTGCCGTTGCTCATACGCATTGATTCCTTTGTTAGTAAAACAATAACAACAAACAGGGAACACCCACATGCACGCCATTCACCTGGGGCCGGCCACGAGCCGTGCCCCATTCTCGCCCCACGCGCTCTTTTACGGCGCACTTGAGCCCAGGCTTTGGAGCCAGTATTCTCCGCGCCCGCTCGAATCGACTCAAAAAAAACAGCGAATGTAAAAGCTGACTGCAAGGCCAACTTATCCCGGCCTTATGTCTGCGGCCAAAGTGCGCAAACGTCCTCTGAATTCGACTGCATCCGATGCAGCCGACGGGGATTTTTTGGCTTTTTAAACACCTTGGCGCAGCTCTTGCTAAAAGCACTAAAGCTGACCGAACAGACGATTTTTGCAGCGAACCAAAAGGCGCCACACCAGAGCGCCTGCGTAGAAGAAAAACCATAAAACTTTAACTCGGGAGCAACCGAATGAAACCTATGTTCAAAGGCCTGATGCTGGCGGGATCCCTGCTGGCCGGTGGCCAAGCCGTGGCCGGTGACCTGTTGCAGTGGCAGAACAACAGCCTGACTTACTTGTGGGGCAAGAACTTCACCGTCAACCCGCAGATCCAGCAAACCGTCACGTTCGAACATGCCGATGCCTGGAAGTACGGCGACAACTTTTTCTTTCTCGACCGTATCTTCTATAACGGCAAGGAAGACGGCAACGTGGGTCCGAACACCTACTACGGCGAGTTCAGCCCACGTTTGTCGTTCGGCAAGATCCTGGACAAGGACCTGTCATTCGGCCCGATCAAGGATGTGTTGCTGGCACTCACTTACGAGTTCGGCGAAGGCGATAACGAGTCGTACCTGGTCGGCCCTGGTTTCGACTTGAACATCCCCGGTTTCGATTACTTCCAGCTGAACTTCTACCAGCGCCAGACCGAAGGCAATCGCCCGGGTGACGGTGTGTGGCAGATCACCCCGGTATGGTCGTACACGATCCCGGTGGGCAACTCGAATATCCTGATCGACGGCTTCATGGACTGGGTGGTCGACAACGACAAGAACGCCCGTGGTACTTACCACGCCAACCTGCACTTCAACCCGCAGGTCAAATATGACTTGGGCAAGGCGCTGCACTGGGGCGACAAGCAGTTGTATGTGGGTTTTGAATACGACTACTGGAAGAACAAGTACGGCATCGAAGACTCCGGCGCGTTCAAGACCAACCAGGACACGGCGAGTTTCCTGGTCAAGTATCACTTCTGAGTAAATACCGCGTAAGCCATGTGGGAGCGGGCGTGCTCGCTTCCACAGTCAGTTCGGCGTCAATCCAAGGAACCTCGATAATTCCTCACGCTTGGCCAGCGCATCTTTGCGCCCCAGCTCGATCAATTCGCTGCAATACCCCGCCTCGAACAACAAGTAACTCAGCACCCCCGCCCCGCTCGT
>NZ_PCQI01000021.1:0-88617 GCF_002980075.1 Pseudomonas sp. MYb13 | reverse complement strand
CGGCTAAACCGGCATCCCTGCCGGTTTACCCCCCAAATCCCTGTCGAATTCCGGCCAGCGTGTTTGATGGGGCGCCTCAGATCAAAGGCAAGATCAAAAGCCAGATCAACAGCCAGATCAACAGCGGCTCGCTTCGCATCGTGGTTTGGGTTGGTTGCTATGACGATAGCCATGGCTATTGGGGGGGAGCCGCTCCCATATTGAGCGCTAGGTTTTTCTGGTGATTGGGGCTTGCAAGTGCTCGGTGGGGAACGCCTTGGCATACGCCTGGCACACCCTCAACACATGCTCATCCGCAAACCGTGCGCCCACCACATGCAAGCCCACCGGCAAGCCATTCGCCGCCAGCCCACACGGCACTGACGCCGCCGGCTGCTGGGTCAGGTTGAAGGGGTAGGTGAACGGCGTCCACTGCGTCCATTCCTGCAAGCCGGAACCGGGCGGCACATCATGCCCGGCGTCGAATGCCGTGATGGGCATCATTGGCGATACCAGCACATCGTAGTGTTCGTGGAACGCGGCCATGCGCGCCACCAGTGCGGCGCGGGCTTCAAGGGCTGCGTTGAAGTCGTCCAGGCTCAACTGCTCGCCCCGCTGAGCGATGCGCAGCAGGCCGGGGTCCAGCAGTTGTTTCTGCGCCTCGCTCATTGGCCCGGTCAGGCGTGCGGCACCGGCCGCCCACAAGGTGCTGAACACTTCCAGCGGGTCGCTGAAGCCCGGGTCGATCTGCTCGACATGCGCGCCCAGCTGCACCAGGCCTGCCACTGCCTGGGCGACCACCTTGGCCACCTGCGGGTCGACGTCCACGTAACCAAAGTTCGGACTGTAGGCCACGCGCAACCCTTTCAAATCAGCCGCGCCCGACAACCATGGCGTGGCCCTCGGCGCACCGATCAGGCCGTCCCGCGGATCGGGCTGGGCGATGGTCTGCAGCATCAGCACACTGTCCTCCACGGTGCGGGTCATCGGCCCCAGGTGCGAGAGGATGGTCATGGAGCTGGCCGGCCACTGTGGCACATAACCGAAGGTCGGCTTGATGCCGAACGTGCCGGTGAACGCACAGGGAATACGGATCGAGCCGCCCGCGTCGCTGCCCTGGTGCAATACCCCAAGGTTCAACGCGGCCGCCGCCCCCGCGCCGCCAGACGAACCGCCCGCCGTGGTGCGTGTGTCCCAGGGGTTGCGGGTGATGCCGTACAGCGGGTTGTCGGTGACGCCTTTCCAGCCGAATTCCGGGGTGGTGGTCTTGCCCAGCAGCACCGCGCCGGCCTTGCGCATAAAAGCCGTGAAGGGCGCGTCGACGTCCCACGGGCCCTCGGCCGATGAAGTGCGCGACCCCTTGCGAGTGGGCATGCCGAGGGTCAGTGTCAGGTCTTTGATCGACGCCGGCACACCGTCCAATGCACCGCAAGGCTGGCCGTTGAGCCAGCGTTGTTCCGAGGCGCGCGCGGCGTTCAGCGCGCCTTCCGGGTCAACGTGGCAATAGGCGTTTACCACCGGGTTATAGCGTTCGATACGCAGCAAGGTGTCCTCGGTGACTTCCACCGGTGACAAGGTCTTGTCGCGAAAATGTTGCAGCAGTTGCACTGCCGTCAGTTGGCCGATCTCGTTCATGCCGTTTCCCCCTGGGCCGCATTGACCATGGCGCGCAGCAGCACCGCGCAGCCTGCCGCCAGGTCGTCCGGTGCGGCGTTTTCGATTTCGTTATGGCTGATGCCGCCTTCGCACGGCACAAAGATCATCCCGGCCGGGCCCAGTTTGGCGACGAAAATCGCGTCGTGTCCGGCACCGCTGACGATGTCCATATGGCTCAAGCCCAAGGCCTCGGCACCTTCACGCACGGCGTTGACGCAGGCCGGGGCGAAGTCCAGCGGCGGGAAGTCGGCGGTGGGGGTCAGTTCGAAGTGCAGGCCGTGTTGTTTGGCGGTGGCTTCGATCACGCTGCGCACTTCATCGACCATGGCTTGCAGCTTGTCCGCGTGCAGGTGGCGCAGGTCGAGCGTCATGTGCACCTGGCCAGGAATCACATTGCGCGAACCCGGGTGCAGGCTCAGGCAGCCCACCGTGCCACAGGCGTGGGGTTGCTGTTGATGGGCGATGCGGTTGACCGCGCTGACCACCTCGGCGGCGCCGACCAGGGCGTCCTTGCGCAGGTGCATCGGCGTCGGGCCGGCATGGGCCTCGACACCCGTGAAGATCAGGTCAAACCACTTCTGGCCCAGGCAACCCATGACCACGCCAATGGTGGTGGCCTGGTCTTCCAGTACCGGTCCCTGTTCGATATGCGCTTCGAAATACGCCCCCACCGGGTGGCCGAGTACCGCGCGAGAGCCGGCATAACCGATGCGCCGCAATTCGTCGCCCACCGACAGGCCCTGGTCATCGACTTTGTCGAGGGTGTCCTGCAAGTCGAACTGACCGGCGAACACCCCGGAGCCCATCATGCATGGCGGGAAACGCGAGCCTTCTTCGTTGGTCCACACCACCACTTCAATCGGCGCTTGGGTTTCGATGTTCAAGTCATTCAGGGTCCGGATCACCTCCAGACCGGCCATGACCCCGTAGCAACCGTCGAACTTGCCGCCGGTGGGTTGGGTGTCGATATGGCTGCCGGTCATCACCGGGGGCAGGGCGGGGTTGCGTCCGGCACGGCGCGCAAAGATATTGCCGATGGCGTCGACACTGACGCTGCAGCCAGCGGCCTCGCACCATTGCACAAACAGGTCGCGGGCCTGGCGGTCGAGGTCGGTCAGGGCCAGGCGGCACACGCCGCCCTTGACGGTGGCGCCGAGTTGGGCAAGGTCCATCAACGATTGCCACAGGCGGTCGCGGTTGATCAGCGGGGCGTTGCTCTGGAGCGGTTGCGCAAAACTATTCATCAGCAGTCTCCGGTCAGGCACTCAGGGCCAGGTAGCGGTTCTTGATCGTGGGGTCGGCGCGGAACTCGGCGGCGCTGCCCTCGTACACCACACGGCCCTGTTCGAGCACGTAGTGGCGGTCGGCGAGCTTGTCGCAGACCATCAGGTTCTGTTCCACCAGCAGCACCGGCAGACCGTCGTCCTTGACCTTGCGCAGGATCTTCACCAACTCGTCGACGATCACCGGGGCCAGGCCTTCGGTGGGCTCGTCAAGGATCAGCAGCTTGGGGTCGTTGAGCAGGGCTCGGGCAATGGCGAGCATTTGTTGCTCGCCGCCAGACAGCGCGTGGCCGGCGTTTTTGCGACGCTCCTTGAGGCGCGGGAACATGGCGTAGACGTCCTCGAGCTGCCAGCGGCTGGTCTTGCGCATGGCGATGCGCAGGTTTTCCTCGACGGTGAGCAGGCGGAAGATCCCGCGATGCTCCGGCACCAGCGCCAGGCCCTGGCGTGCGATTTCGAAGACCTTCTGGCCGACCAATGCCTGGCCGTTGAAGTGAATCTGGCCCTGGCGCGGGCAGATGATGCCGAGGATGCTGCGCAGGGTCGTGGTCTTGCCGGCGCCATTACGGCCCAGCAGCGTGACCAGCTCGCCGGGGTTGACGGTCAATGACACGCCTTCCAGCACATGGCTCTTGTCATAGTAGGAATGGATATTCTCGACGATCAGCATCAGGCAGCCTCCCCAAGGTACGCCGTACGCACACGTTCATCGGCGCGCACGAATTCCGGCGTGCCTTCCACCAGGATCTGGCCGTGGCTCATCACCGTGATGCGTTGGCTGATGGACATGACAATGCTCATGTTGTGTTCGATCAGCAGCACCGTGTGATCGCGGCCGAGGTCGCTGATCAACTGGGTCATGATCGGGATGTCATCGATGCCCATGCCCGAGGTAGGCTCATCCAGCATCAACAGTTTCGGTTTGGAGCAGATCGACATGCCCACCTCCAGCACTCGCTGCTGGCCGTGGGACAACTCGCCGGCCAGGGTGTCGGCACGGGCGCTGAGTTGCAGGCGCTCCAGCACCTGGTCGGCCATCTCCAGGTGCTCGCGCTTGCTGTCCACGCGGCGCCAGAAATTCAGCGCGCGTGCTCCGTCGCGGCCCTGAGCGGCCAGGCGCAGGTTTTCGCGCACGCTGAGGTTCTGGAACAGGCTCGTTAGCTGGAACGAGCGCGCCATGCCCAGGCCGACGCGACCGTGGGCCGGCTTGCGCATCAGGTTGTTGCCGTCGAAATGAATCGCCCCGGCGGTGGCCTGGCGTTCACCGGTGAGGCAGTGGAACAGGCTGGTCTTGCCGGCGCCGTTGGGGCCGATGATGGTGTGGATGGTGCCAGCCTCGACCTTGAGGTTGACGCCATTGACCGCATGGAACGCGCCATAGGCCAGTTCCAGGTCTTTGGTTTCCAGCAGGATGCTCATAGCCCTTCCTCCTTGGCGACGGCGGCGGTCTTACGGCTGCCGCGCACTTTCTCGAACAGCGACGCCAGGCCGCCCCACAAACCACCGCGCATGAAGATCACCACCAGGATCAGGATCACCCCCAGCAGCATCAACCAGCGTGGCCACAGGTCGGAGAGGAAATCCCCGAGCAGCACGATGGAACCGGCCCCCAGCAGTGAACCGAATAATGAGCCGGTGCCGCCGACGATGGTCATGATCAGGATGTTCTCGGACATCGCCAGGTCGATATTCGACAGCGGCACAAAGTGCAGCAGCATGGCGTACAGCGCGCCGGCAATCCCGGTGACCGCGCCGGACAGCACAAACACCAGGATCTTGAAGTGGCGTGTGTCGTAGCCGATGGCCGAGGCACGGGTTTCGTTTTCGCGGATCGCCATCAGCGTGCTGCCGAAAGGGGAGGCGATGACCCGGCGGGCCCCGATGAAGATCAGCAGGAACAGCACCGCGACAAAACCGTAGAAGGCGCGGGCGTCGGCCAGTGACAGCAGTACCGTGTCACCGACACGGATTTCCGGGCGCGGCACGCTGAGCAGGCCGTTGTCGCCGCCGGTCCAGTCACTGAGGGTGTAGGCAACGAAGTAGGCCATCTGGCTGAACGCCAGGGTCAGCATCACGAAGTAGATGCCGGTGCGGCGGATCGCCAAGGCGCCCACCAGCAACGCCAGGAACCCACCCGCGATGGCGGCGCCGAGCAATGCGGTGAACAGGCCCAGTTGCAGGTGGATCATCAGCAGCGCGGCGCAGTAGGCGCCGGCCCCGAAGAAGATGCCTTGGCCGAATGACAGCAGTCCGGTGTAGCCCAGCAACAGGTTGCAGGCCAGGGCCGCCATGGCAAAGATCAGGATCTCGGTGGCCAGGGTTGCCGAGGGCACTATCAAGGGTAGGCCGATCAGCACGGCCAGCACCCACAGCAACATGGCCTTGGATTGGGTCTTGGCGAACGGCAGGGGGTTTTTCTCGCTCATGTCAGGCTCTCCCGAACAGGCCGTAGGGACGGACCAGAATCACTACGGCCATGGCGCCGTAGATCATCAGGCTCGCGCCCTGGGGCCAGAGTGTGGTCATCAGGCTTTGCACCACGCCCACCAGCAAACCGCCGACCAGCGCCCCGCTGAACGAGCCCATGCCGCCGATCACTACCACCACGAAGGCGACGCCGAGAATCTCCGGGCCGACGAAAGGTTGGGCGCCGCGCAACGGTGCGAACAGCACGCCCGCGACGCCGGCCAGCGCAACGCCGAGGGCGAAGGTCATGGAGAACAGGCGGAAAATATTCGTGCCCAGCAGCGACACGGTTTCGGTGCTTTCACTGCCGGCGCGCACCAGGGCGCCGAAGCGCGTGCGTTCCAGCAGCAGCCACAGGCCCAGGCCGACCAGCCCGGAAAACACGATGAGGAACAGGCGGTAGTAGGGGTAGACGAAATCACCCACCACCAGCACGCCGCGCAGCAGTTCCGGCACGGCGACGCTTTTGCCCACCGGCCCCCAGATCATCACGCTGGCTTCCTGGATGATGAGTGCGATGCCCAGGGTCACCAGGATCTGGAACATGTGCGGCAAGTGATAGATCCGCTGGATCAACAGTCGCTCGATGGCCCAGGCCAGCGCGGCCACCACCAGGGGCGCGATCAGCAGCGCCAGCCAGAAGCTGCCGGTCAGGCTCACGGCGGTGTAGCAGATGTAGGCCCCCAGCAGGAAGAACGCGCCGTGGGCGAAATTGACGAAGTTGAGCAGGCCGAAAATGATCGTCAGCCCGACCGCGATGAGGAAGTAGATCATCCCTAGCCCAAGGCCGTTGAGGATCTGGAACAGGTACAGGTTAAGCATGCAGGAACCCTCGGCAGGACGCCGCTTGCGCGGCCCTGCGCTACAAAATTCAGGGGATCAGCCGAGCGTGCAGCCCGTGGCTTCCACGGGTGGGAACGACTGGCCGGCGCTGAGCACCTTGGCCAGGTCATCCTTGTCGGCCATGTCGGCAGCGGCCTTGCCGATCAGCAGGTAGTAATCCTTGATCACCTGGTGGTCGCCGGCGCGGATCGATTCCTTGCCGGTGGGCCCTTCGAAACTCAGGCCCTGCATGGCCTTGGCCACGGTCGGCCCGTCGAAGCTGCCGGTGGAAATGATGGTGTCGAGCATGACCTTGGTGCTGATGTAATCGGCGGCCAGCGGGTAGGTGGGGTTGATGCCGTATTTGGCCTGGGTGAGTTTGACCAGTTCACGGTTGAGCGGAGTGTCGACCTGGTGCCAGTACTGGGCGCCGAGGTACACGCCTTCGAGCACATCGCTGCCCAGTTCCTGGAACTGGTCGAGGCCGGCGGACCAGACCAGCAGCACCTTCATGCGTTCCTTGATGCCGAAGTTCACCGCCTGGCGCAAGGTGTTGGACGACTGGCTGCCAAAGTTGAGCAGCACCAGCACATCGGGCCTGGCGGCGATGGCGTTGGTCAGGTAGCCGGAGAATTCCTGTTCCTGCAACGAGTGGTAGCTGTTGCCGATGTGTTCCAGGCCATGTTCCTTGAGCACAGTCTTTGCGCCCTCGAGCAGCGCTTCGCCGAACACGTATTGCGGGGTGATGGTGTACCAGCGCTTGGCGTCCGGCAGCAGCTTGATCAGCGGCAGGATGGTTTCGCGGATAGCCCCATAGGTGGGCACGGACCAGCGGAAGGTCGCCTTGTTGCAGTCCTTGCCGGTGACTTCGTCGGCGCCCACCGGGGTCATGAACACGCCACCGACCTTGTCCACTTCCTTGGCCACCGCCAGTGCCGACGACGACAGCGTGCAGCCCTGGAAGAATCGCGCGCCGTCCTGCTGGATGGCTTCCTGCACCTTGCGCACGGCCTTGCCGGCGTTGCCTTCAGTGTCGATGACCTTGTAGTTCAGCGGACGGCCGAGCACCTCGGGGTGTTGTTCCACGGCCAGGCGCGAACCCATGTCGGCAAACTTGCCATAGCTGGCAAAGGCGCCAGACATGGACTTGAGGCCGTAAAAGGTAAAGGGCTCGGCGGCGAATGCCGAACGCACGCTCAGCGGGAGGCTGAGGGCGGCGGCTGCGGTAAGACTGGCTTTCAACAACGTACGACGCTGCATGGGGTGACTCCCTGGTTTAGTTATTGGCAGGAGTGGCAATGGCGATACGGTGGAGCAAGGGCCTGTGGGCAGGCCTGTTATTGGTTGGGGCAAACGCTCTAACGGTTGGAACTGGATCGAGTGTGGGAGCTGGCTTGCCTGCGTTGCAGGCGCCTCGGTGTTTCTGTCAAACCGAGTCGATGCATTCGCAGGCAAGCCAGCTCCCACATTGATCGGGTTTGCACAGTAGGTACCGTGGTGTGTCAGTGGGTGTGATCGAACTCCAGTAGAAAGTGCGGGCTGACCTGGCCTTCAAGGGCGGTCATGTGGTGTTCGGCATCGCACATGTGTTCATGCATCAAGTTGCGCACGGCGTTTTCATCACCGGCGCGAAAGGCGGCCAGCAATTGCTTGTGATAATCCAGGTTGGCCGCGTCGAATTGCTTGCGCTTGGGTTTGTAGGCTTTTTTCAGCACCACCAGGTCGCGCAGCAGGTCGTTGAGGAACTGCGCCATGAAACTCAGCAATGGGTTGGGGCAGGCCTTGGCCAGCAGGTTATGGAACTCCAGTTCCGCCAGGCGTTGCTCGCGCTGGCCGGCCTCGCTGTCTTCCGGGGCGCTGCAGAAATCCACGTTATCTTGCAGGGCCTGGTAGTCGGCCTCGCTCAAGCGCCCGAGGACCGACACCGCCAATTCCACTTCGATGACTTTGCGCAGTTGGTACACCTGCTCGCCATCCAGGTGCTGGAAGTGCAGGTAGTTGCGCAAGGCGCGGCTGGCCGGTTCGGTACCGGCCTGGTTCAGGTAGGCGCCACCGCTGGGGCCGGTGCGCGTGCTCACCAGGCCTTCCACTTCCAGGGCCTTGAGCGCTTCGCGAGCCGAGCCCTTGGAGCACTGGAAGCTTTCCATCAGCTCACGTTCGGTGGGCAGGCGGTCACCGGGCTTCAAGGCGTCGGTGACGATGGAGCGCTTGACCGACTCGACAATCACATCGGACAGCTTCTGGCGTTTGCGTCGTAGCGGGCGACTTAGCATGGGTTCGATTTATCGTATTAATGCGGATAAATAGCACTTAATAACGATCGGGTTGCAGCGTCAACGCCGGGTGTCGTTTTCGATGGCAACAGGTCGCAAACGGGTCGCTACTCCCCGGCTGCAGGGTCAAGGCAGCGCGTGGACCGTGGTGGTTGCTTGCCGAACACCAGGAAGTCGCCCACCCAGCGGTTGACGCACGCGCTGGCGTCCTGCCTGGTGGGCTCTTTCAGGCGCAGGTGTTCGACCCATGGAGGGCTGGTCCCGGCTTGTTGCGCGTTGACCAGCACCATGCGTGCAACGCGCTCGGGAAACAGTGTGGCGTAGCGGTTGCCGAGGCGGGCGGCATTGGCGTGGCCCACGTAGAGCAATTGGGCCTCGCCCAGTTGGGTGCGTACGAACTCCAGGTCTTGGGTGGCCTGTTCGATTTCACGCTCGTTGCTCAGGTCGCGGGTGCCAAGCTCGATGACGTCGTAGCGATTGACCAGGGTGCGATAGGCCGGGTTGGCGTGGCCGGCCCAGAGGCTCGTCAGGTGAATGACAAAGGTACCGGCCTGGTTCTTTCTGGTGGCATCGCCAGCCTGGGCGAACACCACGCCTTCGCGGTTGAGCGGGTCACGGGCCCCGACGCGGGTGAGGTAAAGGCGCAGGCTGCCTTGCCGTGGTGCGGCGTGATTGCGCGGTACGGTCACGGTGCCGCATTGAGTGCGTTGCAGCACCTCGGAATCCAGGCGTCTGACGGCGGGGAGGGGGCAGTCCAGCAGCCACTCGATGGCGGTGGGCGGGATCAGCGGCTGGGCAGCAGCAATACTTGCCACCAGCCAGAGACAGGCGCGCAGCAGGTGTCTTGCAACAATCATCGAGAGGTCCTGGGCGGCCGTGTAATAGCAGCTTTTTTACCAAGGACCTTGGGTCGAAGAATGTAGGGTGAAAAGACGGCTTGTGTAAGAAACCGGAGTTTTGTTTATCGGAGCTATTGTTTATCGGGTCTCTGTCTGCCAGCCGCCGCCCAGGGCTTTGTACAGGGTGATGCTGGCCTGCAGGCGAGACAGTCGTAGCTGCACATTCTGGTCCTGCGCCGCATACAGGGTGCGCTGGGTCTCCAGCACGGTGAGCAAGTCTTCTGCGCCCGCCTGGTAGCGGCTTTCGGCGATCTGGAACGCGCTCTGCGCTTGTTGCAGCTCTTCACTTTGCCACTGGCGCTGCTGGTCGAGCCGGCTGATGCTGCTGAGGGCTTTTTCCACATCGGCGAAGCCGTTGATGATCGCGCCGCGATAGATTTGCAGCAGTTCGTCCTGGCGTGCGCGGGCCTTGTCGCGTTCAGCGCTTAAGCGGCCATTGTTGAAGACCGGCCCGACCAGGCCGGCAGTCAGCGTGTAGTAGGGACTGCGCAGGATGTCCATGGCTTTATAGGCATCCGAGCCCAGGGTTGCGCCGAGGGTCACGGCGGGCAGCATGGCGGCGCGGGCCACGGTGACGTCGGCTTGCGCCGCTGCCAGTTGTGCCTCGGCCTTGGCGATATCGGGCCGGCGGCTGAGCAATTGGCTGGGCATGCCGGCGCCAATGGTCGGCCAGGTGAGTGCCTGGAAGGGCTCGGCGCCCAGGTCAAGCGCCTGCACCGGTTGGCCGAGCAGGGCGGCCAGGGTGATCCGCGACTCTTCGGCCAGTTGCTGGATCAGCGGCAGTTGGCGTTGTTGGCTGGCGACCAGGCTTTTTTGCTGGGCCAGTTCCAGGGCAGTGGCGGAGCCGGCGTCATAGCGAGTTTGCACCAGGTCGAGCACGTTGCGCGCGTTGGCCAGGTTCAACTCGGCGATGTGCTCGCGCTGGTGGGCGGCGAGGGTCTGGGCATAGCGGTCAGCCACGCTGCTGAGCAAGGTCAGTTCCACGGTGGCCTGGTCAAACTCGCTGGCGCGCAGACTGTGCAGGGCGCTGTCCCGGGCGGCGGCGCGGCCACCCCAGAAGTCCACTTCGTAGCTGGCGGTAAGGTTGGCACCGAAGTTGTCGACGGCGTCATCGCTTTGCGATGCGTCAAGGTCCGGTCCACCTTTGCCACGCAGCAGTTTCTGATGGCTGGTGGCGAGGTTGAACTTCACCTCCGGCAACAGCGGTGCCCCGGCGATCACCGCACTGGCCTGGGCCTGGCGCACGCGGGCAGTGGCGGCGGCTACATCGAAACTGTCACGGCGGGCCTGGTCGACCAGGCGGTTCAATTGCGGGCTGCCGAATTGGGTCCACCAGCGCTGATTAGTCGCCTGCGCCGCGTCACGCTCAGCGTATTGCCAGGCGGCGGGCGGGGCGATGCCGCTCTCGAGGGCGGTCGGGTTGCCGGCGCACGCGCTGAGCAACACGCACAGGCCGGGCACGCACAGGGATCGTTTATTCACTGGTCAACGCCTTAACCGGATCGAGCCGGGCAGCTTTACGGGCCGGCATAAAGCCGAATACGACGCCGGTGACCAGGGCGCAACCAAATGCGCCCAGCACGGCCACCAGGGAAAACTGTACCGCCACCTTGGCCAGCACCAGTAGGCCGCCCACCAGCAAGGCCAGCGCGATGCCGCACAGGCCGCCGACCACCGAGAGCATCACCGCTTCGGTGAGGAACTGGCGCAGGATGTCGCGCTGGCGTGCACCGGTCGCCATGCGGATGCCGATCTCACGTGTACGCTCGCGCACGGTCATCAGCATGATGTTCATCACGCCAATGCCGCCCACCAGCAGGGAAATCGCGGCAATCGAGCCGAGCATCAGCGACAGGGTGTTCTGCGTCCGGGCCTCGGCCTGGATCATGGCGGCGTTGTTGGTCAGCTCGTAATCGCGCTTGCCGTTGTGCAGCTTCTGCATCAACTGGTCGATGGCCACCTCGGCCTCCTGGACCTTGCGCGCGTCAGCCGCGGCGATCACCACATACTCGGGGTCGTAGCTGCCGAACAGGCGCACGCTGGCGGCGGTGTAAGGAATAGCGACACGGTCATCACTGTCCTTGTTGCCGGAGCTGGCGCCTTTTTCCGCCAGTACACCGATCACCTGGAAGGGCACGTTCTCAATCAGGATGTACTGGCCGATAGGGTTGACCTCGCCCTTGAACAGCTTTTCGCGCACGCGGTGGCCGATCACGGCGACGGTGGCCGCTGCACGCTCGTCGGCCGCGGTGAAGTAACTGCCTTCGACCACCGGCCAATTGAAAATCGCCGGGAAGTTAGTGTCGTTGCCGCCCACATAGGCCATGTAGTCGACGTTGCCGAAACGCACCCCGGCCTCGCTGCCGTTGACCGGCATGATGCGCTGGACCTGGGGCAGGGCCGCCAGCGCATGGACATCGTCAAGGGTCACGATCCCCATAGGCGTGCGCGGGTTGGGCGACGATCCACTGAGGTAGAGAATGTTGGAGCCGAACGCGCCCATCTGCGCCATGACCTGGCGCTTGCTGCCTTCGCCTACCGCCAGCATCACCACCACCGACGCCACGCCGATGATGATGCCCAGCAGGGTCAGCGCGGTGCGGAAACGGTTGATCCACATCACCCGCCACGCGGCCTGCACCGCGTCCACCAGTTCGGCCTTCCAGGCGCCATTGTGTTCGGCACCGTCAGCCAGGCGCTGGCGCAGGTCTACCGCTTGCAGGGCTCCTGTCGTGGTCGTGGGCACTGCGGGGCTGGTATCGGCCGAGTCACTGATGATCACGCCATCGCGAATCTCGATGATGCGGTTGGCCCGCGCGGCCACTTCACGGTCATGGGTGATCAGGATCACCACATGGCCTTGGCTGGCGAGTTCGTCGAGCAGGGTCATGACCTCGGCGCCGCTGTGGCTGTCGAGGGCGCCGGTGGGTTCGTCGGCGAGGATGATATGGCCGCCGTTCATCAAGGCACGGGCGATGGACACGCGCTGCTGCTGACCACCGGAAAGCTGGTGTGGCCGGTTGCCGGTGCGCTCGGCCAGGCCCAGGCGCGTGAGCAGGGCATTGGCACGGGCATGGCGCTCGGCGGCGCTGATGCCGGCATAGATCGCCGGCATCTCGACGTTTTCCTGGGCCGACCCCGAGGGGATCAGGTGGTAGCCCTGGAACACAAAGCCAAAGGCTTCGCGACGCAGCCAGGCCAGTTCGTCGCTGTCCAGGTGGGCGACATTCTCGCCGGCGAACAAATAGTCGCCGACGCTGGGGCGGTCGAGGCAACCGAGGATATTCATCAGCGTGGACTTGCCGGAGCCGGAGGTGCCGACGATAGCCACGAATTCCCCGGCATGGATCGACAAGTCGATGCCACGCAATACATCGACCTGCGGGCTATCGCCGCCGCCGTAGGACTTACGGATGTTCTTGAGTTCGATCAGGGGTGTGGTCAACTCAACCCCCATTGCCGTCGGCCGGGCCGATCAGCAAGCGATCGCCTTCGTTCAGGCCGTCGAGCACCTGCACGCGCAGGCGGTCGCTGATGCCCAGCTGCACCTGGCGCTCCTCGATACGCCCGTTCTTGCCCACGACCCGGGCGATCTGCTTGTCGGTACTGGACGTGCCCAGCAGTGCGGCAACCGGCGCCGTGAGGGCGTCCTTGACCTGGCTGGCGACGAAAAATACCTGGGTGGTCATTTCGGCCATCAACGCGTTATCGCTGTTGTCCACGTCCAGCAACACGGTGTAGAGCACCACACGGCCGCTGCCGCTTTTATTCGAACTGTTGGGGCTGCCGCTGCCCTGGGTCTCATTCAACGGCTTGGGCGGGATCGGCAGGATCTGCCGCACGGTGCTGGTCCAGCGCCGGTTGCCGCCGCTCAGGGTGGTGAAATAGGCCGTCATGCCCGGCTTGACGTGGCCGATATCGGCTTCCGAGACTTCAGCCCATACGGTCATCGGTGACAATTTGGCGATCCGCAGGATCAGCGGCGTCTGCTGCTGGGCATTGAGGGTCTGGCCGACTCGCGCGTCCACCGCCACCACGGTGCCGGTCATCGGCGCGTAGATACGCGTGTAACCCAACTCCGCCTCATCGCTGCGCAGGCTGGCCTGGGCTTGCAGGATCTGCGCCTGGAACATGTCGACGCGGGCCTGGGTGGCGCTCAACTCAGCCTTGGCGGTTTGCACATCTTCTTCGCGGGTGGCGTTGCCGGCTGCCAGGCGTTGCTGGCGCTGGTACTTCTGGCGCGCCAGTTCGTGCTGGGCTTTCTGCTCCTGCAACTGCGCCTTGAGGTTCTCGATGGCGTAGCGGCTGGCGTCGAGCTTGGCTTTTTGCGTGGAAGGGTCGATCTCCACCAGCAGTTGGCCTTCCTGGACCTGGTCGCCGGCCTCGACGTGGATCTTGCGGATCTGACCTGATGCCTGGGCACCCACGTCCACGTAGCGGCGAGGCTGGAGCGTGCCGAGTGCGGTGACGCTGTTTTCGATATTGCCGCGGGTAACGGTGACGGTGGTGAGGGTGTCACGCCCAGGCGGCAGCACCTGCCAGGCCGCAACGGCAATAATGGGGATCAGGCACGCAATAACGATCAAGGCGCGTCGGGCAGGTCGAGGGCGTTTCATGCTTGGGTTCCAGCCAGGAAAGTTCGGACCGCAGTTGCGGGGAGCTGACAAGTAAACGAGGGAAATGCATGGGGATTTAGGCGGTTACATAAGCAGTTACAGCTCCCTTGAAGAAAAAAATCGTCCGTTGATGCAAGTCTGCTTTAAAAGTAGATGAGAATTACTATAAATTGCACGCACTCAAACTGCCATCACCTGAACGCTGTCTTTTTGTACCCAGGGACCTAATGCCGCCACCTGGCGGTCGGGAGTCATGTTGGAAAACTACTATCGCGAGCTGGTGCGTTTCCTCAACGCCAAGCTGGGCAACCGTCAGGTGGCCGAGGATGTGGTGCATGACGCTTATGTCCGGGTGCTGGAGCGTTCCAGCGACACCCCCATCGAACAACCCCGCGCCTTTTTGTACCGCACCGCGCTCAATTTGGTGATCGATGGCCATCGGCGCAATGCCTTGCGCCAGGTCGAACCGTTGGACGTGCTGGACAGCGAAGAGCGTTTCGCTACCTGTTCGCCGCACACCCACCACGACCACGGCCAGCGCCTGGAACTGCTCGAGCGTGCGTTGGCCGAACTGCCGCCTGCCTGCCGCGACAGCTTCCTGATGCGCAAGCTCGACGGCCTGACCCACGTACAGATCGCCGAACGCCTGTGCATTTCCCGCGCCCTGGTGGAAAAACACATCGTCAACGCCATGAAGCACTGTCGGGTGCGGATGCGCGAGTGGGAAGCCCACTGATCAATGATCAGTTAAATTTTATTTCACTGTCCTCGTTTCCTATCAACACACGGCCTGTTGTTCAGGTCTTGAAGGTATTCCCGCCCCACCGCCAAGGGGCTTATCCAGAGGACACTGGAATGACACAGGCAATTGCTTCGCCCGCGGTTCACGACCTGATCGGTATCGGTTTCGGCCCTTCGAACCTGGCGCTGGCCATCGCCCTGCAGGAGCGCGAAAAGGCCCAGGGCAAACTGGACGTGCTGTTTCTCGACAAACAGGCCGACTACCGCTGGCACGGCAATACCCTGGTGACCCAGAGCGAACTGCAGATCTCGTTCCTCAAGGACTTGGTGACCCTGCGTAATCCCACCAGCCCGTACTCCTTCGTCAATTACCTGAAAGCCCACGACCGCCTGGTGGACTTCATCAACCTGGGCACCTTTTACCCGTGCCGCATGGAGTACAACGATTACCTGCGCTGGGTCGCCGGGCAGTTCCAGGCCCAGGCCCACTATGGCGAAGAAGTGCTGGCCATCGAGCCGATCCTGCATCAGCAGCAGGTTGAAGCATTGCGCGTGATTTCCCGCGATGCCGTGGGCGAGCAGCATGTGCGCACCACCCGGTCAGTGGTGGTCAGCGCTGGCGGCACGCCGCGCATTCCCGAAGCCTTCAAGGCACTCAAGGGTGACGGCCGAGTGTTCCACCACTCCCAATACCTGGAACGCATGGCCACGCAGCCGTGTGTCGAGGGCAAGGCCATGCGCATCGCCATCATCGGCGGTGGCCAAAGTGCGGCCGAAGCCTTTATCGACCTGAACGACAGCTTCCCGTCGGTGCAGGTCGACATGATCCTGCGCGGTTCAGCGCTCAAGCCCGCAGATGACAGCCCGTTCGTCAACGAAGTGTTCTCGCCGGCCTTTACCGACCTGGTGTTCCAGCAAGAGGGTGCCGAGCGCGAGCGCCTGGTCGCCGAATACCAGAACACCAACTATTCGGTGGTCGACCTGGACCTGATCGAGCGCATCTACGGCATCTTCTACCGCCAGAAAGTCTCGGGCATCGTCCGCCAGGCGTTCCGCACCATGACGGTGGTCGAGAAGGCCACTCCAGGCCCGCTGGGCATCGAACTGGTGCTGCGCAACAACGCCAATGGCGACACCAGCGTCAATCATTACGACGCGGTGATCCTGGCCACCGGCTATGAGCGCCAGACACACCGCGCCTTGCTGGCGCCGCTGGAAGACTACCTGGGCGACTTCGAAGTGGCGCGCGACTACCGCATCGTCACCGACGAGCGTTGCAACGCCGGCATCTACATCCAGGGCTTCAGCCAGGCCAGCCACGGGTTGAGCGATACGTTGCTGTCAGTACTGCCGATTCGCGCCGATGAAATTGCAGCGTCGTTGTATGCACTGGACCGTGGGCGCGGCAAGGGGCGTTCGGTGCAGGACCTGTTGCTCGCCACTGCCAGCTGACGCTGCAGGCGCCGGGCTTGCCGGCGGGGGCGATCGCAGGGACGCCATCGCCGACAAGCCGGCGCCTACCGGTCATCATCAGAGGCTGGTATTCACGATTGCGCACTGATACTGTACAAAAAACCAGTATCGGTAGCCCTCCATGCAGTTGATCGAAAAACTCAGCATTCTCGCCGACGCCGCCAAGTACGACGCTTCCTGTGCGAGCAGTGGCGCGCCCAAGCGCAGCTCCGAGGGCAAGGCGGGGCTGGGTTCCACCGATGGCATGGGCATCTGCCACAGCTATACCCCCGACGGGCGATGCGTGTCATTGCTCAAGGTGTTGCTCACCAACTTCTGTCTCTACGACTGCCAATACTGCGTCAACCGCCGTTCCAGCGACGTGCCCCGCGCGCGTTTCAGCCCGGAGGAGGTGGTGACCCTGACCCTGGATTTCTACCGTCGCAATTGCGTCAGCGGGCTGTTTCTCAGCTCCGGCATCATCCGTTCGTCCGACTACACCATGGAGCAGTTGGTACGCGTGGCCAAGCTCCTGCGCGAAGAGCACGACTTCCGCGGCTATATCCACCTCAAGACCATTCCCGACGCGGACCCGGCGCTCATCGCCGAGGCCGGGCGCTATGCCGACCGGCTGAGCGTGAACATCGAACTGCCCACCGAGGCCAGCCTGCACACCCTGGCGCCTGAGAAACAGATCGTCTCGATCAAGCAGGCCATGCAGACTATCTACACCGGCGAGCAGACCGTGCTCAATGAACCTCGGGCGCCGCGTTTCGCCCCGGCCGGGCAGAGCACGCAGATGATCGTCGGTGCCGACGACACGGATGACAGCACCATCCTCCACGGGGCCGAGGCGTTGTACGGCAACTTCAAGCTGCGCCGCGTGTATTACTCGGCATTCAGTCCTATCCCCAACAGCCCGAAGAGCGTTCCCCTGGCCGCACCGCCGTTGATGCGCGAGCACCGGTTGTACCAGGCTGACTTCCTGTTGCGCAGCTACGGCTTCAGCGCCAATGAACTGTTCGAAGGCCCCGGCCACCTGGCCCTGGACATCGACCCCAAGCTGGCCTGGGCCCTGGATAACCGCGACGTCTTCCCCCTGGACCTGAACCGCGCCGAACCGACCTTGATCGCGCGCATTCCGGGCATTGGTTTGCGCACCACCCAGCGCCTGGTGGACCTGCGTCGTGAACGCAAGATCCGCTTCGAAGACCTGGCGCGCATGCGCTGCGTACTGGCCAAGGCCAAGCCGTTTTTCATCACCAGTGACTACCACCCGCAGCAGGCCGACAGCACCAGCGTGTTGCTGCGCGAACAATTACGCGACCGTCCTCAGCCTCAGCAAATGGGGTTGTGGGGATGATCAGCCTGGAATGCGACAACCTGTTCAGCACCTGGCGCGAACAGGCGCGCTGGCTGCTCAGCCATCAGGTTGACCCCAGCCAGGTGAGCTGGGGAGAGGCAGAAGTGGCGGACCTGTTTGCCACCGACGAACCGATCCCCGAGGGGCTGGGTCCGTTCCAGGCACGGATCCCCAAGGCATTGGTCGAACTGCTGGAGTCGGCGGCGTGTTACCACGGCGAGCAGCGCTGGAGCCTGTTGTATGAAGTGTTGTGGCGGGTCAGCCATGGCGACCGCACCGCGATGCTGGCGGGGGACAAGCTGGGCAGCGAGTTGCAGCGGCGAATCAAGCAGGTAAGCCGCGAGGCGCATCACTTGCATGCATTTGTGCGGTTTATCGCGCTGCCGGCCGGGGCAGGGCCGGAGTTGCCCGAATACGTGGCCTGGCATGAGCCGGCCCATGACATCTTGAAGTCCGCCAGTCAGCACTTTATCGGGCGCATGGGGCGTCATCGCTGGATGATCGCCACGCCGTTGGATGGGGTTTACTACGATGGCGAGCAGTTGATTCATCAGCGTAAGTGCCCCGAGGCGTGGCAGCAGCTGGCGCAGAATGTCGAGGACCCGCACAGTGCGATGTGGCTGACCTACTACAGCCATATCTTCAACCCGGCGCGATTGAATCCCAAAGTGATGGAAGGGCATTTGCCAAGTCGGTTCTGGAAGAATCTGCCGGAGGGCAAGCTGATACCGGGGTTGATCAGTGAAGCGCGGACGGGCAAGCAGCGCGATGGGCAGGCGAAGCTGATTGGCACCAAGCCTGGCAAGAAAATATTAAGCGGGCACGGTTAAACACGGGGAGTTGGCTTGCTTGTGATAGCGGTGGGTCAGAGACTCCGCTTTCTCAGGCAAGCCAGCTCCCACGGCGCTGGCTGTGTCGGGTGGGGTGGGGTTCAGGCCAACTCGGTGGCGGTGTTCTTCACCACCGCCAACTCCGGATGCGCCACCAGCTTATCGATGTGCAGTTCGTCATTGTTCAACCAGGTCTCGCTCAGCACCCGGTAATGCTCCATGTCCCGGCAGCGCATGCGCAGGCTGTAGTCAAACGGTCCACTGATCAATTGGCAGTCGAACACTTGGGGGCAGGCCTTCACACAGGCTTCGAAAGCCTTTTGCGCCGAGCGCCCGCTTTGGTTGGACAAGGCCACCAGCACCAGTAACGAGAGCCCTGGCGAAACCATCTGCACATCGATGATCGCCCCATACCCACGGATCACCCCGCGTCGCTCCAGCTTGCGCACGCGCTCCAGGCAGGGCCTTGGGGTGAGGTGCACCAGCGACGAGAGTTTTTCGTAAGTGATACGCCCCTGGTGGCGCAGCACTTCGATGATGGCTTCATCGATGCGGTCCAGCGCGGGGGCGGAATAGGGTCCGTTGGCCTTGTTATCCATGGGGTTCACTTCAAGCGGTTGGAAAAAATGGCGGCAAACATTGCACGTTTGCCAGACCCTCCACATGGTACGGCCTTCCACCGTCAACGTCTGTATGCGGTAGGAGGCTTGCCTGCAAACCTCAGGCGCGCTTTTTTTGCTGCGCGACGGGCGATTGGGCCAGGCGGGCAAACAAATCTTTCGGGTCGGCGAGGTCTGGGACGAGCTCCAATTCGCTGCCTATGCCCAGCGCCTCGGCAACATCCAGCACATAACGCAGAGCCGAGTAATCCTCGATGGCAAAGCCTACGGAGTCGAACAGGGTGACCTGACGCGCATTTTCGCGGCCGGGCTTCTGGCCGTTGATCACTTGCCACAGTTCGGTCACCGGCGAGTCTTCCGGCATATGCTGGATTTCGCCTTCGATGCGGCTTTGTGGTTCGTATTCGACGATCACGCGGGCGCGCTCGACGATACGTCGGTCCAGCTCGGTCTTGCCTGGGCAGTCGCCCCCGACGGCATTGAGGTGCATGCCGGGTTCGATCATGTCGTCGGTGAGGATGGTGGCGTAGGCCTTGTCGGCAGTAACGGTGGTGACAATGTCGGCGCCTTTGACCGCTTCGGCCACGCTGCCGGCCAGGATCACCGTGATCGCCGGGAAGGCCTTGAGGTTGGCTGCCAGTTTGGCGGTGGCCTTGGCGTCGATATCGAACAGGCGGATCTCATTGATGCCGAGCATGGCGTGGAAAGCCAGGGCCTGGAATTCGCTCTGCGAGCCGTTGCCGATCAGCGCCATGCTGCGGCTGTTGTCGCGGGCCAGGTAGCGGGCGACCAGCGCCGAAGTGGCAGCTGTGCGAATCGCGGTGGTCAGGGTCATTTCCGCCAGCATTACCGGCAGGCCTGTGTCGACATCGCCCAGTGCGCCGAACGCCATCACGGTCAGCATGCCGGCCAGGGTGTTTTTCGGGTGGCCGTTGACGTATTTGAACGCATACAGCGAGGCGTCGGACACCGGCATCAGCTCGATCACGCCGTCCGGCGAGTGGTTGGCCAGTCGCGCGCATTTTTCGAAATCCTGCCAGCGCAGGTAGTCGGCGCGGATGTACTCGGCCATTTCGGTGATGCAGGTTTGCAGGCCTTTTTGCGAGACCAGATAGCAGAGGTCGTTGACGTCGATATAGCGGGTCATGGAGGTGCTCCTTGTTATTCGGGGACGGCCAGCGTTTTCTGCTGCACGCAGAGTCGGGCCATGTGCCGGGCCAGTGCGGCTATTGTGTGGTTTATTGCCACAGAATCCCGGCTGAAACACGCGGATGGTCCAGCCGGGAAAGCTGAAAAATGGGGTGTGGCAGCCGAATCGGCTGCGTGGGTTTGAATGGGGTCAAACTGTGGGAGCGAGCAAGCCTGCGCCCACATTGGTATTGTGAGGTTTGCAAAACCCGCGTCAGCCAGGAGGAATCATGTCGACCGCTGTTCGTACTGCCCAAACCGCCGATGCCGAGGGGATCAGCCAGGTCATCCTGGCGGCTCTGCACAGCAGCAATGCGCGGGATTATCCGCCGGATGTGATTGCGCGGGTCGCCGCTAACTTCACGCCGGACGCGGTGTTGGCGTTGCTCCAGCGCCGCGTGGTGCTGGTGGCGGTTCAGGAGCGAGTGATCGTCGCCACCGCTGCCCTCGACGCCAATGTGGTGCGCTCGGTGTTCGTCAACCCGGCGCTGCAAGGGCAGGGTATTGGTCGGCTATTGATGATCGAGATTGAACTGCGTGCCCGCGAAGCGGGAGTGACGGTGTTGAGTGTGCCGTCTTCGCTGACCGCCGAACCGTTCTACACCAAGCTGGGGTTTCACACCGTGCGCGACGTCTACCACGGCAACGAGCGTACGTTGGTGATGGAGAAAGCGCTGCTGTCCCGTCACCCCATCGGGCCGTATCGCGACCGTCAGCACCGGGCGCAGGTGGTAGCGTTATGGCAAGAGGCGTTTGGCTATGACACGGCGCATAACCTGCCAACGCTTGTGATTGATAAAAAGCTGGCCGTCAACGATGGGCTGTTTTTCGTCGCGACCGATAAAAAAACCGTTGTCGGTACGATTCTGGCCGGCTATGACGGCCATCGCGGCTGGCTGTATTCGGTGGCGGTGCATGCGGACTATCGGCGTCATGGCCTGGGTTCGTCGCTGGTGCGGCATGCGGAACAGGCATTGACGGCGCTGGGCTGCATGAAGGTCAACCTGCAGATCACCAGTGGCAATGACGGGGTGGCGGGGTTCTATGAGGCGTTGGGGTATGGGGTGGAGCCGAGGATTAGTATGGGAAAGAAGATTGTTGGGAATATTCCGACTCAATCCTGAGAGCACGTAAAGCAGGTGTGGGCGCTGGCAAGCCAGCGCCCACACGGGTACAGGGTTATACCTTGACGATCCAGCCTGCTGGCGCTTCGACGTCGCCGGTCTGCACACCGGTCAGCTCCTTGTAGAGCTTTTGGGTGATCGGGCCGACTTCGGTCTCGCTGTGGAACACGTGCAACTTGCCGTTGTACTGGATGCCGCCGATCGGTGAGATCACTGCAGCGGTCCCGCAGGCACCGGCTTCCTTGAACTGGTCCAGCTTGTCGATGAACACTTCGCCCTCGACCACGTCCAGGCCCAGGCGGGTCTTGGCCAGTTCGATCAACGACAGGCGGGTGATGCCTGGCAGTACCGAAGGCGACTTCGGCGTGATGAACTGGTTGTCGTGGGTGATCCCGAAGAAGTTGGCCGAGCCGACTTCTTCGATTTTCGAGTGGGTCATCGGGTCCAGGTAGATCGCGTCGGCGAAACCGGATTTTTTCGCTTCGGCACCTGGCATCAGGCTGGCAGCATAGTTGCCACCGACCTTGGCGGCACCGGTGCCTTGTGGCGCGGCACGGTCGAAGGTGGAGATCTGGAAGTTGTGAGGCACCAGGCCGCCCTTGAAGTAGGCGCCGACCGGGATGGCGAACACGGAGAAGATGAACTCCGGCGCGGTACGCACGCCGATGTTGTCACCGGTGCCGATCACGAACGGGCGCAGGTACAGCGCACCGCCGCTGCCGTACGGCGGGATGAAGCGCTCGTTGGCCTTGACCACTTGTTTGCACGCGTCGATGAAGTCTTCGGTCGACACATGCGGCATCAGCAGGCGTGCGCAGCTGCGCTGCATGCGGGCGGCGTTCTGGTCCGGGCGGAACAGGTTGATCGAGCCGTCCTTGCAGCGGTAGGCCTTGAGGCCTTCGAAGCATTGCTGGCCATAGTGCAGGGCGGTTGAGCCCTCGCTGATGTGCAGCACGTTATCGTCGGTCAGGGTGCCGGCTTGCCATTCGCCGTTTTTCCAGACTTGGAGAAACCGCTTGTCGGTCTTGATGTAGTCAAAACCCAGCTTGTCCCAATTGATGCTTTCGTTACCCATGACACCCTCTATCTCTGGTCAACCGCCTGGTCGAAGGCAGGCTTGTCGGTTTTTTCTGGATGGGCGCAACAATACTTCATTCTTGGCCGGTGTGGGAGCGGGTGGGTGGCCCATTCAGCAGGTGTGTTGGCTGATCCACCGCTGTCGCAGGCAAGCCGGCTCCCCCATTTGGAGTGCATTCCCCTGCGGGAGCTGGCTCGCCTGCGATGGCCCCACCGCGGTTTTACAGGTGCAACGCGTGCCCCAAAGCCCTTAAGGCGGCTTCCTGCACAGCCTCTCCTAGGGTCGGGTGGGCGTGGACAGTGCCGGCCACGTCCTCCAGGCGCGAACCCATTTCCAGGCACAGGCCGAACGCGGTGGACAGCTCCGAAACACCCACCCCCACGGCTTGCCAGCCGACGATCAGGTGGTTGTCACGGCGTGCCACCACCCGTACGAAGCCGGTCTTGGACTCCAGGGTCATGGCCCGGCCATTGGCGGCGAACGGGAAACTCGACACGATGCAGTCCAGGCCGGCCGCCTTGGCTTCATCCGGTGTCTTGCCGACCACCACCAGTTCCGGGTCGGTAAAGCACACCGCCGGGATCGCTGCCGGGTTGAATTCGCGGGACTTGCCGCTGATCAGTTCGGCGACCATTTCACCCTGGGCCATGGCTCGGTGGGCCAGCATCGGCTCGCCGCTCAGGTCGCCGATGGCCCACACGTTGCGCATGCTGGTCTGGCAGCGGCTGTCGATCTTGATCGCCGCACCGTTCATCTCCAGGCTGAGCGCCTCGAGGTTCCAGCCCTGGGTGTTGGGTTTGCGTCCCACGGCGACCAGCACCTGGTCTGTGTCCAGCGACAACGTGTCGCCGTTTGGATCACGTACCTGCAGCTTGTTATCCGCAAAACCAGTGACGCTGTGCTTGAGGTACAGCTTCACCCCCAGTTGCTTGAGGGATTCGTTCACCGGCTGGGTCAATTCGGCGTCATAGGCTGGCAAGATGCGGTCCTGGGCCTCGACCACGCTGACGTCGGCGCCGAGCTTGCGGTACGCAATCCCCAACTCCAGGCCGATGTAGCCGCCACCCACCACGATCAAGCGCTTGGGCACTCGAGTGGGGGCCAGCGCTTCGGTGGACGAGATGATCGGCCCGCCAATCGGCAGCATCGGCAGGTTGACGCTTTTCGAGCCGGTGGCCAGCAATAGGTGTTCGCACTGGATGCGCTGGTCGCCAACATCGACGGTCTTGCCGTCGACAACCTTGGCCCAACCGTGGATCACCTGCACCTTGTGTTTCTTCAGCAGCGCAGCGACGCCAGTGGTCAGGCGATCGACGATGCCGTCTTTCCATTCCACGCTCTTGCGGATGTCTAGGGTCGGCACATCCACTTCGATGCCCAGGTGCGAGCCCTGGCTGTGATGAATGGTTTGCTGGAACTGTTCGGCCACATGGATCAAGGCCTTGGACGGAATGCAGCCGATATTCAGGCAGGTACCGCCCAACGCCTGGCCTTCCACCAGGACGGTCGGGATGCCCAGTTGGCCGGCGCGAATGGCGGCCACGTAACCGCCAGGGCCGCCGCCGATGATCAGCAGGGTGGTGTGCAATGTTTGAGTCATGCCCTTACTCCAGGAACAGGCTGGCGGGTTGTTCGAGCAGGCCGCGAATGGCCTGGATGAATTGCGCCGCGTCCATGCCATCGACCACCCGGTGATCGAAGGAGCTGGAGAGGTTCATCATCTTGCGCACTACAATTTGGCCCTTGATCACCATTGGCCGTTCGACGATGCGGTTGACGCCCACGATGGCCACTTCCGGCAGGTTCAGCACGGGCGTGCTAACGATGCCGCCAAGTGCGCCCAGGCTGGTCAGGGTGATCGTCGAGCCGGACAGCTCGTCACGGCTGGCCTTGCCGTTGCGCGCCGCAGTGGCCAAGCGTGCGATTTCCTCGGCATTGCCCCACAGGCTGCGAGCTTCGGCGTGGCGCACCACCGGCACCATCAAGCCCACATCACTCTGGGTGGCGACGCCCACGTGCACGGCGCCAAGGCGGGTGATGACCTGCGCGTCGTCGTCGTAGCGCGCATTGATCTGCGGGAAGTCCCGCAACGCCACGACCATGGCGCGTACGATGAACGGCAGCAGGGTCAGCTTGCCGCGCGTGGCACCGTGTTTCTCATTGAGGTGCACGCGCAGTTCGTCCAGAGCAGTGACGTCGATTTCTTCCACATAGCTGAAGTGCGCGGCGCGCCGGGTGGCGTCCTGCATGCGCTGGGCGATCTTGCGGCGCATGCCGATCACCGGGATCTGTTCTTCGTCGTTGCGTTCGGCGTAGGGGTTGGCAGCGGTTTTGGTTGGCGTTGGACCCTGGAGCAAGTAAGCGTCCAGGTCTTCGTGCAGAATCCGGCCGGCCGGGCCGGAGCCCTGAACCAGGCGCAACGCAATACCGGCGTCCAGCGCATGCTTGCGCACGGCGGGGGAGGCCAGGGGCCGCTCGTCGGCCTCGCGTGCCACGGGGGCTTGGGCGGCTACGGCGGGCGCGGGTTTGCTCACAGGTGCAGGTGCAGGTGCTGGCTTGGCTTCAACGACCGGCGCTGGCGCAGCTTTCACTGCTTCAGCAGCCACGGGCGCGTCCTTGGTATTGCCTGCGCCTTCCACTTCGATGCTGATCAGAATACTGCCCACGGCCATGACTTCGCCCGGCTCGCCGCCGAGGGAAATGACCTTGCCGTGCACTGGCGAGGGAATGTCCACCATCGCCTTGTCGGTCATGACATCCGCCAGCACCTGGTCTTCAACCACGAGGTCGCCAACCTTCACATGCCACACCGACAGTTCAACTTCAGCGATGCCTTCGCCAATGTCTGGCATCTTGATAACGTGCGTGCCCATTCAGACCTCCATGACCCGTTTCAACGCCGCGCCCACGCGGGACGGCCCTGGGAAATACGCCCACTCTTGCGCGTGCGGGTAGGGTGTGTCCCAGCCGGTGACGCGTTCGATCGGCGCTTCCAGGTGGTGGAAGCAATGCTCCTGCACCAGCGACACCAGTTCGGCACCAAAGCCGCAGGTGCGGGTGGCTTCATGCACCACCACGCAACGGCCGGTCTTCTTCACGGAGTTGACGATGGTTTCCAGGTCCAGCGGCCACAGGCTGCGCAGGTCGATGACTTCGGCATCGATGCCGGTTTCTTCGGCGGCGACTTGCGACACATACACTGTGGTGCCATAGGTCAGCACGGTAACGGCCGAGCCTGGACGCACGATGGCGGCCACGTCCAGCGGTACGGTGTAGTAACCATCCGGCACTTGGGCTTGCGGGTGTTTCGACCACGGGGTAACCGGGCGGTCGTGGTGGCCGTCGAACGGGCCGTTGTACAGGCGCTTGGGTTCCAGGAAGATCACCGGGTCATCGTTTTCGATCGAGGCGATCAGCAGGCCCTTGGCATCATAGGGGTTGGAGGGCATCACCGTGCGCAGGCCGCAGACCTGGGTGAACACCGCTTCGATACTCTGGCTGTGGGTCTGGCCACCGTAGATGCCGCCGCCGCACGGCATGCGCATGGTCAACGGCGCGGTGAACTGGCCGGCCGAGCGATAACGCAGGCGCGCCGCCTCGGAGATGATCTGGTCGGTAGCGGGGTAGACGTAGTCGGCGAACTGGATCTCGGCGACCGGGCGCAAGCCATAGGCACCCATGCCCACCGCTACGCCGATAATGCCGCTTTCCGAAATCGGTGCGTCAAATACCCGCGAGCTGCCGTACTTGGTCTGCAAGCCTTCGGTGCACCGGAACACGCCGCCGAAGTAGCCGACGTCCTGGCCGAATACCACCACGTTGTCGTCACGCTCAAGCATCACATCCATGGCCGAGCGCAAGGCCTGGATCATGGTCATGGTGGTGGTGGTCATGGCGGTTTCCACTTCAATGCTGTTGTTGTGATCGTTCATGTCAGATCCCCAACTCTTGACGCTGGCGCTTCAAGTGCTCCGGCATCTCTTTATAGACGTCTTCGAACATGGTCGCGGCGCTTGGAATCTGGCCGCCGGCAAGGGTGCCGTACTGTTCGGCTTGTTTTTGCGCTGCAATCACTTCGGCTTCAAGCTCGGCACTGACCGCCGCGTGTTCCTCTTCGGACCACTGGCCAATCTGGATCAGGTGCTGCTTGAGGCGGGCGATCGGGTCGCCCAAGGGGAAGTGGCTCCAGTCATCGGCGGGGCGGTATTTGGACGGGTCATCGGAGGTCGAGTGCGGGCCAGCGCGGTAGGTGACCCACTCGATCAACGTTGGCCCCAGGTTGCGGCGTGCGCGTTCCGCTGCCCACGCGGAAGCGGCGTAGACCGCGATGAAGTCGTTGCCGTCCACGCGCAGGGAGGCGATACCACAACCCACGCCGCGTCCGGCGAACGTCGTGGCTTCACCGCCGGCAATCGCCTGGAAGGTGGAGATGGCCCACTGGTTGTTGACCACGTTGAGGATCACCGGCGCGCGGTAGACGTGGGCGAAGGTGAGTGCCGTATGAAAGTCGGATTCGGCGGTGGCGCCGTCGCCGATCCAGGCGGAGGCGATCTTGGTATCGCCCTTGATCGCCGAGGCCATGCCCCAACCCACGCCTTGTACGAATTGGGTCGCAAGGTTGCCGGAAATCGTGAAGAAGCCGGCGTCTTTCACTGAATACATGATCGGTAACTGGCGACCCTTGAGCGGGTCGCGCTCGTTGGACAGCAGTTGGCAGATCAGATCCACCAGTGGCACGTCGCGGGCCATCAGGATGCTTTGCTGGCGGTAGGTGGGGAAGCACATGTCATCAATGTTCAAGGCCAGGGCCTGGGCGCTGCCAATGGCTTCTTCGCCGAGGCTTTGCATGTAGAACGACATTTTTTTCTGACGCTGGGCGACCACCATGCGGTTGTCGAAGATTCGCGTCTTGAGCATGGCGCGCATGCCCTTGCGCAGGATCTCCACGGGCACGCCTTCGGCCCATGGCCCCAGGGCCTGGCCCTGGTCGTCGAGCACGCGGATCAGGCCCTTGGCCAGGTCGGCGGTGTCGGCGGGTTCTACGTCGATGGCGGGTTTGCGCACCAGGCCGGCGTCGGTGAGGCGCAGGTAGGTAAAGTCGGTCTTGCAGCCTGGACGGCCCGAGGGTTCAGGGACGTGCAGGCGCAGTGGTTCGTACTGCTGGGTCATGGCTTTCTACGCTCTATCTTGTGAATTTCTTGTAGTGGGCGCGCTAGCTGACAGTCAGGCTCCGGGTAGGAGAAATCTTGTCCTACAACAATCATAGGCGTGGCGTAGAAGAATATTTATCTCTGTTTCGTTGCGCCCGCGATCATTTGCGGATAAAAAACCTGCATAAACATAATAAATAGGTGATTTTGTCTCATGCGCAAACTGGACCGTACCGATATCGGCATTCTCAACGCCCTGCAGGAGAATGCGCGGATCACCAACGCCGACCTGGCCCGCTCGGTGAACCTGTCGCCCACGCCGTGTTTCAACCGGGTGAAGGCGATGGAAGAATTGGGCCTGATCCGAGAGCAGGTCACGCTGCTGGATGCCGACCTGCTGGGCCTGCACGTGAACGTATTCATCCACGTGAGCCTGGAAAAGCAGAATGAGTTGGCGTTGCAGCAGTTCGAAGGCGCGATCTCCGACCGACCCGAGGTGATGGAGTGCTACCTGATGGCCGGCGACCCGGACTACCTCATCCGGGTGTTGGTGCCGACGATCCAGTCGCTGGAACGCTTCATGATGGACTTTTTGACCAAGGTGCCGGGCGTCGCCAACATCCGCTCAAGTTTTGCGCTCAAGCAGGTGCGCTACAAAACCGCGCTGCCATTGCCGGCCAACGGCATCAGCCTCGGCTCCTGACTCAACCCCCAACTACTGTGGGCGCAGGCAAGCCAGCGCCCACAGGGGTCGAGGTTTTTACAGTTGGTTGAGGGGGATCTTCAGGTAAGTCACGCCATTCTCCTCCGCTGGCGGCATATTCCCCGCCCGCACATTCACCTGGATCGCCGGCAACAACAGCGTCGGCATCCCCAGCCCGGCATCGCGCTGGGTACGCATCGCCACGAACGCCGCCTCATCCACCCCGTCATGCACATGGATATTTCCCGCGCGCTGCTCGGCCACCGTGGTCAGGCACTTGGCCTCACGGCCCTCAGGCGGGTAGTCATGGCACACATACAGCTGGGTTTCAGGTGCAAAGGCCAACAGCTTGCGCATCGAGGCATACAACTGCCGCGCATCGCCGCCCGGGAAATCACAGCGCGCCGTGCCCACATCCGGCATGAACAGCGTATCGCCCACCAGGATCAACCGGTCCTCGATCAGGTAGGCCATGTCCGCCGGGGTATGCCCAGGCACATGCAGGGCCTGGGCCTTCAGGCTGCCGATGTGAAAGATTTCATCCGGTGCAAACAGGTGATCGAACTGGGACCCATCGACCCGGAACTCCGGCTCCAGGTTGAACAGGTTCTTGAACACGTCCTGCACCTTGCTGATGGACTGCCCGATCGCGATCTTGCCGCCCAGCGTTCGGCGCAGGTAGGGCGCGGCGGAGAGATGATCGGCGTGGGCATGGGTTTCCAGCAGCCATTGCACGTGCAAGCCGTGCTCGCGCACGAAGCGGATGACCTTGTCGGCCTGGGCGGTGTCGGTGCGCCCCGAGGCCGGGTCGTAGTTGAGCACCGAATCGACGATGGCACAGGGGCCACCGTTGGTTTCATAGACGACGTAGGTAAAGGTCGACGATGCCTCGTCCAGAAAAGCTTGAATCAACGCTGGCATGGCGGCTGTCCCCGATGAAGAAAAAAGTAGTTACAATCAGTTTATGTTTACACATAATGTTTTGAGCTTAAGTGACAGAAAGGACCCGAGGCAAATGGAATCTACTCTGAGTGAGGGCGAAGTCGCCCAACTGCGCGCATCGGCGTCCAAGGCGTGTGCCTTGCTCAAGGCGCTGGCCAATGAGGACCGTTTGTTGATCCTGTGCCAGTTGACCCAGGGCGAGCGCAACGTCGGCGAGCTCGAAGCCTTGACTGGCGTGCGCCAGCCCACGCTGTCACAACAGTTGGGCATCCTGCGGGACGAAGGGTTGGTCGCCACCCGTCGGGAAGGCAAGTACATCTTCTACGGGCTGGCCAGCCATGAAGTGATCCAAGTGATGAAGACCCTGTCCGGGCTGTACTGCGGCGCGGTCATAAAAAGCTGGGCGTGACGCCATCCGGCAGCGACCCTTGTGTGCATGTATTACAAAGGCGATAGACCATGACCGAACAACACTGGGGCCCTACCATCAGTGGCGATATCGTAGTCATCGGCGGCGGCTCGGCGGGCATCGGCCTGTTGGCCAGCCTGCTCAAGCGCGACCCCCACCTGAATATCACCCTGATCGAACCCAGCGACTACCACTGCTACCAGCCCGCCTGGACCCTCGTGGGCGGCGGCGCCTACGACGTGAAGAAGACCCGCCGCGCGCTGGCCGACGTACTGCCCAACGGCGTCACCTGGGTGCAGGCCGCGGTCACCGAGGTGCTGCCAGAGGAGCAAACGCTGGTCCTCGACAATGGCCAGCGCGTCAGCTGGAACAACCTGATCGTCTGCCCCGGCCTGCGCCTGGCCTGGGAGAAGGTCGAAGGGCTTCACGACACGCTCGGCAAGCATGGCGTCACCTCCAACTACAGCTACCAGCACGCCGCCTATACCTGGCAGCTGGTGCAGCAGCTCAAGGGCGGCAAGGCGATCTTTACCCAGCCTGCCATGCCGATCAAATGCGCAGGCGCGCCGCAGAAAGCCATGTACCTGTCCTGTGATCATTGGCTCAAGCAGGGTGTGCTGAAAAACATCGACGTCGAATTCGACCTGGCCGGCGCTGCGCTGTTCGGCGTGCCGACTTTTGTGCCGCCGCTGATGAAGTACGTGGAAAAGTACAATGCCCGACTGGCGTTCAACTCCAACCTGGTGAAGGTTGACGGCCCTGCACGCAAGGCCTGGTTCGAGGTCAAGGATGCCGAAGGCAATGTCAGCGTTGAAGAAAAATCCTTCGACTTGCTGCATGTGGTCCCGCCGCAAGTGTCGCCGGATTTTATCCGCCAAAGCCCCCTGGCCGACGCTGCCGGCTGGTGCGAAGTGAACCCGCAGAGCCTGCAGCACCTGCGCTACCCGCATATCTTCGGGCTGGGCGACGTGTGCGGCACCACCAATGCAAAGACCGCCGCTGCGGTGCGCAAGCAAATCGTGGTGGTCGCCGAAAACCTCCTGGCCCTGCGCAAACAGGCACCGCTGCCGCTCAAGTACGACGGCTACGGTTCCTGCCCGCTGACAGTAGAGAAGGGCAAAGTGGTACTGGCCGAGTTTGGCTATGGCGGCAAGCTGCTGCCGACCTTTCCCCTGGACCCGACCCAGGCACGTCGCTCGATGTGGTTCCTCAAGGCCACCTTGCTGCCGTGGTTCTACTGGAACGGCATGCTCAAGGGGCGCGAGTGGCTGACCCGCCTGAGCAAGGTGGACTGAATGCTGCTGGCCAGCGTGTTGGGTTTATTGATGGGCCTGGTCATGGGCCTGACGGGCGCGGGCGGCGGCATCCTCGGGGTGCCGGCGCTGGTGCTGGGCCTGGGCTTGAGCATGACCCAGGCCGCGCCGGTGTCGTTGCTCGCCGTGGGCGCGGCGGCGGCGGTGGGCGCTATTGATGGTTTGCGTCATGGCCTGGTGCGTTACCGCGCCGCGTTGCTGATCGCCTTGCTCGGCGCGCTGTTTTCGCCCGTGGGCGTGTTTCTTGCCCACCAATTGCCGGAAGCGCTGCTGATGGGCCTGTTCAGTGCGTTGATGGTGCTGGTGGCCTGGCGCATGTTGCAGCGTGAAAAACGTGAGGCGGGGCCGAGTGACCATGGCGCCGCGTCCTGGGGCCAGAAGAACTGCATGCTCGACCAGCAGACCGGGCGCCTGGCCTGGACGGCCAAATGCAGCGCGACCCTGGCTGCCCTAGGCGCGGTAACCGGTGCGGTTTCCGGCCTGCTGGGCGTTGGCGGCGGTTTCCTGATCGTGCCGGCGTTCAAGCAACTCACCGACGTGCAGATGCGCGGCATCGTTGCCACCTCCCTGATGGTGATCAGCCTGCTTTCGCTGATCGGAGTGGCTGGTGCCTTCCATGCCGGTGTGCGCATCGAGCCGCTGGGCTGGGTGTTTGTCGGCGCAAGCATCGTCGGCATGCTGGCCGGGCGGCGCCTGTGTTCGGTGATTCCCGCGCGGACCTTGCAGGTGGGGTTTGCCAGCCTGTGTGTGGTGGTGGCTGCTGGAATGCTGCTCCACGCGTTCCTCTGAGACGGGGGCTGAGCCGTGTGAGGCAGTGACCGGCCTAGGGCGTTGATACCTGTCAACATGACCCCCGGCATTTCGCGTCATGCTCGTAGCCTGATTTGACGGCTACGGAGCCCACCATGAACGCCCCCGCGACAACCGCTGCATCCTTCAAACTGCCCCTCGGCCTGGTGGCTGCCGTGCTGGTGATGGCCGGGGTGCTGCTGTTGCCGCTGCCCACCGACTTGCCGGTGGCCGGGCACCGCATGCTGGCGATTCTTGCGTTTGCGGTGGTGGTGTGGATCACCGAAGCGGTGTCCTATGAAGCCAGCGCGATCATGATCACCTCGCTGATGGCTTTTCTGCTTGGCACCGCGCCGTCGCTGCAAGACCCCGCCCAGCTGATCGGCACCAGCCCGGCGATCAGCATGGCGCTCACCGGGTTTTCCAATCCGGCGCTGGCGTTGGTGGCGGGGGCGCTGTTTATCGCAGCGGCGATGACTCACACCGGCCTGGACCGACGCATTGCCCTGGTGACCCTGAGCCGGGTCGGCACCAGCACCCGGCGTATCCTGCTGGGGGCGATCGCGGTGACCATTCTGCTCAGCCTGGTAGTGCCCAGCGCCACGGCACGCAGTGCCTGTGTGGTGCCGATCATGATGGGGGTGATTGCTGCGTTCGGCGTGGACAAGCGCTCGAACATCGCTGCCGGCATCATGATCGTCGTAGCCCAGGGCACCAGTATCTGGAACGTCGGTATCCAGACTGCCGCTGCGCAGAACCTGCTCACCGTTGGCTTCATGGACAAGATGCTCGGCCAGCGCGTGTCCTGGCTTGACTGGCTGATCGCGGGCGCGCCGTGGGCGTTGATCATGTCGGCAGTGTTGCTGTTCCTCGTGCTCAAATTGCTGCCGCCGGAAACCGACAGCATTCCGGGCGGTAAAGAAGCGGTGGCGCAATCGCTGGCGGACATAGGCCCGATGACCGGGCCGCAGAAGCGCCTGTTGAGTGTGTCGGTGCTGTTGCTGTTGGCGTGGGCCACGGAAGGGCGCTTGCACAGTTTCGACACCACCTCGACCACCTACGCCGGGTTGGTGTTCCTGCTGTTGCCGGGCATCGGCGTAATGACCTGGAAGGATGTGCAGTCGCGTATCCCATGGGGCACGGTGATTGTGTTCGGGGTTGGCATCAGCCTGGGCACGGCGTTGCTCACGACTCAGGCCGGGCAATGGTTGGGTTCGACTGTCGTGGCCCATACGGGGTTGGATCAGGTCGGGCCGTTGGGTGTGTTTGCGATTCTTGGGGCGTTCCTGATCCTGATTCACCTGGGGTTTGCCAGCGCCACCGCATTGACCTCGGCGCTGTTGCCGATCTTGATTGCAGTGTTGCAGACGTTACCGGGGGAGTTCAGTCGCCTGGGGATGACCATGCTGTTGGGGTTTGTGATGAGTTACGGGTTTATCCTGCCGATCAATGCGCCGCAGAATATGGTGTGTTTGGGGACCGGGACGTTTACGGCGCGTCAGTTTGCCAAGGTGGGGGTTTTGGTCACGTTGGTGGGGTATCTGTTGATGCTAGTGTTTGCGGCGACTTATTGGAGTTGGCTGGGGTGGGTTTGAAATTGGGTGGGTGTCTTCAGTGCGCAAGGGGCCGGTGTGGGGGGGCGGCTTGCCTGCGATGCGGGCATCTCGGTAGATCAGGCATATCGGGTTGAGGCTATCGCAGGCAAGCCAGCTCCCACCTTTGACCGAGTTCGGCGCTGAGTAATTAGTGGGTTTTGAGGCCGTCGCACTTGGCTGCGAGATCAATCACCTACCTGTTTTTCTGTGGGAGCTGGCTTGCCTGCGATGCGGGCACCTCGGTGCATCAGGCACACCCAGTTGATGCCATCGCAGGCAAGCCAGCTCCCACTTTTGACCGAGTTCGCCGCTGAGCAATTAGTGGGTTTTGGGGCCGTCGCACTTGGTTGAGAGATCAATCACCTACCTGTTTTTCTGTGGGAGCTGGCTTGCCTGCGATGCGGGCACCTCGGTGCATCAGGCACACCCAGTTGATGCCATCGCAGGCAAGCCAGCTCCCACTTTTGACCGAGTTCGCCGCTGAGTAATTCGTGGGTTTTGAGGCCGTCGCACTTGGTTGAGAGATCAATCACCTACCTGTTTTCTGTGGGAGCTGGCTTGCCTGCGATGCGGGCAACTCGGTGCATCAGGCCTACCGGGTTGATGCCATCGCAGGCAAGCCAGCTCCCACCTTTGACCGAGTTCGGCGCTGAGTAATTAGTGGGTTTTGAGGCCGTCGCATCTGGTTGCGAGATCAATCACCTACCTGTTTTTCTGTGGGAGCTGGCTTGCCTGCGATGCGGGCACCTCGGTGCATCAGGCGCACCCGGTTGATGCCATCGCGCTTTTGGTGACTGCTGGCGCTCTTCCAGAAATTGAGCCGCGCAAGAGCAGAAAACCCAGCGTGGCCGCTACCTGGGTAACGGATAGGGACCCAGGCCATAGCTGCACCCCCAACCCCAACATGGCAAGATGAACTCCGCTCAGGTTTACTACTCCCTGAGTAATGGTTCTACCGACGTTCCTCGTCGGGTCATCTAGGTCATCGAATGAACAAATACACCCCCCACACCTGGGAGCCCCACGAACGGCCGAGCCTGCCCGGTTCGCCGTCGACGCCGCTGCACCCGACGCACAAGCGTTGGCTATTTGCGATGGTCGGCGTGCTGGTGGCGATTACCGGGGGCTTGGGGAATGCGCTGGTCATCGCCAACCTGCAATACCTGCAAGGCGCGCTCGGCGCGACCACCGCTGAAATGGCCTGGCTTCCCGCCGCCTATGTAATGACCAACGTGTGCATGAACCTGTTGCTGGTAAAGTTCCGCCAGCAGTTCGGCCTGCGTGCATTCACTGAAGTGTTCCTGGTGCTATACGCACTGGTGACCTTCGGTCACTTGTTCGTCAACGACCTCAACTCGGCCATCGCCGTTCGGGCTGCCCACGGGATGGTTGGCGCGGCGCTGAGTTCATTGGGGTTGTACTACATGATCCAGGCGTTCCCGGCCAAGTGGCGCTTGAAGGCGCTGGTACTGGGGCTGGGTACCGCGCAGCTGGCTTTACCCCTGGCACGCCTGTTTTCCGAAGACCTGCTGCAAATCGCCGAATGGCGCGGCCTGTACCTGTTTGAATTGGGCATGGCGCTGATCTGCCTGGGCTGCGTGTTCCTGCTTAAACTTCCGCCCGGCGACCGCTTCAAGACCTTCGAAAAACTCGACTTCCTGACCTTCGCCATCCTCGCCACCGGTGTCGCTCTGCTCTGCGCCGTGCTGTCCTTGGGCCGCATCGACTGGTGGCTGGAAGCGCCGTGGATCGGCGTGGCCTCGGCGTGCTCCCTGGTGCTGATCATGGCCGGCCTGGCCATCGAGCATAACCGCGCCAACCCGCTGTTGATGACCCGCTGGCTGGGCAGCGGCGTGATGATTCGCCTGGCACTGGCGGTGGTCCTGATTCGCATGGTGCTCTCCGAGCAGTCCACCGGCGCGGTGGGGTTCATGCAGATGCTGAACATGAGCTACCAGCAGATGCACACGCTGTACGTGGTGATGCTGGCCGGGGCGATCGCCGGGCTGGTGGTCAGCGCCTTGACCATCAACCCGGCGCATTTGCTGATGCCGCTGGTGATTTCCCTGGCGCTGATGGCCACGGGGTCGGTGATGGACAGCTTTTCCAGCAACCTTACCCGGCCGCAGAACCTGTACGTCAGCCAGTTCCTGCTAGGCTTCGGCGGTACGTTCTTCCTGGGGCCGACCATGGTGCTGGGCACCAAGAACGTACTGACCAACCCGCGCAACCTGGTGAGTTTTTCGGTGATGTTCGGCATCTGCCAGAACCTCGGCGGCCTGATGGGGGCGGCGTTGCTGGGAACGTTCCAGATCGTGCGCGAGAAGTATCACTCCAGCATGATCGTCGAGCATTTGACCCTGCTCGACCCGCGTGTGGCCGCGCGGGTGCAGAGCGGCGGCTCGGCCTACGGTGGCGTTGTCGCCGACCCCGAGTTGCGCAACCTCATGGGCATTCGCAGCCTGGCCACGGCGGCGACCCGTGAAGCAAACGTGATGGCTTACAACGATGTCTTCATGCTGATCGCGATCATCGCGATACTGACCATGATCTGGATCTTTATCCGCAGTCTGTGGCTGTTGAGCACTACCAAGGCAGCAGCCCCTTCCGTTCAACCCAGCGGCGCTTCTTCATGACCGAACCGACTTCCACCACCTCGACCACCAACGCCATTGCCTCCACGCCGGAGGGCACCACGCCGCCCGGCGCCACGGTCACCGAGCCGCGTTCCTTGCGGGTGCGTATCGTCTCGTCCCTGGGCTTTGCCGCGATTGCCATCGTCGGGGTGTTGATCGTGTTGTATGCCTGGCAGTTGCCGCCGTTCAGCAGCGCGGTGGAAACCACTGAGAACGCCCTGGTGCGCGGGCAGGTGACGATTATCGGCCCACAGCTCAGTGGCTATGTGTTCGAAGTGCCGGTACAGGACTTCCAGTACGTGAAGGCGGGTGACCTGCTGGTGCGCCTGGACGACCGCATCTACAAGCAACGCCTCGACCAGGCGCTGGCGCAGTTGGCGGTGCAAAAGGCATCGCTGGCGAATGTGGTGCAGCAGCGCAACAGCGCTGAAGCCACCATCCAGCTGCGCCAGGCGGCTTTGGTCGACAGCCAGGCGCAGGCGCGCAAAAGCACGGCCGACTTGCGTCGCAATGAGGAGTTGATCAGTGATGGTTCGGTGTCCAAGCGTGAGTTGGACGTCACCCGCGCCGCCAACGCACAGACCATCGCGGCGGTGGCCCAGGCCCAGGCCAGCCTGGAAATCGCGCGTCAGGACCTGCAGACGGTGATCGTCAATCGCGGCTCCCTGGAAGCGGCCGTGGCGAGTGCCGAGGCGGCGGTGGAGCTGGCGCGCATCGACCTGTCCAATACCCGCATCACCGCGCCCCGTGACGGCCAACTGGGGCAGATTGGCGTGCGACTGGGGGCTTACGTCAATTCCGGTGCGCAGTTGATGGCGCTGGTGCCGAAGCAGCTGTGGGTGATCGCCAATATGAAGGAAACCCAGATGGACAATGTGCAAGTCGGCCAGCCGGTGACCTTCACGGTGGATGCCCTGAACCATCGTAAATTCCATGGCACGGTGCAGCATATTTCTCCGGCCACTGGCTCGGAGTTCAGCCTGTTGCAGGCGGACAATGCCACCGGCAACTTTGTGAAGATCGCCCAGCGCGTGCCGGTGAGGATTACGGTGGATCCGGACCAGGCCGAAAGCGAGCGGTTGCGGCCGGGGTTGTCGGTGGTGGTCAGTATCGACACCGCAGGACGCCTGAAAAACAGCCCGCCCTGACACTCCGCCCTTGTAGATGCCTGCTTGGCGGGCTCCTACAAGGGAGAGTATTTCAGCGTAAAATCCAGCTGGGTTGACTGGCCTTGTTCCAGCAGTTTCAAACCCGGCCTGCCAGGCAGGTGATGGGCATTCACCGGGTGACTCACCGGCTCGATGCAAAAGAACTCCAGCCCCGGCGGGCAGTACAGCAAGAAGTAATCCGCGCCGCTCGCCTGGCATTCCAGCGCGTAATCCAGCTGCGGTTGCTCGATCCTGCAGTGGCCGTCCCACTGGCAAAAACCGTTGTCCACCAGGGTTTCCGGCAGGGCTTTCAATGCCCCGAAGTTCCAGGCCTCTGGCACCGGCGCCAACCCCGTGGGCAGCTTGGATGCATCACTCATCCACACCTGCGACGCCGTGGCCTGCAACCGGGTACCCGCTGTCCGTGGCAGGTAGGGATGCAATCCCAGCCCATGCCATGCAGGCTGTTCAGCCAGATGGGTCACCCGCAGCGTGATGCTCAGCTCACCGTTGTTCAACCCAAACCGCTGCTCGGCGCGATAGGCGAACGGCGTGTCGCAGAGTACTTCCAGCACCACCTCATTCTTCGACTGACTGACGACCTGCCACACCCGTTGCCAGGCCGAGCCATGAATCGGCAGCGGGTCCAGCGGACTGTTGGGCGTCAGGGCCAGCCACCCGCCGGGGTTGTCGAAACCGCCTTCGGCAATCCGGTTGGACCAGGGCGCCAGCGGATAGCACCCCAGCTTGCCCGGCAGTCCGGTGTTCACTGCCTGCTCATCGCTGTGCCGCAACAACGGTTGCCCACTCGCGAGTACACGCCAGTTGACGATGCTGCCACCCACGGCTGGCGCCAGGGTGAGGAGGGTGAGGGCGTCTTCCAGTTCGATCAGCATTCGCCATGCACCTGGAGCGCGAAGGTGGGTTCGGGCAACCCTTGCACGCCGGGGTTGAGGGCGAACACGCCGCCGGACAGCGACTGTTCGCTCTGATCATCGCGGATGGAAGTGACGAACAATGTCTCCAGGCGACTGCCGCCAAAGGCGCACATGGTGGGCTTCTTCACCGGGACCACCAGGGAGCGATCCAGGCGGCCGTCGGGCGTGAAACGGTGGACCAGCCCGGCGTCGTTGGCGCAGATCCAGTAGCAGCCGTCGGCATCGACGGCGGCACCGTCGGGGCGGCCGAGGTGCTGGTGCATGTCCACGAACACGCGGCGATTGGAGGGCGTGCCAGTGTCGATGTCGTAGTCGAAAGCCCAGACCTGCTGCACCAGCGGGTGGGAATCGGAGGCATACATCGTGCGGCCATCCGGGCTGAACGCCAGGCCATTGAGGGTGATAAAACCGTCAAGTTGCGCACAAGGTGCTGCGCCGGCCGCGTAGCGGTAGAGGATACCCTCGGCTGCGTTCAGGCCCATGTCCAACACCATGCTGCCGGCCCAGAAGCGGCCCTGGCGATCACAGCGGCCGTCATTCAGGCGCATGTCCGCGCGCGGGTGCTCGACACTCGCCAGGGGCGTGGTGTCGAGGCTGCCGTCGTTGTGCGGTGTGAGCTGGAAAAAACCGCTTTCCATGCCGGCGACCCAGTTACCCGCCGTGGTGCGGGCGATACACGCGAGCATCTGTGGGGCTTTCCAGGCGGCGATATGGCCGCTGGCGGCGCTCCAGCGTTGCAGCCCACGGTTAGGGATATCCACCCAATACAGCGCGTTTTCCTCGGGGACCCATACCGGGCATTCGCCCACGGCATTACGCGCGTCAACAATCAGTTCAGCATTCATTGGTCAGTCACCGAACGGCCCTGCCGCGCAGAACGCGCCGCCCTGGTAGACCTTGGCCGGGTCATTGTCGGCCACGGGCGGCTGGGTTTCGACCTGGGCGCGGAACACTTCGGAGTTGTCCTTGGGGGCAAAACCCAAGTGCGCGGCGTAGCGGTTGTCCCACCAGGTGTCGAGGTTGGCCGACATGCCGTAGACCACGGTGTGGCCGACGTTGGGGGTGTACAGCGCACGCTCCAGCAGTTGCGTGAGGTCGTCGAAACTCAGCCAGGTATGCATCATGCGGCGGTTCTGCGGTTCCGGAAACGACGAGCCGATGCGAATGCTCACGGTCTCGATGCCGTAGCGATCAAAGTAGAAACTGGCCATGTCTTCGCCGTAGGACTTGGACAAACCATAGTAGCTGTCCGGGCGGCGCGGCGAGTGGGCGTCAAGGATCTCGCCCTGCTTGTGAAAGCCGATCACGTGGTTGGAGCTGGCGAAGATCACGCGCTTGACGCCATGGCGACGGGCCGCTTCGTAGATATGAAAGATGCCGCAGATGTTGGCGCCAAGCACCTCTTCAAAAGAACGCTCCACCGATACGCCGCCAAAATGCAGGATCGCATCGACGCCTTCTACCAGATGGTGCACCGCTTGTTTGTCGGCGAGGTCGCAGGGTTGCACTTCTTCGGACGCGTCGGCAGCCGGGGCCATGTTGGCGATGTCCGACAGGCGCAGCACATTGGCATACGGGCGCAGGCGTTCGCGCAGGACTTTGCCCAGGCCACCGGCAGCACCGGTAAGCAGCAGGCGGTTGAATGGAACAGGTGGCGTAGTGGTGGTGGTCATGAGGGTTCCATTGTTGTTGTAGGTTGTCGTATGACTATGCTGGAAGTATCGTTATTGATTCCCCGGGTTGTCAACGCTATTACAGGCGACATGCATTGACTCCAAGTTTGCGCCCGATCCGAAACCTTACAACAGGGAGATCGGGTAGCTGATAAAGAGCCGATTCTCGTCGAACTCATTGTTGCTGAAATCACGACGCAGGGTCGAATTGCGCCAGCGCACATTCAGATCCTTCAGCGCACCGCTTTGCACTGTGTAGGCCAGTTCCGATTCGCGGCCCCATTCCTTGCCGTCGGTGATCGCCCCGGTGTGCACGTTACTGCCGCTGATATAGCGGTTCATCAAGGTGAGTCCGGGAATGCCGAGCACCACGAAGTTGAAGTCATGGCGCACCTGCCAGGATTTTTCCTTGGCGTTATCGTAGCTGGCGTTGTAGCTGTCGTTGGCCAGCGTGCCGCCGCTGGTGCCGTTGACCCGCATCCATACGCTGTCGCCGGTGAGTTTTTGCAGGCCCACATAGAAGGTGTTGCCGTTGTACTTGGCCGAAAGCAAGGCGAAGGCGGTCTTGTTGTCGAGGTCGCCGGCCAGGGCGCTGCCGTCTTCCTTGCCATTGAAAAAACCGAGGTTGGCGCCAAGGGTCCAGTCGCCCACGGGTTGGCTGTGGGTCAGGTTGAAATACTGTTGCTGGTAGATATCGGTGAGCTCGGCGTACCACACGCCGACCTGGGTGCGTTTGTCGTTGAAGGTGTATTCGCCGCCACCGAAGTTGAAGCGGTCGGAGGTGAACGCGGCTTTGCCGTTCATGAACATGTCTTCCATGCTCGCGTCGTTACGCGGGCTGTTACCGCGGAACTGGCCGCCGTAGAGGGTCAGGCCGGCGATTTCGCTGGAGGTGACCTGGCCGCCACGGAAGGTCTGGGGCAGCGACCGGCCGTCGTCGGAGCGCAGGATCGGTAGCACCGGCATCCACTCGCCAACCTTCAATTCGGTCTTCGACAGCTTGGTTTTCAGCGCCACGCCCAGTCGGCCGAAGTTGTCGGCGGGGCGGCCGTCGTCGTGGATCGGCAGCAATTGCGTACCCCCCGTGCCCTTGCCGCCGTCGAGCTTTTGCGAATACAGGCCCAGCACGTCAATCCCGAACCCCACGGTGCCTTGGGTGAAGCCGGACTTGGCATCGAGAATGAAGTTCTGCGTCCACTCTTGCGCCTTGCCCTGGGGGTTGGTCGGGTTCGTGAAGTTGCGGTTGAAGTAGGCGTTGCGCAGGTTGAGCGTGGCCTTGGCGTCGTCGATAAAACCGTCTGCCTGAGCGCTGGGGGGGAGGGTAAGCGCCAGGCTGCCGAGGCCAAGGAGGCCGATACACGATGAAGCATTGCGGGCGAATTGACTCACAGGGGAGCTCCGTTTCTTTTGTTGTTTTTATTATTTGTCGTACGTCGTCGTACAACATTGAGCGGAATATTTGCGAGGTTTCCGCGGGCTGTCAAGCAGAAGTTATACGATGACTAGGAGTGATTCGCTCAAAAGCGGGCACGCTCAATGTGGGCGCTGGCTTGCCGGCGATGGCTTCGCCTCGGAGCGCCTGATGCACCGAACTGTTTGCATCGCAGGCAAGCAAGCGCCCACATGGCGTGCATTTCAACCTTGGTGTTTAGCCGGCCAGGACCATCGGCGGTAGGGTGCCCAGCAGGGAAACGGCGGCTACCGCCGATACACCCAATAACCATTCCAGCATTACGCTGGCCTTCAGCGTGCCCAGTCGCTCTTCGCATCGTTCGATACGCAGTCGGTTCAGCAAGGCCAATGCCAGCATGCCGAATACCAGCAGCACCTTGATCAACAGGATCAGGGCGAAGCCGTTGAACAGCGGCGTGGGCCACAGCTGCCCGGTGAGCACGCGTACGTTGATCAAGCCGGTCACCAGCAAGCCGGCCACCAAGCCATAACCCACACCGCTGAAGCGCTGGAGGATCGGCTGCAACGGGTAGCGGTTCGACTGCCTGAGGATCAGTACGAGCAGTAGCAAGCCGCCGAGCCAAGCCCCCACACAGACCAGATGCACCACCTGGTTGAGAATCAGCAATTGCCCGCTGAGTCCATCGAGCATGGCGCCATGACCAACCGGCGCCAGGGTGGCCAACAGCAACGCGATCACCGGCAGGCGCAACGCCGGCCAGGGTTTGCACAGCACGATCACCAGCAGCAGGTTCAACAGCAGGTGCCAGGTCCACACCTGCCCAAAAAAGGTCTTGCCCAGGACCAATTGCACCGTGGCCGGTTGCAAGGCCGCCTCCCAACTGCCGGCCATGCTGGCAGTGATCAACAGCAACCAGGCGATACCGGAGCCCAACCCCAGCCAGGCCAGCCCACGGGTGATACGGTGAAGTTGCCGGTCCAGTACCGGTTGCGGTTCAGCGCCCACCAGCCAGGGCCTGAACACGCAGGCCCCGAACATCAACAATACGACGATGAAATGCAGGAAGCGGCACAGCACCAGCAGGGTCGCCATGGGTTATTGGCCGACCTTGAAGCTGTATTCACCGTTGCTCTTGTGGGTGTCGACCGAGACCGCGTTCCACACCACCTTATAGTTACCGGCAGCCAACGGTGCGGCCGGCGTGACGACGAGGACTTTCTTGTCGGCGTCCGGGGTTTCCAGGCCCTTGATTGCGATTTCGGTGCCGTCCTTGCTCAGGGACACCTTGGTGAACGTGGCTTCTACCCCTTCGCTGAACGTCAGGCGCAGGTCCTTTGGCGCGCTAACGCTGCTGTCTGCCGCGGGCTCCGCGCTCTTGAGGTGCGCATGGGCAAATGCCGCCGAGGCGCCCAGGAGGGAGGCGAGCAGGGCAACAGTGGTGAGGCTTTTCTTGATCGACATTGTTCAATACCTTTGGGTTCAGGGAGTCGGTAGAGCCATGTGCAGCAAGGGAAAGGGCTTGCCCTCGCCATCCAGCGGCGAGCGCGCGACCTGGATAAAACCATAGTGCAGGTAGAACCCCACGGCCTGGGGGTTTTGTTCGTTTACATCGACGGTGAGGGTGTCGTGGCGGGCGCGGGCGTGGTCCAGTAACTGGCGGCCGATGCCCTGGCCACGACGGTCGGGGTCGATAAACAGCATTTCTACATTGTGCCCGCCAGTGCCAATAAAACCAGCGATACCCAGTGGGTCCTCATACACCCACACATCCAGGGCAGGCATCGGCAGGTAAGCGTCGCGCACCAGGGGGAGCAGGCGTTGAATGTCATCCTCGGGGAGGAAGTCATGGGTGGCGCGTACCGAGCGCTCCCACAGCGCTCCCAGCACGGGGTCGTCGGCGGCCACGCGAGGTCGAATAGTCATTGCAATGATCCTTCATGGGGACCGCGATCCTAACCAATCCGATTTTCGGTGGAAAGGTTCGCGTCAGAAGTTTCATTATGGCCTGTCGCCGCGATCTAGAGCCGATGGTAGTCTTTAAGCCAAGTTGTTGTCAGGGAGCCCTTATGGGCAATCACAAGATCGGAATTCGTCGGGTCAACGTCGAAAAAATCCTGCTGGCGGCGGAGAAAATCTTCGCCGAAAAAGGCTATGGCAGCACCGCCATGGCCGATATTGCCGAAGAAGTGCAACTGCCGCGCTCCAACCTGCATTACTACTTCACCACCAAGAGCGAGCTGTACAGCGCTGTGCTGTTCGACCTGCTGGAAGTGTGGAAGCAGGACGCCCTGAGCTTCGAGACCTTCGATGACCCCCGGGTGGTGCTCAGCAGTTACATCCGCGCCAAGATGCAGCGCTCGCGCACGCGGCCGTATGGCTCGAAAGTCTGGGCCAATGAAATCATCCACGGCGCGCCGACCCTCGGCGAGGCGCTGGACGCGAGCCTGTACGACTGGGCCAAGATGAAGGAAGCGAAGATCCGCCAGTGGGTGGAAGACAAACGTATCCTGCCGGTGGAGCCGTCGAGCCTGCTCTACATGATCTGGGCCTCGACCCAGCACTATGCCGACTTTGATCATCAGGTGAAGATCCTCAACGATCACCAGCCGTTGTCGGACATGCAGTTCGAGAAGGCGATACAGACGGTGACCAGTGTGATCTTGCGCGGGATTGGATTGGAGCCTTGAATCTGCGTGACGGTGCAGGGCCTTGACGCAGGCAAGCCAGCCCCCCCCAGTTGACTGCGTTCGGCCTGAAGGGCTGCAGTCAACTGGAGGCGCTGGCTTGCCTGCGATAGCGGTCTAAGGGGTTACACGGCCTCCCTGTAGGGATTCCTCGGATCCTGCGTCCAATTCAAGAACGGCTTGCCGGTGTCGATGGGCACCATCTCGATACAGTCCGCCACCGGACAGGTGATCTGGCACAAGTTGCAGCCCACGCACTCATCATCGATCACCTCGTACTTATGCGTGCCGTCCGCCTGCTTCAGACTGGCGATGGCCTGGTGCGACGTATCCTCGCAGGCAATATGGCAACGCCCGCAGCCAATGCACGCCGCCTGGTCGATTTTCGCGATCACCTGGTAGTTGATGTCCAGGTACTTCCAATCCGTGGTGTTGCCCACCGCCCGCCCGGAAAACTCCTGCAAGCTCTGGTAGCCCTGACTGTCCATCCACCGCGACAGCCCGTCTTTCATTTCTTCCACAATCCGGAACCCGTGCAGCATCGCCGCTGTGCACACTTGTACCGCGCCGCAACCCAGGGCGACGAATTCCGCGGCGTCGCGCCAGTTGCCGATACCGCCAATGCCGCAGATCGGCAGCCCCTGCGTCTGTGGGTCGCGGGCGATTTCGGCGACCATGTTCAGTGCAATCGGCTTCACCGCAGAACCACAGTAACCGCCATGGGTGCTCTGGGTGCCAACGACGGGAAGGGCGACCATGCGTTCCAGGTCCACGCTTGTGATGGAGTTGATGGTGTTGATCAACGACACCGCGTCCGCCCCCCCACGATAGGCCGCCCGCGCCGCCACGCGGATGTCGGTGATATTCGGCGTGAGCTTGACGATCACCGGCAGCGAGCAATACGTCTTGCACCAGCGCGTCACCTGTTCCACATACTCCGGCACCTGGCCCACCGCCGCGCCCATGCCGCGCTCGGGCATGCCGTGGGGGCAGCCGAAGTTCAGTTCGATACCGTCGCAGCCAGTGGCTTCCACCCGCGGCAGGATGTTTTTCCAGGATTCTTCAACGCACGGCACCATCAGCGACACAATCAGCGCGCGGTCGGGCCAGTCCTTTTTCACCTGGGTGATTTCGCGCAGGTTGATCTCCAGGGAGCGGTCGGTGATCAACTCGATATTGTTGATGCCCAGCACTTCACGGTTGGCGCCGTAGTGCGCCGAGTAACGTGACGACACGTTGACCGCCGCCGGGTCTTCACCCAGGGTTTTCCACACCACGCCGCCCCAGCCCGCTTCGAAGGCGCGGACCACGTTGTAGGCCTTGTCGGTGGGCGGCGCGGAGGCCAGCCAGAAAGGGTTGGGGGCTTTGATACCGGCGAACACAATCGAGAGATCGGCCATTACGCGGCCTCCACATTCAGCATGAGTTGGGCGTGCATGGCTTCAGCGGCCAGCTTGCCATGTTGCACGGCCTGCACGGTGAGATCCTGGCCGAGGCTGACGCAATCACCACCGGCGTATACGCCGGGAATGCTGGTGCGCAGTTGTTCGTCGACGAAGATGCGTTCGCCGACGCGGTGCAGTTGCTGCGCCAGTGGATCATGCAGCGCCTCGTTGTCGAACCCCTGGCCGATGGCTTTGAAGATCGCATCGGCCGCCAGCTCGAAGGTTTCGCCGGTGGGGTGCAGGCGGCCGTTCTCCATGCGCGTGCGCAAAAAGCGCATGCCACGTACATGGCCCAGGTCATCCAGCAGCACGGCATCGGGCTGGGCCCAGGTCAGCAGGCGCACCTGGTTGGCCTTGGCGATGTCCTGTTCATGCTGGGTGGCGCCCATGTCTGCCAGGCCTCGACGATAGACGAGGTTGACGTCGCGGGCGCCGAGGCGGGCCATTTGCACGGCCATGTCGATCGCGGTATTGCCCGCGCCGAGCACGATGCAGCGATCGGCCAGCGGCAGTTGGGTCAGGTCATCGGCCTGGCGCAGCTCGCGGATGTAGTCGGTGGCGGCGAGCAGGCCCGGCGCGTCTTCGTGGGGCAGGCCCAACTGCTTGCTCGCGGCCAGGCCGAGCCCGAGGAAGACCGCATCGAATTGCTGGTGCAGTTCGCTGAGCGTGAGGTTGTCCCCCAGGCGTTGACCGTGACGGATCTCGATGCCACCGATCTGCAGGAGAAAATCCAGCTCCTTCTGCGCGAAATCGTCCACCAGTTTGTACTTGGCGATCCCGTATTCATTCAGGCCACCGGCTTTCTCCCGGGCTTCGAATATCACCACGTCATGACCGTGCAGCGCACTGCGGTGGGCGCAAGCCAGGCCCGCGGGGCCGGCACCGACCACGGCAATGCGCTTGCCGGTGGCGGCGGCGCGGTGGAAAGGGTGCTCGGTGAAGTGCGCGTTATCGACGGCATAACGTTGCAACAGGCCAATCAGCACCGGCGCGCACTCCTCGGCGTTGTTACGCACGCAGGCTTGCTGGCACAGGATTTCCGTAGGGCAGACACGCGCACAGCTACCGCCGAGGATGTTGGCCGAGAGGATTTTCTGCGCTGCGCCTTGTACGTTTTCGGTGTGGATATTGCGGATGAACGAGGGGATGTCGATCTCGCTGGGGCATGCGTTCACGCAGGGCGCGTCATAGCAATACAGGCAGCGCGAGGCTTCCAGTTGTGCCTGGCGCGCGTTGAGGGGCGGTGCCAGGTCGGTGAAATGGCTGGCGAGGGTGGCCCCGTCTTCGTGGGGATGGGGAAGGTGGGTCAGGGTCTGGATCACGGTGTCGGCCTCACGGTTATTGAGGTGCTGCCTCTGATGGGCATTGGTTATTGGTGTTGCCTGTACTGGCCTTATCGCAGGCAAGCCCGCTCCCCCATTGGTTCGGGTTCACATCGTTACAATGGGGGAGCCGGGCTTGCCCGCAGTAGGCCCAAGGCCGCTTTCAGCGTTTCACGGCAGTGGGCCTGGAGCGCTCTGCCCGCTTGCTCAACTGCTCGAACACCGACGGATATGCCGGCCGCTCCACATACCGCCCGGCACCGCGCTCGGCGCGCAGGTCGCCATCGGCCCAGACCAGCTTGCCCTGGCTGATGGTGTGGCTCGGCACACCGCGCACGGTCTTGCCTTCGAAGATGTTGAAGTCGACCTGCTGGTGATGAGTCTTGGCGGAAATGGTCCGCGTACCCTCGGGGTCCCACAGCACCAGGTCAGCATCCGCACCCACGCGAATCGCGCCTTTGCGCGGGTAGAGGTTGAAGATCTTCGCGGTGTTGGTGGAGGTCAGTGCAACGAACTCATGCATCGACAGGCGCCCGGTGTTGACGCCTTCGTCCCACAGCAGTGCCATGCGGTCTTCGATACCCGCGGTGCCGTTGGGGATCTTGCTGAAATCGTCACGTCCAGCGGCCTTTTGCTCGGCGCAGAAGCAGCAGTGGTCGGTGGCGGTGGTGTGCAGGTTGCCCGATTGCAGGCCATGCCACAGCGCATCCTGATGCCCGCGCGGGCGGAACGGCGGGCTCATCACGTAGCCGGCGGCGGTGTGCCAGTCGGGGTGCTGGTAGACGCTGTCGTCCAGCAGCAGGTGGCCGGCGAGTACTTCACCGTAGACCGCCTGGCCCTTGCCACGGGCGTAGGTGATTTCATCCAGCGCCTCCTTGGTGGACACGTGCACCAGGTACAACGGCGTGCCGATGGTCTCGGCGATGCGGATCGCGCGACTGGCCGCTTCGCCCTCTACTTGGGAAGGGCGCGACAGCGGGTGTGCTTCCGGCCCGGTGATGCCCTGGGCCATCAGCTTGCGTTGCAGGTGATACACCAGCTCACCGTTCTCGGCATGCACCGTGGGCACCGCGCCCAGTTCCAGGCAGCGCTCGAAGCTGGCGACCAGGGTATCGTCCGCCGCCATGATCGCGTTCTTATAGGCCATGAAGTGCTTGAAGCTGTTGATGCCATGGTGGCTGACCAGTTCGGCCATCTCCTCGCGCACCTGCTCGCTCCACCAGGTGATCGCCACGTGAAAACCATAGTCGGACGCGGATTTTTCCGCCCAGCCGCGCCACTGGTGAAAGGCTTCCAGCAAGGATTGCTGTGGGTTGGGAATCACAAAGTCGATGATCGATGTGGTGCCGCCCGCCAGGCCGGCTGCCGTACCACTGAAAAAGTCTTCACTGGCGACGGTGCCCATGAAAGGCAATTGCATATGGGTGTGCGGGTCGATGCCGCCGGGCATCAAGTATTGGCCACTGCCATCGAGTATTTCAGTGCCGGCGGGAACCTCCAGATCCGTGCCAATGGCGCGAATCAGACCGCCTGCGCATAACACATCGGCGCGGTAACTTTCATCATGGGTAATAACGGTGGCGCCACGGATCAACAGCGACATGTCGAGTTCCTCACAGGCTTGACCGGCTTGTGCCAGTTCTAAGTGTTGTAATGCGGCTTGCCGATGGTCGGTTAAATCCTGTCATCGGTGACAGGAATAGAAACTAGCCCGAGTTATTCGATTGGGCAAGAAGATTTTTTATAAGCTTATACAGTGTTTAACTAATTGAAAAATAAGGATTAAATCCGGCAATCACCAAAATGCAGCGGCCGCTCACCATTTTGACGCACTTGACAGGTTCTCAAATTGAGCAACATTTCTTATTGCAAATCAGGCGGTTGAGACATGCCTATTGACGGAGGCGGTAAATAAAAATAATTGTGGTGCACCAGATTGAGTCCTGAGGGTTTGGATAACTTCCGTGTTATCCAGCCTGAGTAACGCCACAAGTACCGAAGGCCTGATCGGATAATGAAATAAAGCTGAATAACATCAGCCAGTTATATAAGCGGTACGGGTTCAGGCGCAGCGGTCGGCACGGTTATTGAGTGCAGTGGCGGCTGGCCGGTCCCGTGATGTCATGTTGTTTACGAGGTACTCCGGCCACCTGCAATCGTTTGCAGGCGAGCAAAAATAATTCGAAAAAACCGTGGAGCGGCCATGCAACAGAACAGATCGCAAGTCATCGAACGCAACGGCCTGTACGAACTCGACGCCGGCCCCGACGTCCTCGACAGCCCGCGCTACAACCACGACATGGCACCGACCAAGGTGCATGAACGCACCTGGAACAAGTGGCACATCACCGCGCTGTGGGTCGGGATGTCGATCTGTGTGCCCACCTATACGTTGGGCGGCGTACTCACCGCGTACTTCGGCTTGTCGGTAGGCGAGGCGCTGATGGCGATCTTGCTGGCCAATATCGTGGTGCTGATCCCGCTGACCCTCAACGCGTTCCCTGGCACCAAGTACGGCATACCCTTTCCGGTGCTGTTGCGTTCCTCGTTCGGCATCCTCGGTTCCAACGTCCCGTGCCTGATCCGCGCGCTGGTGGCGTGTGGCTGGTTTGGTATCCAGACGATGTTCGGCGGGCTTGCAATCCACCTGTTCCTGGGCTCGATCTTCGAGGGCTGGAAGTCCCTCGGCGGCACCGGCGAAGTGATTGGCTTCATGATTTTCTGGTGCCTGAACTTGTGGGTGGTGCTGCGTGGCGCCGAATCGATCAAGCGCCTGGAAACCCTGTCCGCGCCGCTGCTGGTGGCGGTGGGGATTGGCCTGCTGGTGTGGGCAATGCCCAATGTCTCGATCAGCGAATTAATGGCGATCCCGCCCAAGCGTCCCGAAGGCGCGAGCCTCACCGGTTACTTCATGGCGGGCCTCACGGCGATGGTGGGTTTCTGGGCCACGCTGTCGTTGAATATTCCCGACTTCAGCCGCTACGCCAACAGCCAGAAGGACCAGATTCTCGGGCAGATTTTCGGCCTGCCGCTGACCATGTTCCTGTTCGCCGCCCTCGGCGTGATCATGACCGCTGCCTCGGTGAAGCTGGTGGGCGTCAGCGTCTCCGACCCGGTGACCCTGATCGGGCATATCCAGAGCCCGGTGTGGGTGGCCATCGCCATGGCGTTGATCATCATCGCGACGTTGTCCACCAACACCGCCGCGAACATCGTTTCGCCCACCAACGACTTCCAGAATATCGCGCCCAAGCTGATCAACCGTACCACCGCCGTGATCCTGACTGGCCTGGTAGGGCTAGTGTTGATGGGGCACGAGTTGCTGAAAAAGCTTGGGCTGATCGTTTCCGATGTGAGCCTGGAGACCGTCTATTCCAATTGGTTGCTCGGCTATTCAAGCCTGCTGGGGCCTATCGCCGGGATCATGGTGGTGGACTACTTCATCACCCGTAAACAGCAACTGGACCTTGCCGGGCTGTACCGCGATGACGTTTACCCCGCGTGGAACTGGAGTGGCTTCATCGCCTTTGGCGTGCCAGTGGTGCTGACCTTGCTGTCGCTGGGCAGTGACGCGTTCAGTTGGTTCTACAGCTATGGCTGGTTTACCGGCTCGGCGTTGGGTGGCGTGTTGTATTACGGGCTGAATGCCAGGCGTGGCATCAGCCCGGTCACTGCCAAATCCCCGTTGTGAGAGGTGGAAGCGCGATTCAAATGTGAGAGCGGGCTTGCTCGCCAATGCGCTCTTCCAGACGACATTGGCGGCGACCGATACGGCTTCTTCGCGAGCAAGCCCGCTCCCACATGCATGACCGCATTCCATTACTGGAATCAGGTCAATCCATAAGAAATGTAGCCTGAGGAGATCCCCCATGAACGCTGCCCTCGACGTTCTGCAATCGACCCATCAGCACATCAACCGCGACCGTTTGTGGCAGTCGCTGATGGACCTGGCCAGACTCGGCGCCACCCCCAAGGGCGGCGTGTGTCGCCTGGCCCTCACCGACCTCGACCGCAAGGCTCGCGACCTGTTCGTGCAGTGGTGCGAGGAGGCCGGTTGCACCGTGACCATCGACGGCATCGGCAACATCTTTGCCCGTCGTCCCGGCCGCAACCCCAACCTGCCCCCGGTGATGACCGGCAGCCATATCGACACCCAGCCCACCGGTGGCAAGTTTGACGGTTGCTTCGGCGTACTCGCGGGCGTGGAAGTGCTGCGCACCCTTAACGACCTCAAGGTGGAAACCGAGGCGCCGCTGGAAGTGGTGGTGTGGACCAATGAGGAAGGCTCGCGCTTTGCGCCGTGCATGATGGGCTCGGGGGTGTTTGCCGAGAAATTTACCCTGGCGGACACCTTGGCCAAGGTGGATGGGGAGGGCGTCAGTGTCGGCGATGCGCTGGATGCGATTGGCTACGCGGGCTCACGGCCGGTAAGCGGTCATAAGGTCGGTGCGTATTTCGAGGCGCATATCGAACAGGGGCCGATTCTTGAGGACGAGAAGAAAACCATCGGCGTGGTGCTCGGCGCACTGGGGCAGAAGTGGTTCGACCTGAAACTGCGCGGGGTTGAAGCGCATGCGGGGCCAACGCCGATGCACTTGCGCAAGGATGCCTTGGTGGGCGCGGCGGCAGTGGTGGCGGCGGTGAACGCAGCGGCACTGGGGCACCAGCCCCATGCGTGCGGGACGGTGGGTTGCCTGCAGGCTTATCCAGGATCGCGCAACGTGATTCCAGGCGAAGTGCGCATGACCTTGGATTTCCGTCACCTGGAACCGGCACGCCTGGATTCGATGATTGCGCAGGTGCGCCAGGTCATTGAAGACACCTGCGCCAAACACGGGCTCAGTTTTGAGATGGAACCCACCGCTGACTTCCCGCCGCTGTATTTCGACAAAGGCTGCGTAGACGCTGTGCGCAATGCGGCGAATGGCCTGGGCCTGTCGAACATGGACATCGTCAGCGGGGCAGGGCACGACGCGATCTTCGTTGCCGAACTCGGCCCGGCAGGCATGATCTTCGTGCCGTGTGAGGGGGGCATCAGCCACAACGAGATCGAGAATGCCGCACCAGATGACTTGGCGGCGGGGTGTGCGGTGTTGTTAAGGGCGATGGTTGCGGCATCGGCGGCCATCGCCAGCGGCAAACTCGCTGCCTGAAACGCGGTGGTTCAGTGACGTGTTCACTGGTTGATCCACCGCTATCGCAGGCCAGCCAGCTCCCACATTGTTGAAAGCGTTCACAACTCGAAAATGTGAGAGCCGGGCTTGCCTGCGATGATGCAAGGTCAGGCGCCGGGCTGCCAACCCCCGCCGAGCGCAGTCACCAACCCTACGCTGGCTTGCAGTTGCCGCGTCTGCACCGCTTGCAATGTCCTCTGCGCTTGCAACGCCGCCGTCTGTGCCGTCACCACGTCCAGGTAGCTCACGGCCCCGGCCTGATAGCTGTTCATCGCCAGTGCTTGGGTATGCTGTGCTGCATCTGCCGCCGCTTGTTCATCCTGCGCCTCCTGTTGCAAATCCCTGAGTTGCGCCAGGTTATCCTCTACCTCGCGCACGGCCTTCAGCACCTGGCTGCGGTAGTGCGCGGAGGCTTCTTCGAACTCGGCCTTGGCTTGGCGTTCGTTGGCACTCAAGCGCCCGCCATCAAAGGTCGGCACGTTCACCAACGGCCCCAGCGCCCAATAGCGATTGCTGGCGGACAGCAGGTTACCAACCCCTTGGGTTTGCCCGCCAATCAAGCCGGTCAGGCTGAAATCCGGGTACCACGCCGCTTTCGCCACGCCGATATTGGCGTTAGCGGCAAACACTCGACGCTCCGCCGCCGCAATGTCCGGACGACGTTGCAGCAGATGGCTCGGCAACTGCGACGGGATCCCCGGCAGTGCAATCAATCGCTGGCTCGGCGGCAGGCTGAAGCCGCTGGCCGCCACACCCACCAATTCACCAATGGCGTGCTCGGTGAGGTTGCGCTGGCCACGCACTTCATCCCGCTGTGCCTTGGCCTCGGCGAGCTGATTTTGCGCGCGGGTCAGGTCGAGTTCGGAAGCGATCTGGCCCTCATACCGACTGCGGGTCAGTTGTAGCGCCTGGCTGAAATCATCCAGCGAACGGTCGAGAATTCGCGCCTGTGCATCCAGCCCATTGAGCTGCACATACAACGTCGCCAATTGATGTTGCAAGCTCAGGCGCGCCACAGCCAGGTCGTCGCCGGACGCTTGCGCCTGGGCATCGCCGGCCGCGACCTGGTTGCGGATCTTGCCCCACAGGTCCAGGTCATAACTCAGCGAGAAACCTGCGGTATTGCTGTTGTACACCGACGGCTGCGTATCCCCACGCAAGGGTCGCGAGTCCGACTGGCGCTGGCGCAATGGCTGCGCGCTGGCGGTGATCTGCGGGAACAGCCCGGCATGCAGTTGACTGGCATACGCCTGGGAAGCATCGAAGTGCGCCAGCGCCGCCGCCAGGTCCGGGTTGGCCTTGAGCAGTTGCTGTTGCAGGTCGTCCAGGCGCGTGTCGTGATAGAGCGTCCACCATTGCGGCGCCAGTTGGTCGGACGGCTGTGCGCTGTGCCAGGGGCCATCGCTGGTCTGTTCGCGGTAGTGGGCGGGCAGGTCAGTAGAGGGCACCTTGTAGGTGGGCGCCATCGAGCAGCCCTGCAACGCCAGCAGCATCAATGCCGCGAGGGGCTTAAGCCTTGGGCGCATGCGTACCTCCTGAGGCATCGGCCAGTTGTACCGGGTCGCCTTCGCGCAGGGCGTCAGGCGGGTTGTCGACCACGCGGTCGGCAGGCTTCAGGCCCTGGTCGATGACCAGGCGTTCGCCCAGGTCGAGGCCGATGTGAATACCCTGCAGGTGCACATGATTCTGCGCATCCAACACCGCCACTTGGGTGCCTTGGGCACGGAAGATCAGCGCGCTGGCCGGGATGCTCACGCCATGGGTATCAGCCGGCACCGGCAGGGTGGCTTCGGCGTAGTCGCCGGGCAGCAACTCGCCGTTGGGGTTGTCGGCAACGAATTGCGCGAGCAGGGTGCCGGAGCGGCGGTCGATGGCGGTGGAGTCGCCGATCAGGCGCGCCTTGAAGTGCTCGCCGGGATGCTCGGGCACGGTCAACTCGGCTTCGAGACCTTGGTGGATGACGGCCGCGTAGTTCTGCGGCACCGGCACATACAGGCGCAATTGATGCGTGTCGGCGATGTTGAACAGCTCCGGGTCGCTGTCGGTATCGGCCTTGATCAGTTGGCCTATATCGGTGTTACGCGCAGTGATGGTGCCGGCAAAGGGGGCACGTATCGTCTTGTAGCGCTCCAGTGCCGTCAGCCTGGCATAGTCGGCAGCAGCGGCTTCGGCGTTGGCCTTGGCCGCGGCGGCGTTGGAGGTTTTTTCATCGGCCTCCTGGCGCGACACCGAGTGACTGGCCAGCAGGTTCTGCCAGCGCGTGGCGGTGGTGGCGGCCAGGCGTGCATTGGCCTGTTCCTGCACCCATCGTGCGTGGGTTTGTGCCAGTTGCTGGTCGAGGTCGGGGCTGTCGATCTCGGCGAGTATTTGCCCGGCGTTGACGTGGGTGCCGATGTCGGCCTTCCAGTCCTTGAGGTAGCCGCTGACTCGGGCATGGATAGGCGCCTTGCTCCAGGCTTCCAGGTGCGCGGGCAGCCGCAGGGTTTCGCCCGCCGCGTTCTGCTGCGGTTGGAACACCATCACTTGCGGGACGGCGGCGGTTTCGGTCCAGGCAGTGACCGATCGCTCGTGCAGGGTGCGGGCGTGCAGGCCGTTGGCGACCAACAGGGCGGCCAGGGTCAGGCCGCCGACACCCATGAGCATCAGACGCTTGCGCGAGGGGTTGTGATCAGACGACATGAGACGTTTCTCCAGCAGTTGCGCGAGTAGGGTGACGACCGTGGACCAGGCTGAAGACCACGGGAACAAACAACAGGGTGGCGGTGGTGGCGAGGATCAGCCCACCGATCACCGCACGGCCAAGCGGGGCGTTCTGCTCCTCGGACATCGCCAGCGGCAACATGCCGATGATCATCGCCAGGGCGGTCATGCACACCGGGCGAAAGCGGGTGTAGCCGGCTTCCAGTGCAGCCTTGAGCGCGTCGCCATGTTCGGCCAGGCGTTCACGGCAGAAACTCACCACCAAGATCGAGTTGGCCGTGGCGACGCCCATGCACAGGATCGCGCCGGTCAAGGCGGGCACCGACAAGGACGTGCCGCTGAGGAACAACATCCACACAATCCCCGCCAGTGCGGCCGGCAAGGCGGTGATGATCACGAACGGGTCCACCCACGACTGGAAGTTGACCACGATCAGCAGGTAGATCAGCACCACCGCACCGAGCAGGCCAAAGCTCAGGCCGCTGAATGCTTCGTGCAGCGCGTCGATCTGCCCGTGCAGGCTGATCACCGCGCCTTTTGGGCGCATGGACGCGGTGTCGTCCAGCACTTTCTGCACATCGCGGGCTACCCCGCCGAGGTCGCGACCCTGCACGTTGGCATACAGGTCCAGGGTCGGTTCGATGTTGTAGTGGGTGACCACCGCCGGGCTTTGCACACGGGAAATGGTGGCGACGCCGCCGAGGATCTGCGACTTGCCGTCGGCGCCAGTCACTGGCAGGGCCTCGAGCGAAGGCAGGCTGTCGAGGCGGTATTGCGGGGTGGCCGCAACAATGGAGTAGGACACGCCGTTGGCCGGGTTCAGCCAGAAGGTCGGCGCGACCTGGGAGCTGCCGGCGAGGGAGGCGACCATGCTGTTGGTCACGTCACGCTCGGTGATGCCCAGGCCGTTGGCGCGCATGCGGTCGACGTTCACTTGCAGCGACGGGTAGCCGGTGGACTGCTGGATGCGCAGGTCGGCGATGCCGGGAACGTGCTGCAAACGACGCTCAAGCTCCACCGCATAGGCGCGGTTTTCTTCGTCGCTGCGCCCGGAGATTTTCACGTCCAGCGGGGCCGGGGCGCCGAAGTTGAGGATCTGGCTGCTGATGTCCGCCGGCAGGAAGGCGAAGTGGCTGCCAGGGAAACTTTGCGGCAAGGCTTCACGCAGTTTTTTCACGTAGTCGGCAGTGGGGGCGTGATCTTTTTTCAGGCTGACCTGGATATCGCCATCTTGCGGGCCGATGGTGCCGCTGCTGCTGTAGGCCATGTCGATGCCGCTGAGCGGGATGCCGATGTTATCGACAATGGTATCCAGCTCCCGGGCGGGGATGACTTCGCGAATCCGCGCTTCAATGCGGTCGAAGGCGGCGGCGCTTTCTTCGATACGCGTACCCAGTGGCAAGCGCACGTGAAGGGCCAGGGCGCCTGCATCGGTGGCCGGGAAAAAGTCCTGGCCCAGGCTAGGCAGTAGCAGGAATGACGCCAGTACACAGGCCAGGAAGCCGACGATAAAGCGCCTGCGATTGCCCAGGGCCAAGGTCAGCAGGCCATGGTAGGTGTCGCGGATATTGGAGAAGTGGCGCTCGAAACCTTGCTGGAAATTGAGCACCGATTGCAGCACGGCATTGCGCTGTTTCGTGTGCTGTTCACCTTCATGGTGATTGATGAATTCATCTTCCGGATGATGCCCGGCGCCGGGCTCCGGCATGTGCGGCTTGAGCAGGAACATCGCCAGGGTCGGCACCAGCGTACGTGAGAGGATGAACGAGCTCGCCATGGCAAATATCACCGCCAAAGCCATCGGCCGGAACAAGTAGCCGGCGATGCCCTGCAGCAGAAACATCGGCACGAACACGATGCAGATACACAGCAGCGAGACAAACGCCGGGCCGACAATTTGCGCGGCACCGTCGAGGATCGCGGTCTTCACCGCCTTGCCTTGCTCCAGGTGCCAGTTGATGTTCTCGATGGTCACCGTGGCGTCGTCCACCAGGATCCCCACCGCCAACGCCAGCCCGCCCAGGGTCATCACATTGAGGGTTTGCCCGCTGACCGCCAGCAGTGCGATGGCCGACAGCACGGCCAGGGGAATCGAGGCGGCGATGATCAGCGTCGAACGCCAGCTGCCGAGGAACAGCAGGATCATCGCGCTGGTCAGCAGCGCGGCGATGATGCCTTCCTGGGCTACGCTGCCCACCGATTGCTTGACGAACACCGAGGCGTCGCCCAGCAGGGAAGTCTTCAGCGATGGCGGCAGGGTTTCGTTGATACGCGGCAGCATCTGGCGGATGCCGTCGATGATCGACAGGGTCGAGATGCTGCCGTTTTTCAGCGCCGGCATCAGCACCGCGCGGTGGCCGTCGACGCGCACGATGTTGGTTTGCGGCGGCGAACCGTCACGCACGTGGGCCACCTGACCGATGGTGATCAGCGCACCGTCGACCGTCTTGATCGGCAAGTCGTTAAGTTCATCGATGGCCTTGGGGCTGTTGTTGAGCAGGATCGTGTATTCGTTGGGGCCCAGTTTGGCCGTGCCCACCGGGATGATCTGGTTCTGCAACGCCAGGGCATTGCCCACGTCCTGGGCTGACAAACCCTTGGCGGCCAGCGCTTGCGGGTCGAGGTCAAGGGTGATCTGGCGTTGCTTGCCGCCCATTGGCGTGGGCATGGCCAGGCCGGGCAGGGCGCTGAGGGGCAGGCGGATATTGTTCTGTACCAGGTCGCGGATCTTGGCTTCCGAGAGGCTGGGGCTGGAGAACGCCATCTGCAGGATCGGCACCGTGGAGGCGCTGTAGTTGAGGATCAGTGGCGGCGTGATGCCCGGCGGCATCTGCTTCAACACGGTTTGTGACACCGCGGTCACCTGGGCGTTGGCGGTGCGGATATCGACGCCGGGCTGGAAGAAGATCTTGACGATGCCCATGCCGGGCAGGGATTGCGATTCGATATGTTCGATGTCGTTGACGGTGGTGCTCAGGGAGCGTTCGTAGGTGTAGATCACCCGGCCCGCCATGGCGTCCGGCGACAGGCCGTTGTACTGCCAGACCACGGCGACCACAGGGATGCCGATATCGGGGAAAACGTCAGTGGGGGTGCGCAGGGCCGCCATCGGCCCGATGATGCAGATGAATATGGCCAACACGATAAACGTGTACGGCTTTTGCAGTGCGGTCTTTACCAGCCCGAGCATGCGTGAACCTCCAGAGGAGCAGGATTGCAAACCCCGGCAGTCTCAGGCGACCCACCTAACACGCACCTTTCAGCCAGGTGAAGGAACATTTAGGTAAGGGCTGAAGATCGTTTCATATGTATTCATTTGTTCTGGGCAGGTCCGCTCCGCAAGCTTGTAGCCCATCGGACACATTGTCTTTCTTTGGAGCCCTGCCATGTCACTCAAACCACTGTTGTTGATTCCAGCCCTCGGTGCTGTCCTGTTGTTGTCGGCGTGCGCCGGCCCGATCCCAAAGGCGGACCCGAGCGAAGCGTGGATTGGTCTGAAAGAAGAAGCCCCGAACGACCTGATGGCCGAACGCTTGGACGGCAAGCGCGTGGACGACGGGCGCTTTTTTGAAGTGCCGCCGGGCGATCATCGCTTGGATGTCACCCTGTTTGAGGAAGAGCCTGGCGACGACAACCAGCAGGACTGCCAGGGGCGCGTGGAATACAAGCACTTCAAGGCGGGCGAACACTACACCCTGGTCGAATCCAGCCTGGGCACTACCGTGCGCGCCTCCTTGATGGATGCCCACGGCAAGGAAGTCGCGGCGACGCAGGATTTCAATTGCATGCCTGGCTAGGCGTGATGCACCGCCGCCTTATGGGCCTTGGCGGGCACAGCAGGTTTTGCGTGGGGGTGATGGTGCCGGCGGGTAATGCGCAACACCCCCCACAACATGGCGCCGGCAACCGCCAGCCAACCGCAGATCAACAGGAAAATCGTCGTTGCAAGGCTCATTCGGGCCTCCTTTCGCCCCGTCCGGGGCACACACAGTCTTCTCAATGGACAGTCTAGCTACCTGGCGGTTGCCTGCTATTGACCAATGGTCGCGTCCTTCCAACTTCTTTGCTCTATCCACTCCCTTTACTAAGCCTGCGGGCTATACCCGCGTGGCCGGGCGTCCTATGATCAGGGCCCTTACCGGCAGTTGATCAAGAGAGTAGAAAATTGCGGTTACGGTCGAACCTTAAAACATCCGTTCTGTTGGCCTGCGCCCTGGGGCTTGTGGCCTGTTCCGCGACGCCATCGAGGCTGGCGGGGCTGCCGGAGCGTGTCGAGCTCAATGGCGTGCCGACGTTTCGCAGCGAGGCTTATCAGAGCGGTCCTACAGCGTTAGCCAGCATGCTGTCGCAACAAGGCATTGTCATGACACCGGGGCTGCTGGACAAGCCGCTGCACCTGCCGGGCGGGGAGGCAGACCTTGAGCGCAACATGCAGGTGCTGGCGCGTGAGTACGGGCTGATGGTGTACCCGCTGGACGCGAAGCTGACGGCGGTGCTGGCGCAGGTGGCGGCGGGTTATCCGGTGATGGCTCGGATTGGCGGCGGGCTATGGTCGGACGCGCACTACGTCGTGGTGGTGGGGTTCAATCAACAGAAAAGCACGGTGTTGCTGCGCTCGGGCATGGATCGGCGGCTGCTGATGAGCTTCAGCGACTTTGAGTCAAAGTGGCGCAGCGCCGGGAGTTGGGCAATCCTCACCCAGCGTCCGAGCCAGTTGCCGGCCAACGTGGACGCGCAGCGCTGGCGGGATGCGGCCAATGCCACGGCCCAAGCTGGGCAGGAGCCGGCTGCGGCGCAGGCGCTGAAGGTGCTGGCGGAAAAAAAGTAACGGCCAGCACCTGGGCGCCAATGAATGCACCGGGTTTGCCCGCGATGCGGGCATTGAGGGGGTTCAGTTGCCCCGCGGTGTCGCTATCGCAGGCAAGCCAGCGCCCACACAAGCGGGCGCTCAATACTTTGGAAGGTGGCTGCGCTAGCGACGGACTTCGGCGGCGTTAGCTCTGTTCTTCAGGTTCTTGTCGGCCTTGTAGCGCAACGCGACGTCCGGCACCGAACCGCTCTTGCCGGTCTCGACCCAATTGCGAATACGGCTGGCATCGGCAAAGTGGGTGAATTTGCCGAAGGCATCCAGGATCACCAGCGACACGGGGCGGTTACCCATGCTCGTCACCAGTACCAGGCAGTGACCGGCCTGGTTGGTGAAGCCCGTCTTGGTCAGCTTGATGTCCCAGTTGGCGCGGTTGATCAGGTGGTCGGTATTGGAGAAGCCCAGGGTGTAGTTGGGCTTGCGGAACGACACGGTCTTTTCCTTGGTGGTGCTCAGTTGGCTCAGCAACGGATAGTGGCGTGCGGCGGCCAGCAGTTTGCTCAGGTCGCGGGCGGTGGACACGTTGTGGATCGACAGCCCGGTGGGTTCTACGTAGTGCGTGCTGGTCATGCCCAGCGCCTTGGCCTTGGCGTTCATCGCGGCGATGAAGGCTGCGTAACCACCCGGGTAGTGGTGGGCAAGGCTCGCGGCAGCGCGGTTTTCCGAGGACATCAGGGCGATCAGCAACATTTCCTTGCGCGGCATCTGGCTGCCGATCTTCACGCGCGAGAACACCCCTTTCATCTCGGGCGTGTCGGTGATGTTGATGTCGATGTACTCATCCATATTCTGCTTGGCTTCGAGCACGATCAGGCCGGTCATCAATTTGCTCACCGAGGCGATCGGTACGACCACGTCGGGGTTGCTGGAATAAATGACCTTATTGGTTTGCAGGTCGACCAGCATGGCGCTGCCGGAGGCGATTTGCAGTTTGGAGGTGTCACGCGGGGCCTGGGTAGTTTCGGCGGCGTGCGCAAAGGTGCCTGTAAATGCAAAAAATAGGCTGACAAGAGAAAGACGAATTTTCACGCGGATGAACTCGCTAAAAAGTAAGGAAATAACCGTTCGGGAACGGGTTTTTGATAAATGCCGTTACATTTTAGGAGTATGGATTAGAAACTGTCGAATGTTCTTCTAGAACCGGACGAAAGTGCTTAAAAACTAAGAAAAAACAGGGTTTATTGCGGCCAATAAAAAGCCCTGCGATAAGGCAGGGCTTTTTCAGTACACCTGGTTATTAACCGTGCAGGGTTTCTGCAGCATACAGCGTGTTTTCCAGCAGGCAGGCGCGGGTCATCGGGCCGACGCCCCCCGGCACGGGTGTAATCCAGCCGGCGCGGGGCAGGGCGGTTTCGTACACCACGTCGCCTACCAGCTTGCCGTCTTCCTGGCGGTTGATGCCCACGTCGATGACGATGGCGCCTTCCTTGATCCACTCACCCTTGACCAGGCCCGGCTTGCCGGCGGCAACCACGACCAGGTCGGCGCGGCCGACGTGGCCGGCGAGGTCTTTGGTGAAGCGGTGGGTGACGGTCACGGTGCAGCCGGCCAGCAGCAGCTCCATGGCCATCGGGCGACCGACGATGTTGGAAGCGCCGACGACCACGGCATCAAGGCCGTACAGGTCGACACCGGTGCTTTCCAGCAAGGTCATGATGCCTTTTGGGGTGCATGGGCGCAGCAGCGGGATGCGCTGGGCCAGGCGGCCGACGTTATAGGGGTGGAAGCCGTCGACATCTTTGTCCGGGCGAATGCGTTCGAGCAGTTTGGACGCATCCAGATGCTCGGGTAACGGCAGCTGCAGCAGGATGCCATCGATTGTCGCGTCGTCGTTGAGGCCGTCGATCAGGTCGGTAAGGGCCTGCTGGGTGGTCTCGGAAGGCAAGTCGTAGGCCTTGGAAATAAAGCCGACCTCTTCACAGTCTTTACGCTTGTGCGAGACATAAACCTGAGAGGCAGGATCGCTGCCGACCAGGATCACCGCGAGGCCAGGCGTGCGCAGGCCTTGCTGGCTGCGCTCGGTGACTCGTTTGGCGATCTGCTGGCGCAGGCTGGCGGCGATTGATTTGCCGTCGATAAGTTGTGCAGTCATTACGCGTGATTAACCATCGAGAGGGGGAAGAAAAGTGCGCGCATTCTCGCATGCCAGCGCGTGAGGGCAAAGGCGCTTGGTCTGCAAATTGCCCTAACCCCTTAAATAAAATGAATTTTTTTCAAAAAAGATTTGACGGGTTTCGAGGGCGTCTATACTATTCGTCGCACTTGTCGGGCACAGCCTAGCACTGGTTAAGAAGGTCGAGCAGAATAGATGATTGTTCTGCAAGGCTGGAAGCACTTAGTTTGTAATCCTCCAAGAGTACAGATTAATCAGGCGCCCGTAGCTCAGCTGGATAGAGCATCCGCCTTCTAAGCGGATGGTCGCAGGTTCGAGTCCTGCCGGGTGCGCCATTAGGCAGCTTTGGCACAAGTAGCGCTATATGGTGGGCGTAGCTCAGTTGGTAGAGCACGGGATTGTGACTCCCGTTGTCGAGGGTTCGATCCCCTTCGTCCACCCCATATTTTGAAAAGGCGCCAGATTAATCGTCTGGCGCCTTTGCTTTAAGAGCTTCAAGCGCGGATGTGGTGGAATTGGTAGACACACTGGATTTAGGTTCCAGCGCCGCGAGGCGTAAGAGTTCGAGTCTCTTCATCCGCACCAAATAAAGCTTGGCCCCGTTGAGAAGCGGGGGAGGGCTCAACAAAGAAGTGGTTTGGTTTCTTTGTTAACGCAATATGGTGGGCGTAGCTCAGTTGGTAGAGCACGGGATTGTGACTCCCGTTGTCGAGGGTTCGATCCCCTTCGTCCACCCCATATTCGAAAGGCGCCAGATTTAACAGTCTGGCGCCTTTTTTGGTTTCAGCGGTTCGAATATTCCGCGGCTGCAGGTACTGGGTCGCAATGGCAGGGCGTTTCGTCGTATTTATGTATCTCGATGATGCCGCACTGCCTGCCGGCCCTGTTCGAAGGGTTGGCCGTCAGGGAGATGGATGACGACTTCTTCTATATATAGAAGGGGCGGCGCAGAGCCCTGGCGTGATGGGCTGTATTTGTCACCGGGGCGAGGTACATCAGTGCCTTCGTACCGATAAATTGCCGGCTGTTTTCGGGCGTATTTCCAGTAGGGTGACTTCTTGAGTTTGACCCACTAGAATGCATGCCCTTGATTGGGGTCGGAAATGGCCGGCTAACGTCTGTGCAACGAGGAATATCCATGCAAGTTTCTGTTGAAAATACTACTGCTCTTGAGCGCCGCCTGAGCATCACCGTGCCGGCTGAGCGTATCGAGACTGCGGTCAACAAGCGTCTGCAGCAGACTGCCCAAAAGGCCAAGATCGCTGGTTTCCGTCCAGGCAAAGTGCCAATGAGCGAAATCAAGCGCCGTTTTGGTGCCGATGCGCGCCAGGAAGCTGTCGGTGACGTGATCCAGGCTTCCTTCTACGAAGCAGTGGTTGAGCAAAAGCTGAACCCGGCTGGTTCGCCGTCGATCGAGCCTAAGTCCCTGGAAGCAGGCAAAGACCTGGAATACGTTGCCGTATTCGAAGTGTTCCCTGAGTTTGAAGTGGCCGGTTTCGACGGTATCGCTATCGAGCGCCTGAGCGCCGAAGTGGCTGATTCGGACTTGGACAACATGCTGGAAATCCTGCGCAAGCAGAACACCCGTTTCGAAGTGGCCGAGCGTGCTGCCCAGAACGAAGACCAGCTGAACATCGATTTCGTTGGCAAGGTTGACGGCGAAGCATTCGCTGGCGGCTCCGCCAAGGGTACTCAGCTGGTGCTGGGTTCCAACCGCATGATCCCGGGTTTCGAAGACGGCCTGGTTGGCGCCAAAGCCGGTGAAGAGCGCGTTCTGAACCTGACCTTCCCTGCTGACTACCAGAACCTGGACCTGGCTGGTAAAACCGCCGAGTTCACCGTGACGGTCAACAGTGTTTCCGAGCCTAAGCTGCCAGAGCTGAACGAAGAGTTCTTCGCTCAATTCGGTATCAAGGAAACCGGCATCGAAGGCTTCCGCACCGAAGTTCGCAAGAACATGGAGCGCGAGCTGCGTCAGGCCATCAAGTCCAAGGTCAAGAACCAGGTCATGGACGGTCTGCTGGCCGCCAACCCGATCGAAGTGCCTAAGGCCCTGCTGTCCAACGAAGTGGATCGCCTGCGCGTGCAAGCTGTTCAGCAGTTTGGTGGCAACATCAAGCCTGACCAACTGCCGGCCGAGCTGTTCGAAGAGCAAGCCAAGCGCCGCGTCGTGCTGGGCCTGATCGTGGCTGAAGTGGTCAAGCAGTTCGACCTCAAGCCTGACGAAGACCGCGTTCGCGAAATGATCCAGGAAATGGCTTCGGCCTACCAGGAGCCTGAGCAAGTCGTGGCTTGGTACTACAAGAACGATCAGCAGCTGAACGAAGTGCGTTCGGTTGTGCTGGAAGAACAAGTTGTGGATACTGTTCTGCAGAAGGCTAAGGTGACCGACAAAGCGGTCTCTTACGAAGAAGCAGTCAAGCCGGCGGAAGCAGCACAAGCCGACTGATTGTCCAACTCGTTGGAAATTCAACCATAAGCCAGCCTCGCGCTGGCTTATGCGTTTTCAAGACATGACTATTTGGGAGTAACTGCAGAGCATGTTCCGTAATTCCTATATTCAGCAGAACTCTGATATCCAGGCCGCAGGCGGCCTGATCCCGATGGTTGTCGAGCAGTCCGCTCGTGGCGAACGCGCCTACGACATCTACTCGCGCCTGCTCAAGGAGCGAGTGATCTTTCTGGTGGGCCCGGTAGAGGACTACATGGCCAACCTGATCTGTGCGCAGCTGCTGTTCCTTGAAGCGGAAAACCCGGACAAGGACATCCATCTCTACATCAACTCCCCGGGCGGTTCGGTGACTGCAGGCATGTCGATCTACGACACCATGCAGTTCATCAAGCCTAACGTGTCGACCACCTGCATCGGCCAGGCTTGCAGCATGGGCGCGTTCCTGCTGACAGCAGGTGCCGAGGGCAAGCGTTTCTGCCTGCCTAACTCGCGCGTGATGATTCACCAGCCATTGGGCGGTTTCCAGGGCCAGGCGTCGGACATCGAAATCCACGCCAAGGAAATCCTGTTTATTCGTGAGCGTCTCAACACGCTGATGGCCAAGCACAGCGGGCGTACCCTGGAAGAAATCGAGCGCGACACCAACCGCGACAACTTCATGAGCGCCGAAGCGGCCAAGGAATATGGGCTGATCGACGCAGTGATCAGTCAGCGCCCCGCTTAACATAAGCCACTCAAAATAGGGCTGGTCGGCATGTCCGACCACTGGCGGGCTTGAAAAAGCCCGCATAAGCCTTCATCTTGTGTTGCAAGCCTATCGGATTTGGATCGAACGAATGACTGACACCCGCAACGGCGAGGACAACGGCAAGCTGCTCTATTGCTCCTTCTGTGGCAAAAGCCAGCATGAAGTACGCAAGTTGATTGCCGGCCCCTCGGTGTTTATCTGCGACGAATGCGTCGACCTGTGCAATGACATCATCCGTGAGGAGGTGCAGGAAGCCCAGGCCGAGAGCAGTGCGCATAAATTGCCTTCGCCTAAAGAAATCAGCGGCATCCTTGACCAGTATGTGATTGGTCAAGAGCGTGCAAAGAAGGTTTTGGCCGTAGCGGTATACAACCACTACAAGCGCTTGAACCAGCGTGACAAGAAAGGCGATGAAGTTGAACTCGGCAAGAGCAACATCTTGCTGATCGGTCCTACAGGCTCGGGTAAAACCCTGCTTGCAGAAACCCTCGCTCGCCTGCTGAACGTTCCGTTCACCATCGCCGACGCCACCACCCTTACCGAGGCTGGCTACGTGGGTGAAGACGTCGAGAACATCATTCAGAAACTGCTGCAGAAGTGCGACTACGACGTTGAGAAGGCCCAGATGGGTATCGTCTACATCGACGAAATCGACAAGATCTCGCGCAAGTCGGACAACCCGTCGATCACCCGGGACGTTTCCGGTGAAGGCGTGCAGCAGGCGCTGTTGAAACTGATCGAAGGCACGGTTGCTTCCGTACCGCCCCAGGGCGGCCGCAAGCACCCGCAGCAGGAATTCCTTCAGGTTGATACGCGCAACATCCTGTTCATCTGTGGCGGTGCGTTCTCCGGTCTGGAAAAAGTTATCCAGCAGCGTTCCACCCGTGGTGGCATCGGTTTCAGTGCAGAAGTGCGCAGCAAGGAAGAAGGCAAGAAGGTGGGCGAGTCCCTGCGTGAAGTCGAGCCTGACGATCTGGTCAAGTTCGGTCTGATCCCGGAATTCGTTGGCCGTCTGCCGGTCCTGGCTACGTTGGACGAACTGGATGAGGCCGCTCTGATTCAGATCCTCACCGAGCCGAAGAACGCCCTGACCAAGCAATACGCCAAGTTGTTCGAGATGGAAGGTGTAGACCTCGAGTTCCGTACCGATGCACTCAAATCAGTGGCCAAGCGGGCACTGGAGCGCAAGACCGGTGCACGTGGCCTGCGTTCGATTCTTGAAGGCGTCTTGCTCGACACCATGTACGAAATCCCCTCGCAGTCCGAGGTGAGTAAAGTGGTGATCGACGAAAGCGTTATAGAAGGCAAGTCCAAGCCACTGTATATCTACGAAAACAGTGAGCCGACTGCCAAGGCTGCGCCAGACGCGTAAGCGTTGCGCAGTTTCGGTATGAACAAAGGGGCCTCCAGGGGCCCCTTTGTTTTTGCGGCGTTTTTTACGCCAGGACGTTTACTGCGCTTAACTGCTGGCAATAAGCTTGTTTTTTTTGCATGCAGCCCCCATCTTGGTTTCAAGCTTACTTTTCAACTGTCATAGAGGCGAAATCATGAAGACAACCATTGAATTGCCTCTCCTGCCGTTGCGCGATGTCGTCGTTTATCCGCACATGGTTATCCCGCTGTTCGTGGGGCGCGAGAAGTCTATCGAAGCCCTCGAGGCCGCGATGACGGGCGACAAGCAGATCCTGCTGTTGGCCCAGAAAAATCCTGCTGACGATGATCCAGGCGAAGACGCCCTGTATCGCGTCGGTACCATTGCTACCGTGCTGCAATTGCTCAAGCTGCCTGATGGCACCGTCAAGGTGCTGGTGGAAGGTGAGCAGCGTGGCGCGGTCGAGCGCTTCATGGAGGTCGATGGCCACCTGCGCGCTGAAGTGGCGCTGATCGACGAAGTCGAGGCCCCGGAGCGCGAGTCCGAAGTATTTGTACGTAGCCTGCTTTCGCAATTCGAGCAGTATGTGCAGTTGGGCAAGAAAGTCCCGGCTGAAGTCCTGTCCTCCCTCAACAGCATCGATGAGCCGAGCCGCCTGGTCGACACCATGGCCGCGCACATGGCGCTGAAAATCGAGCAGAAGCAGGACATCCTCGAAATCATCGACCTGTCGGCACGTGTTGAGCACGTGCTGGCGCTGCTGGATGCCGAGATCGACCTGCTTCAGGTTGAGAAACGCATCCGTGGTCGCGTGAAGAAACAAATGGAGCGCAGCCAGCGCGAGTACTACCTGAATGAGCAGATGAAGGCCATTCAAAAAGAACTCGGCGACAGCGAGGAAGGCCACAACGAAATCGAAGAGCTGAAAAAGCGCATCGATGCCGCCGGCCTGCCTAAAGACGCCCTCACCAAGGCGACCGCCGAGCTGAACAAGCTCAAGCAGATGTCGCCGATGTCGGCCGAAGCCACCGTGGTGCGCTCCTACATCGACTGGTTGGTGCAGGTGCCGTGGAAGGCGCAGACCAAAGTGCGCCTGGATCTGGCCCGCGCTGAAGACATCCTCGACGCCGACCATTACGGCCTCGAGGAAGTCAAAGAGCGCATTCTCGAATACCTCGCCGTGCAGAAACGCGTGAAGAAAATTCGCGGTCCGGTGTTGTGCCTGGTGGGCCCGCCTGGGGTGGGTAAAACCTCCCTGGCCGAGTCGATTGCCAACGCCACCAACCGTAAATTCGTGCGCATGGCCCTCGGCGGCGTACGCGATGAAGCGGAAATTCGTGGTCATCGCCGTACGTACATCGGTTCGATGCCGGGAAGATTGATTCAAAAGATGACGAAGGTGGGCGTTCGCAACCCGCTGTTCCTGCTCGATGAAATCGACAAAATGGGCAGCGACATGCGTGGCGATCCTGCGTCGGCCTTGCTCGAAGTGCTCGACCCCGAGCAGAACCACAATTTCAACGACCATTACCTGGAAGTCGACTACGACCTGTCCGACGTGATGTTCCTGTGCACCTCCAACTCCATGAACATCCCGCCAGCGTTGCTGGACCGGATGGAGGTGATTCGTCTGCCGGGCTACACCGAAGACGAGAAGATCAACATTGCCGTCAAGTACCTCGCGCCCAAGCAGATTTCGGCCAACGGCCTGAAGAAGGGCGAGATCGAATTCGAGGTCGAGACCATCCGTGACATCGTGCGTTACTACACCCGCGAGGCCGGTGTGCGGGGCCTTGAGCGTCAGATTGCGAAGATCTGCCGCAAAGCGGTGAAGGAACATGCACTGGAAAAACGCTTTTCGGTGAAGGTCACGGCTGACTCCCTGGAGCACTTCCTGGGCGTGCGTAAATTCCGCTACGGCCTGGCTGAGCAGCAGGATCAGGTCGGCCAGGTGACTGGCCTGGCGTGGACCCAGGTGGGCGGCGAGTTGCTGACTATCGAAGCCGCGGTGATCCCAGGTAAAGGCCAACTGATCAAGACCGGTTCCCTGGGTGACGTAATGGTCGAATCCATCACCGCCGCCCAGACCGTGGTGCGCAGCCGTGCCAGGAGCCTGGGGATTCCCCTGGACTTCCACGAGAAGCACGACACCCACATCCACATGCCGGAAGGGGCGACCCCGAAAGACGGCCCTAGCGCTGGCGTAGGCATGTGCACGGCCCTGGTTTCGGCATTGACCGGCATTCCGGTGCGCGCCGATGTCGCCATGACCGGGGAAATTACCCTGCGTGGCCAGGTGTTGGCCATCGGTGGCCTTAAAGAGAAATTGCTTGCTGCACACCGGGGTGGCATCAAGACCGTGATCATTCCTGAAGAGAATGTTCGCGACTTGAAGGAAATTCCTGACAATATCAAGCAAGATCTTCAGATTAAACCGGTTAAATGGATTGACGAGGTCCTGCAAATTGCGCTGCAATACGCGCCGGAGCCCTTGCCGGATGTGGCTCCGGAGATAGTTGCAAAGGACGAAAAACGCGAGTCTGATTCCAAGGAAAGAATTAGCACGCATTAATGCGTTAAAGCCTGGGTGCTTCCTTGACAGCTTTTTAGAGCCCTTGTTATAAAGCGGCTCTTAAGTGTCTGTAGGCCATTCAGCACTGGTTTTTGCTTTCACCAAAAAACTTAGAATCATACTCAATAGATATATAAGGGGACTTAGAGTGAACAAGTCGGAACTGATTGATGCTATCGCTGCATCCGCTGATATCCCGAAAGCTGCTGCTGGCCGTGCGCTGGATGCAGTAATCGAATCCGTCACTGGCGCTCTGAAGGCCGGCGACTCCGTGGTACTGGTAGGCTTCGGTACTTTCTCTGTGACTGACCGCCCAGCTCGCACTGGCCGTAACCCACAGACTGGCAAAGCACTGCAAATCGCTGCTGCCAAGAAACCAGGTTTCAAAGCCGGTAAAGCCCTGAAAGAAGCCGTTAACTAAGCCTCGATCAAGCCTTTGCCTACCCGGGTCGAACGCAGGTTCGACCTGGCAGCGGAGCGGCAGCTGACCCACGTATCCAACGGGTCGCCACGCCGGGGGTGTGGGTTCAAACCCCCGTCCGCTCCGCCAGTTACGAGAAGGCGCATCCTCGGATGCGCCTTTCTTCTATCCGGACTCTACCCACGCTCCACGGTTGCCTATTTTTGAAGTTCAACCGTTTCTGGGGGACGCATGCTGCAAAATATCAGGGACAATTCACAAGGCTGGATTGCCAAGACCATCATCGGGATCATCGTCGCATTGATGGCGTTCACCGGTATCGAAGCCATTTTCCAGGCTTCGGGTAACAGTAAGCAGGACGTGGCCAAGGTCAACGGTGAAGAGATCACCCAGACCGAACTGAGCCAGGCCGTCGACATGCAACGTCGCCAGCTGATGCAACAGCTGGGCAAGGATTTCGATGCTTCCCTGCTGGACGAAAAACTGCTGCGCGAAGCGGCCCTCAAGGGTCTGATCGATCGCAAGCTGCTGCTGCAAGGCGCCGCCGATTCCAAGTTTGGCTTCTCTGAAGCTGCGCTGGACCAAGTGATCCTGCAAACGCCGGAATTCCAGGTGGACGGCAAGTTCAGCGCCGAACGCTTTGACCAGGTGATCCGTCAGCTGGGCTACAGCCGTATGCAATTCCGTCAGATGCTGACCCAGGAAATGCTGATCGGCCAGGTTCGCGCAGGTATTGCCGGCAGCGGTTTCGTCACCGATTCCGAAGTGCTGGCATTCGCCCGTCTGGAAAAACAGACCCGCGACTTCGCGACCGTCAATATCAAGGCCAACCCTGCCGCGGTGAAACTCACCGACGACGAGGTCAAGGCTTACTACGACCAGCACGCCAAAGAGTTCATGACCCCTGATCAAGTGGTCATCGACTACCTGGAACTGAAGAAGTCTTCCTTCTTCGACCAGGTTGCCGTGAAGGACGAAGAGCTGCAGGCTGCCTATCAGAAAGAAACTGCCAACCTCGCTGAACAGCGTCGTGCCGCGCACATCCTGATTGAAGTCAACGACAAGGTCACCGACGCGCAAGCCAAGGCCAAGATCGAAGAAATCCAGGCACGCCTGGCCAAGGGTGAGAAGTTCGAAGCCCTGGCCAAGGAGTTCTCCCAAGATCCAGGTTCGGCCAACAATGGCGGCGATCTGGGCTTTGCTGGCCCGGGCGTCTATGACCCGGACTTCGAAGCAGCCTTGTACGCGCTGAACAAAGACCAGGTTTCGGCGCCGGTGCGCAGCACCTTCGGTTGGCACCTGATCAAGCTGTTGGGCGTTGAAGCACCGCAAGTACCGACGTTTGCCAGCCTGAAAGACAAGCTGACCAAAGAGCTCAAGACCCAGCAAGTCGAGCAGCGTTTTGTCGAAGCGACCAAGCAATTGGAAGATGCGGCATTCGAAGCGTCTGACCTGGCTCAGCCAGCGTCCGACCTGAAGCTCACCGTCCACACCTCGGCGCCGTTTGGCCGTGATGGTGGCGAAGGTGTTGCGGCCAACCGTGCCGTGGTCACCGCTGCGTTCAGCCCGGAAGTGTTGGATGAGGGTGCCAACAGCACCGCCATCGAACTCGACCCGGAAACCATCATCGTGCTGCGTGCCAAAGAGCACCTGAAGCCTTCGCAACTGCCGCTGGAAAGCGTTGCAGCGGCGATTCGTACGCAGATGGCCAAGGAGCGCGCCAGCGCTGCTGCCAAGGCTCACGCTGACGAGTTGATCGCCAGCCTGCGTGATGGCAAGACCCCACTGAACCAGCCGGTCGACGGCCAGGCCTGGAAGGTCACTGAAGCGGCTACCCGTAGCCAGGAAGCGATCGACCCGGCCGTGCTGCAAGCCCTGTTCCGCATGCCCAAGCCTGCGGCCAAGGACAAGCCGACCTTCACCACTGTGACCCTGGCTGACGGTAGCCTGGTGATCGTGCGCTTGAACGGCGTCAACGAAGCTGCTGCCCCAACCGACGAAGAAAAGGCGCAATATCGCCGCTTCCTCGCTTCCCGTGTGGGTCAGCAGGACTTCGCGGCCTACCGCAAACAGCTGGAAACCAAGGCTGACATCAAGAAGTACTGATGTCGGTTTGAACAAGAAGCCCCCGGCCTGAAAAGACCGGGGGCTTTTTTATGTGCGCTAGACTCAGCGTTCGTTAACACCGACCAAGGAGTGTCAAGGGTGTCCATTCAAGGAACAGAAGGCTGGGTTATCCGTCGCGCCAGCGCAGCGGATGCCCCGGCAGTGCTGCACGTGTTTGATGATGTAATTGCCTGGTTCGTTGGCATGGGCAATAACGCTCAATGGGGCATTGAGCCCTGGTCGGCCTTGCCACGCCGAGTTGAGCAAGTCACACAGGCCTGTGCGTTGCCGGGGGCCTGGGTGGTCGAGGCGTCCGACGGGCGTATCCTGGCGGCCCTTGTGCTGGGTGACCCAATGCCTTACGTGCCGGCTGCTTCCGAGCCGGAGGTCTATGTGCGATTGCTGATCGCAGCGCGTGATGCGCGTGCGCGCGGATTGGGGCGCCGTCTGTTGGCCTTCGCCGATGAGCGTGCCCGCGCCGCCGGGGTGATGCGCCTGCGTGTGGACTGCTACGCCGGCGGCACGGGTGATCTGGTACGTTTTTATCAGTCGTGCGGGTATCAGCGTATCTCAACGTTCGATCTGGAAGGGTGGCCGGGCCAGTTGTTGGGGCGCCGCCTGTAGCGCACCGGCCAAGGCCAGTAGCATCAGCACCACCACCGCCCACGCAAATGCGGTGATGCCCCACCCCTGGAGCAACACGCCGCCCACCAGTGCGCCACCTGCGATGCCCAGGTTCCACACCGTCACCAGCATCGATTGCGCGGCGTCCGCCGACTCGCCTGCCGATTTGGCCAGCGCCGTTTGCAGCAGCGCTGGCAGCCCGCCGAACGCCAGGCCCCACAACGCCACGGCGATGTAGATGACCGCTGGCAGGTTCATCCAGAACGCCATTGCCAAGGCAACCAGGCCAAACAGTGCGCAACTGATCAGCAGCAGTGTGCGTAGCCACCGGTCAATCAAAGCGCCGGCCAGCCAGAGGCTCACCAACGCGGCCAGGCCGAACACCAGCAGCACTTGGTCGATATCGGCGGCAATGCCCGCCGGCACCAGCAGTGGGGCGATGTAGGTGTAGAGAATGTTGTGGGCCAGGACGTAGGTAAACGTCACCCAGAGCACCGGACGAATCCCCGGCAGGGTCAACACTTGGTGAAGGCCCAGTCGTTTTCCCGCCCGTTCGCCAGCGAAGTCCGGCAGTTGCAGGCGCGCCCAAATCAGTAGCACCAGCGTCAGCGCGGTCATGACCGCAAAGCTCAGGCGCCAGCCAACGGCGGCACCCAGGAAGGTGCCTGCGGGGACACCCAGTGACAGCGCCAGTGGCGCGCCCAGCATCGCCACGGCAATGGCCCGACCTTGCAGGTGGGGCGCAACCATTCGGCTGGCATAGCCGGCCAGCAGTGCCCAAAGCAGCCCGGCGAATACTCCGGCGAAGAAGCGTGCCACCAGGGTCAGCCCATAGTGGCTGGAAAGGGCGGTCACGCTGTTGACCAGGGCAAAGCCGCCAATCGCTGCCAGCAGCAAAGGACGGCGTCGCCAGCCGCGCGTCAACAGCGTCAGCGGGATGGCGGCCACGAGTGAGCCAAGGGCGTACAACGTGACCAACTGGCCGACCAGCGCGGGTGACACGCCCAGGCCTTCGCCCATCTGTGGCAGTAGGCCGGCGGGCATGGCCTCGGTGAGGATGGTGATAAAGCCAGCACTTGCCAAGGCTAACAAGCCGCCCAGCGGCAACGTTTCTTCTTGGGCTGTCACGGGGGAATCGGTGAGGGATGTCATCGCACGCTATCCATGTAAAAGGGCAAGCGGGCAGAGTAGGGGGCTGTGGCCGGCGGAAAAACAGGCTAAGGTTCCGAACTTATCGGACTTCAGTGTCCTTAATACTCGGGGCAGGATCATGGACAGCTTGGGGAGCCTTTCGGTATTCGTGCAGGTGGCAGAGACGCGCAGCTTTACCGTCGCCGGGCGTGTACTGGGTGTGTCATCTTCGGCCGTCGGCAAGAGCATCGCACGCATGGAAGAGCGCCTGGGCGTGCGGCTGTTTCACCGCAGCACCCGCAGCATCACCCTGACCAGTGAAGGCGCGCTGTTCCTGGAGCGATCGCGGCGTATCCTGGCCGAGGTCGAAGCGGCCGAGCGCGAACTCACGGAGGCCAGCGGCGCGCCCCGTGGCAAGTTGCGCGTCAGCGTGCCGCAAGTGCGCGGCCTGTTGATGCCGGTGCTCAGCGATTTCATGCGGGCCTACCCGGAGATCGAACTGGATGTGGACTTTTCCGACCGCATGGTGGACGTGATTGAGGAAGGCTTCGACGCCGTCATCCGTACCGGTAAACCGGAGGATTCGCGCTTGATGGCGCGTCACCTGGGGCATTACCAGTTGGTACTGGTGGGCACTCCCGGCTATTTTCGCCAGCACGGGACTCCGCAGCAGCCGCAGCAGTTGAGCGAACATGCCTGCCTGCGCCATAAATTCTGCGCCACGGGCAAGCTGGAGCCCTGGCCTTTGCGCCTGGCAGCCGGCGCCTCGGAGCCCGTCTTGCGCACGCCGTTGGTCAGCACCACCATCGAGTCCCTGAACCATGTGGTGCACGAAGGGTTGGGCATAGCCTGCCTGCCGGACTATATGGTCAACCAGGCCGTTGCCGATGGGCGCCTGCAACGCGTGCTGGATGACTACCTGGAACACCGAGGCAGTTTCTGGATGTTGTGGCCATCAAGTCGCCATGCCTCGGTCAAATTGCGTGTGTTTATTGACCATATGTGTGCAGGCCTTTTTCCTGCAGGTGTTGCAATCTAAGGCTGTGACGTTTTACCGACAGGAATGCGCGCGCCAAGGCCTCTTTCTGTTGCACAATACCGCCCGGACCGTTTTCCTCAGGATTTTCAATGTCGACATCATTTCACTTGCGTAGCCTCGGGTTGGCGCTGGTGTTGGCGGGCGCCGCGGGCTGCTCGTCACCCAAGACCGCTATTTATGAACATGAGAATTTCGACGACTCCGGTACGTTTTCCCGGGATTACCCGGTAACTGATGTGGCGGCGTGCGAAGCCGCACGACGCGCCTTGCTGAGCCAGGGCTACATCATCACCAGCAGTGATCCGAAACTGGTCGTGGGGAACAAGAGCTTCCAGCAGACCGGCGAGACCCACCTGCAGATCAGCTTCAACGTGGTGTGTGCCGACGATGGCAAAGGCACCAACCATTCGACGATGTTCGCCAACGCCCTGCAGGATCGCTACGCGCTGAAGAAGGTCAACAACTCCGCGAGCCTGGGGGTGGGCGTGCTGGGTTCGGTGTCGATGCCGATCGGCTCCACCGATGATTCGATGGTGAAGGTGGCGAGTGAGACCGTCTCGGCGCCGAAGTTCTACGAACGTTACTTTGCGCTGGTGGATGTGTTCCTGCCCCAGGAAGTGAAGAAGGCCGAGCACATTCCCGAGCAGCCGAAAACCGAGCTGGGTGTGCCGGAGCCTAAAGCCGCTCCGGCTGCAGAGAAGGTCGAGGCGCCGAAGGAAGAGCCTGCGGTTTCGCAACCGGCCGTTTCCGAACCCGTCACGCCGCCCGCCGAGACCGCGCCGATCGCGCCGCAGTCAGAGCCGGCACCTGCGCCCGCAACCAGCAACCCGGACCTGCCACCGCCGACAGAAGCGATCCCGCCCCTGCCGACGCCTGCGCAGTAACTCAGACGGCTACGGGGTTCGTCTTGTCGACGTTGATCCCGTAGCGGCTGATGGCTTCACTGACTTTTTCACGACCGATCACGCCGTCATCCGCCAATGCCTTCAAGGCTGCCAGTGCGATGAAATGCCGGTCCACTTCGAAGAACGCCCGCAGGGCTTCACGGGTATCGGACTGGCCGAAGCCGTCCGTCCCCAGCGCCACACAGCGTCGGTCGGGTACAAAGGGGCGGATCTGGTCGGCGAAGAGCTTCATGTAGTCCGTCGCCACCACCACCGGCCCCGTTTGCCCGGCCAGGCATTGCTCCACATAACTCACCCTTGGCTCGCTCTGCGGGTGAAGCAGGTTCCAGCGCTCCATCTCGTGACCGTCACGGCGCAATTCAGTGAGGCTGGTTGCACTCCACACGTTGCTGTGCACGCCGAAGTCTTTCTCGAGCAACTCGGCCGCCGCGATCACTTCGCGCAGGATTGAGCCACTGCCCATCAGTTGCACCTGGGCCAGGGGGCTGGTGTTGAGCCGGTACAGGCCTTTGAGAATGCCCTCTTCCACACCTTCAGGCATTGCCGGGTGCGGGTAGTTTTCGTTGAGCAGGGTGATGTAGTAGTAAATGTCCTCTTGTTGCACATACATCCGCCGCATGCCTTCGCGAATGATCACCGCCAACTCGTAGGCAAACGTCGGGTCGTAGGACACGCAGCATGGGATCACCGACGACAGGATATGGCTGTGCCCATCGTCATGCTGCAAGCCTTCGCCCATCAGCGTGGTACGCCCGGCCGTGGCCCCCAGCAGGAACCCACGCGCCCGCGCATCGCCTGCGGCCCAGGCGAGGTCGCCGACCCGCTGGAAACCGAACATCGAATAGAAAATGTAGAACGGCACCGTCATGAGGCCGTGGTTGCTGTAGGACGTGCTCGCGGCAATCCAGGAGGAAATGGCGCCAGACTCATTCAGGCCTTCCTGCATGATCTGACCGTCCTTGCTTTCCTTGTAGTAGCTCAGTTGTCCCGCATCCTGTGGGGTATAGAGCTGGCCTACGGCGGAGTGGATGCCGATCTGGCGGAACAGGCTTTCCATGCCGAAGGTGCGCGATTCATCCGGCACGATGGGCACGATCAGTTTGCCAAGGTGTGGATCCTTGAGCAGGGTGCCGAGGATCCGCACGAAGGCCATGGTGGTGGAGATCGCCCGTTCACCGGTGTCCTTGAGCTGGGTAGCGAAGGCGGCGAGTTCGGGAATCTGCAAGGGCTCGACCGCACTGTGGCGCGCCGGCACGTAGCCGCCCAATGCCTGGCGGCGTGCGGCGAAGTAGCGGGCTTCTTCGCTGTCGGCCGCGGGCTTGAGGTAGGGAATGTCGGCGAGTTGGTCGTCTGCGACTTCCAGGCCAAAGCGATCGCGGAAAGCCCTTACCGCATCGGCGCCCATCTTCTTCAATTGATGGTTGATGTTCTGGCCTTCGCCGGCTTCACCCATGCCGAAACCCTTGACGGTTTTCGCCAGGATCACGGTGGGCTGGCCCGTGTGGCGCACGGCAGCCGCATAGGCGTTGTAGACCTTGTCCGGGTCATGCCCACCCCGTGAGAGTTTCCAGATTTCGTCGTCGGACATGTCCGCAACCAGCGCGAGCAATTCCGGGTATTTGCCGAAGAAATGCTCGCGCACATAAGCGCCGTTCTGCGACTTGTAGTTTTGATAGTCGCCGTCCACGCATTCCATCATGCGTTGACGCAGCAGGCCGCTCGGGTCTTTGTCCAGCAGCGCATCCCAGCCACTGCCCCAGATCACTTTGATCACGTTCCAACCGGCGGCGCGGTACAGGCTTTCGAATTCCTGGATCACCTTGGCATTGCCGCGCACCGGGCCGTCCAGGCGTTGCAGGTTGCAGTTGACCACGAAGATCAGGTTGTCGAGCTTCTCGCGCCCGGCCAGGGAGATGGCGGCCAGGGATTCCGGCTGGTCCATTTCGCCATCACCGAGGAAGGCCCAGACCTTGCGGCCCTGGTGTTGCTTGAGGCCGCGCAATTCGAGGTAACGCATAAAGCGCGCCTGGTAGGCCGCGGTGATCGGGCCGAGGCCCATGGACACGGTGGGGAATTGCCAGAAGTCTGGCATCAGCCGCGGGTGCGGGTAGGACGAAATACCGTCGCCGCCGGCCTCGCGGCGGAAGTTGTCCAGCTGCGCTTCGCTGATACGGCCTTCCAGGTAGGCCCGGCCATAGATACCGGGTGAGGAGTGGCCCTGGATGTACACCAGGTCGCCGTCAAAGCTGTCGGTACGGCCACGGAAGAAGTGGTCGAAGCCGACGTCGTACAGCACCGCGGCTGACGCATAGGTCGCGATATGCCCACCGACACCCGAGTGTTTGCCGGCACGCAACACCATCGCCATGGCATTCCAGCGGATAAACGCATTGGTGCGGCGTTCGATGGCCAGGTTGCCGGGGTAGGGCAGTTGGCGGTCCACCGGGATTGTATTGACGTACGGCGTGGTCACCCGCCCGTAGAAGTCACCATGGCGAGCCACGTCGAAATCCAGCAACTGATCGATCAGGTAGTGGGCGCGTGGGCGGCCTTCGGTGGACAGCACCGATTCGATGGACTCCAGCCACTCGCGGGTTTCCTGAGGGTCGTCGTCGCGTCTGACTGCGTTGTTCGGGGTCATGTGAGGCTCCAGGGTAGGCGGATGTCAAGTGACGGGCTCTTTGTGGGAGTGTCGGCAAAGTGATTGCAATTGCAACTACATGACCGAATCTAGCGCGGGATGAGCTACTATTGCAACCTTCTTGAAATTCCCCGGATGGTGTTGCATGTCGTCGAAAGAGCCGGATGTATGGTTCCGTTTTGTCAGGGCCCACAGGACGGTCATCCGTGAAATCGAGCGGCGCCTGGCAGAGGCGGACCTTCCGCCGTACGCCTGGTACGACGCACTGTGGGGCCTGGAAAGCGGCCCTGACGGCACCCGTCGCATGCACGAACTGGCCGATGTGCTCGCCATCGAGCGCTACAACCTCACGCGCCTGGTCGACCGTCTGGAAAAAGACGGCCTGGTGGTGCGTTCGCGCTCCGACGGCGATGGCCGCGCGGCATTTGCCTCGATCACCGAGGCCGGCCGTGTGCTGCGTAAAAAGATGTGGAAAATCTACGAAAGCACGGTCGATGAGTTATTCCTGTCGCAGCTCGAGCCGGAGCAGCGCCAGGGGTTTGCGGATGCGTTGGAGCGCACCGCCGGGCTGGCAATGGAAGCGGGCGTACAGACCCGCAGTCGCCGCAACCGCTGAGAACGATAGCTCACTCATTGTCGATCGCATTCCCGTCATTTCAGGGCGTACCGCTTCATGCCTTCTTCCACCTGCAGTGCATCGATCCGCCCTTCATCCGCCAATGCCTTTAACGCGGATACCACCACCCAATGCCGACTCGGCGCCGCCGTCTGCACCGACCCGGCGCCCAACGCCACGAACCGTGCATCCACATACCCCGCCAACTGATCGACAATCGCCTGCGGATAGCCGGTCACCGCAATGACCGGCGCTGAATCCCCCGCCAGGCAATCACGCAAATGGCAGCTGCGCTTGGGCACCCTTGGGTGCAGGCGATTCCAGCGTTCGGCCGCAGCGGCCTCGCGGGCCAGTCGCGTGTAGCTGGGGCAGCTCCACAGTTGGGCGGTGATATTCCAGTCCTGTGCCAACAAGCGCTTGGCTTGCGCCACCTCTTCAAGCGCCCGGCCTGCGCCGAGCAATCGCACATCCCCCAGCGTGTGCCGCTGCAGCGGATACATGCCCTTGAGCGCGGCTTCACGGTCCTGCTCACTCAGGGGCGCTGCGCCTTCATGATCATGCAGGGCCAGGTAATAGAACCCGGGCTTGCCGTCGACATACAGGGTACGCAACGCCGCCAGCACAATCGCACGCGCCTCTTCGCCCGAGGCCGGGTCATACGGAGTGCAGCGCGGGTGGGTGGCCAGCCACAACGGCAAGGAAGGTTGCGCACCCTTGGGCCAGCGGGAGGGGTGGTTTTCGATGTCGTTGCACAGAATGCCGCGCTGTTGGGTGACGTCCGACAGTGCACTCAGTTGCGCTGACGACTGCGCGCTGTGCAGGTACAGCAACGGTTTTTCGACGGTGTTGCGCGCAAACCATCCGGGCCAGTTACCCGCGCGCCGGGAGCGTGACTGGCCGCGTATCACCCAGGCCTGTCGGCTGGATTCGAGGGTGTTGGCCATGCTTGTCACGGTGTACAGCGGGGAACTGCTGGCGGGGGCGGCGGTGCCCAAGGCATCAATACAGAGCTGCGCGGCGTGTGCGGTAGCGGCGGTCATGGAAAGGGTCACCTGGCAACGAATGCTATTACCCTAATGGAAATACGGTAACGATTGCAATTGCAATGATTGCAATAGCATCTCGAAGCCCAGGTGCTAAATCCCTGCAACGCTGCTACGTTTAATCCTTGAGTGCAGGAACGTCATGGCGCAGACATTTTTTCGTCATGACGGCACTTTAGGCTGGCTGTGCAGGTCATTAATCAGCAGCCGCTTTTAACACCAACAAGGAGTCCGCCATGGACGATTACCAGGAAGAACTGCTCGAGTACCACGCGATTGAGTCAGACCCGCTGGAACCGGCAGACGATGCAACAGAGCTGTAAGACCGAGCTCAGGCGGAATGCCGCTGACTGCGGCGAAATTCCCCTGGGGTCTGGTTGTTCCACCGCCTGAAGGCCCGTTGAAAAGCTTGGGCCGAGGCAAAACCGAGCAAGTAGGCGATCTCGCCGAACGCCAGTTCCGTGTCGCGAATGTAGGTCATTGCCAGGTCGCGCCGGGTATCGTTGAGAATCGCGCGGAACTGAGTGCCTTCTTCGGCCAGTTTGCGGCGCAGCGTCCAGGTGGGCAGCTTCAGGCGTGCCGCCACTTCTTCCAGGTCGGGTTCCCGGCCGCCATTGAGCATCGGCCCGAGCAACCGGGTGATGCGCTCGCGCAGGCTGCGAGTGCGGGTCAACTGCTCCAATTCCCTCTCGCACAGCTGTAATAGCAATTGCCAGGTACTGGGGCAGTGCTGCGGGTTGCGCAGCGCCAGGGTGTGCTGGTTGAGGCGCAGTTGATTGGCGTCGGCGCCGAAGTGAATGTCGCCCAGCGTGTTGTAGTGCTCGCTGTAGTCCGGCGCTTCAAACTCGATGTCGATGCGCTGTGCCTGCACCGGTTGCTGGGCCAGGCTCGACAGTTGATGCAGCCAGCCGGCAATGATCGAGTCCACCACAAAGCGGTTGTAGGCGTTGTAGGGGCTGATGGAATAGAAGCGCAGCCAAGCGCCTTCGGCATCCTCGACGAAGCTCGACTGACCGCGATAATTGGAGCCGTACAGGGCTTCGAAGCGCGTCAACGCGCGCGCCGCCTCGCGCACGTTGGGGGCCTGGGCGGCGGTAACCCCCGCCAGCCCGGCCTGGCTCAACCGGCTGAGCTGGCCCATGCGCAGGCCCAGGCCCGGGTCGCCGGTGAGTTGGATGGCCGCATGGCCCAGGCGCATGTAGCGCGGGATCGACAGGCGCGCACCCGCCTCGGCGAGGCGCGCTGGGTCGAGTCCGTACTGCAGCAGTAACGGTTGCGGGTCCAGCCCGTGGCTGTGGATGGCATCGGCCAGGGTGTGCACGAAGCCCACCGACAGGTCCCCCAGCCGCACCGGTTTCACAGCCAGATATTCAACAAGCGTGCACCACGGGCTTCGCCATCGGCGCTGATCTGCCCATGGCTGCTGAGGAAGCTATGCCCGGCAGTGCCCAGGTCCCAGAACTGCCCACGCAGGAACACGCTCATGCCCGCGCTGGCCTGGCTGACGGGGGACTGGCTGATCAGGGTCAGACGGCGCCAGGCTTCGCCCTCACTGAGCTCTTCGGGCTTGAGGCTGATTTCGCTTGGGGTGGAGACGCTTTTGAAACCGCGCCAAGGGCGGTCCCAGGTATCACGGCCGAGCACAAAGGCCGGCACCGCGATCAACTGCGCGCCTTGTTCGTTGAGTTTGCGGTAGTTGTCCGGATACCAACTGTCGCTGCCCACCAGCACGCCGAGGCGTCCGGCCGGGGCATCGACCACGTTGACGACGTTTTCATCACCGGGTTCGATAAAGCCGCGTTCATCATAGATCGGGTACAGCTGGCGCTGCGGTTGGCCCACGGGCAAACCGTCAGCGCTGAATACCAGGCTGGCGTTGTACAGCGCGCCATGGCCGACCTGCAGTTGCCCCTGGCTGACACTTGGATTGGGCAGGGTGATGGAGCCGGCCACCAGCGTGACGCCGAACTCCTTGGCCAGGCCGCCAAACAACCGCTGGTAGTCCTGCGCCATGCCAGAGGCTTTCATGCGCAGGTAGGCGTCATCGGTGCGGTTGTCGCCCGTGGCGCTGATCCAGGCGCGCGCAAACAGCAACGGGTTGCTGACCGACAGCCAGTTCATCGCGTCCTTCACGTGCAGGGCCTGGTACACCTCGTTCTTTTCGCCCGTGAGCATCAACCAGGTGCCGATATGTTCGGGCAGCACCACGATGGTCTTGTCGTTGATCAGCCCCAGGTCACGGGCTTTTTGCAGGTAGGCCGCGAGCTTCAGGTGCAGGCGTTCAAGGCTCTGGTAATCGGCCGGAAACAGCTCCGGCTGGATGCCCAGCAAGTTGCCACGGTCGGCAGGCAGGCCTTCGTTGACGGCGAGGGTGATACGCAGGTCGGACAGGTAATGCGCCACGGGGCGCTCCTGGGTCCAGACCAGATACGCGGCGACGGCGGCAACCAGGGCCATGGTGACGGTAAAAGCTAGAAGTTTACGCATGGGGGAACAGACAACAGACCGTGTGCAGGGTTCGCCGACTAGGGTAGGGCCCATGGGCGGGCTTGCCAAGGGCCGCTGTGCATTTGGATCAATAAGTTGTCAGTTTCAGTCATTGAGCCGTCGACCAGCGCCTCTTAGTCTGTGGGGCATAAACCGATGGCAGGCCATTCGAGCCTGCCACGTCCCGTGATGATCCGTTGTGGAGCTTGACCATGACCGCTGTTGCCTACCCGCACCTGCTGGCCCCGTTGGACCTGGGTTTTACCACCTTGCGCAACCGTACCCTGATGGGCTCGATGCACACGGGCCTTGAAGAAAAACCCGGTGGTTTCGAGCGCATGGCAGCTTATTTTGCCGAGCGTGCCCGGGGTGGCGTAGGCCTGATGGTCACGGGCGGCATTGGCCCAAATGACGAAGGTGGGGTGTATTCCGGCGCGGCCAAGCTGACCACCGACGAAGAAGCGCAGAAGCACAAGATCGTTACCCAGGCCGTGCATGAGGCGGGCGGCAAGATCTGCATGCAGATCCTCCACGCCGGTCGGTATGCCTACAGCCCCAAGCAGGTTGCACCCAGCGCGATACAGGCGCCGATCAACCCGTTCAAGCCCAAGGAGCTGGACGAAGAGGGCATCGAAAAGCAGATTCAGGATTTCGTCACCTGTTCGTTGCTGGCCCAGGTCGCCGAGTACGACGGTGTGGAAATCATGGGGTCCGAAGGCTACTTCATCAACCAGTTCCTCGCGGCTCACACCAACCATCGCACCGACCGTTGGGGCGGCAGCTACGAAAACCGTATGCGCCTGGCAGTGGAAATCGTGCGCCGCGTGCGTGAGGCAGTAGGCCCGAACTTCATCATTATCTTCCGCCTGTCGATGCTTGACCTGGTGGAAGGCGGCAGCACCTGGGAAGAGATCGTGCAGTTGGCCAAGGCCATCGAAGGCGCCGGCGCGACCATCATTAACACCGGCATCGGCTGGCACGAAGCGCGCATTCCGACCATCGCCACCAAGGTGCCTCGTGGCGCGTTCAGCAAGGTCACCGCCAAGTTGCGCGGTGCGGTGCAGATTCCGCTGATCACCACCAACCGCATCAACACCCCGGAAATCGCCGAGCAGATTCTTGCCGAGGGCGATGCGGACATGGTGTCCATGGCGCGCCCCTTCCTGGCCGACCCTGAATTCGTCAACAAGGCCGCCGCCGGCCGCGCCGATGAGATCAACACCTGCATCGGTTGCAACCAGGCGTGCCTGGACCACACCTTTGGCGGCAAGCTGACCACCTGCCTGGTCAACCCTCGGGCGTGCTACGAGACCGAGCTCAACTACCTGCCGGTCAAGCAGATCAAGAAGATCGCCGTGGTCGGTGCCGGCCCTGCGGGTCTGGCGGCGGCCACGGTGGCCGCTGAGCGTGGCCATCAGGTGACGCTGTTCGACTCCGCCAGCGAGATCGGCGGCCAGTTCAACATTGCCAAGCGTGTGCCGGGCAAAGAGGAGTTTTTCGAAACCCTGCGCTACTTCAAGCGCAAGCTGCAGACCACCCACGTGGAGCTGTGCCTCAATACCCGTGTGGACGTGGCGCAACTGGCGGCCGGCGGCTATGACGAGATCATCCTGGCGACCGGCATCGCGCCGCGCACCCCGGCGATCCCGGGGATCGACAATGCCAAGGTGCTGAGCTACCTGGACGTGATCCTTGAGCGCAAGCCGGTGGGCAAGCGTGTGGCTGTGATCGGCGCGGGCGGCATCGGTTTCGACGTGTCGGAGTTCCTTGTGCACCAGGGCGTGTCCACCAGCCTGGACCGCGAAGCGTTCTGGAAAGAGTGGGGCATCGACACCCAGCTGCAAGCCCGTGGCGGCGTGGCCGGGATCAAGCCGCAACCCCATGCGCCGGCGCGTGACGTGTTCCTGCTGCAACGCAAGACTTCCAAGGTCGGCGATGGCCTGGGCAAGACCACTGGCTGGATCCACCGTACCGGATTGAAAAACAAGCAGGTGCAGATGCTCAACAGCGTCGAGTACCTGAAGATTGACGATGAAGGCCTGCATATCCGTATTGGCGCCGAGGGTGAACCCCAGGTGCTGGCGGTGGACAACATTGTTATCTGCGCCGGCCAGGACCCGCTGCGCGAACTGCACGACGGCCTGGTCGCGGCAGGCCAGAACGTGCACCTGATCGGCGGCGCCGACGTGGCGGCGGAACTGGACGCCAAGCGCGCCATCAACCAGGGCTCGCGTCTCGCTGCCGAGCTGTAAGACCCCGAGCGGGGTGGTGTTAGACTACCGCCCCGTTTTCCAGGCAGATCCCTCCCGATGGGTCCCTTCGATTGGCTTCCCCACGCACCGCTTGAACCCTTGCAGCTGGATTGGCTGAACGGTGTCGAGTTGGCTGTGCTGCGCCTGGACCGCATCGACCCGCTGATCAGCGGCAACAAGTGGTTCAAGCTCACCGGGCACTTGGCGCAGGCGCCAACCGCTCGCGGCCTCATCAGCCTGGGCGGCGCTTACTCCAACCATCTGCACGCGTTGGCCGCTGCCGGCAAGCGCTTCGGGTTCCCCACCGTCGGCCTGTTGCGCGGGCATGCGCAAGACACCCCCACCGTCCTCGACCTGAAAGCCTTTGGCATGCAGCTGCATTGGCTGGGCTATGGCGGCTATCGGGCGCGGCATGAACCCGGTTTCTGGCGGCCATGGTGCGAGCAGTATCCGGGCTTGCACCCTGTGCCCGAAGGCGGCGCAGGCCGTGCGGGTGCCTTGGGTTGCGCGGTGCTGGTCGAGCAGGTGCGTGCGCAGTTGCACACTCTGGGTTGGGCGGACTACGACGCCTGGTGGCTGGCCGCAGGCACCGGTACCACGCTGGCCGGCCTGGCGCTGGCAGAGGCGGGCGCACACCCGGTGTACGGCGCCATGGCGGTGCCGGAAGACCACGGTGTGGCGCAGAACGTGGAGGCCATCGTGCAAGGCGGCTATGAACTGCTGGACGCCAGCCGCGGTGGCTTTGCCAGCGTCGACCCGTTGCTGCTCGCGTTTATCGAAGCCACCGAACAGGCCTGCGGTTTGCCTCTGGAGCCGCTCTACACCGGCAAGGCGCTACTGGCCTTGAAGGCGCAGATCGAAGCCGGGCGCTTCACCCCCGGTACGCGCGTGGTTTTCGTCCACACCGGCGGCCTGCAAGGCCGCCGGGGGTTTGCAGTTTAACGAGCATCCCCTGTGGGAGCGGGCTTGCTCGCGAGTGCGGCTTATCGTTCAGTGGATTTGGTGGCTGACCCGCCACCTTCGCGAGCAAGCCCGCTCCTACCCGGCAGCATGCGCAACGCGGTGTTGTCCCGCAGGATGTAATGGTGGGCGATCCCTGCCAGTGCATGCAGCCCGATCAGCCAATAACCGACCTTGCCGAACCACACATGCCAGCCCTCGATCTGCTTGGCCAGCGCCTTGTTCTCACCGATCAGGGGCGGCAACTCCATGCCGTAGAACATTACCGAATGCCCTTCGGCACTGACAATCAGCCAGCCCGCTATCGGCATGCCGATCATCAGCGCGTAGAGCGCGACGTGCATCAGGGTTGCCAACAGGCGCTGCCATTGCGGCGGCGCCGGTACGATTTTCGGCGCCACCCCCAGGCTGCGCGCGAACAAGCGCAGCCACACCAGCACAAACACGGTGAGGCCAAACATGAAGTGCATCTCGACGATCAACGTTCGTGCACCGCTGCCTTTGGGGAATTGGCCGCGTAGCTCAATGCAGGCGTAGACCACCGCCAGCAGCACCACCATCAACCAGTGCAACGCGATCGACATGGTGCTGTAGCGCGTATCGGAGTTTTTCCACGGCATCGCTGGGTTCCTCACTCATCAGGGCATACCTCCGTTCTTTGGCGACGGAGTGCGTTTACTGTATGCCGGTTCTGAGCGCTTTGCCTGGCTTGAATGCGGTTGTTTTGACCTCTGTCAGTGAGTCTGCGGCATTTCCCCGCGCGCCAGGCGCTGGTTGATGTCCGCGATCACACCGGGCAGCTCGTTGATGGTGTCGATCAGGTAGTGCGGGCGCGAGCCTTCGAACATGGCCTCGATGCGCTTGCGTTCGCTGGCCAGCGTGGCAGCCTCCAGGGCGCAGAACTGCTCATAGGTCAGGCCGAGGGCATTGCCGGAGCAGGTCAGGGCCACGGTCCACATCCCGGCGCGGCGGCCTTCGAGGATACCCGGCACGGTGTCATCGACCTTGACGCACGCCGCCACGTCATCGATGCCCAGCGCAATCACGTTGGCCAGCGCCTGGGCTGGCCATGGGCGACCATTGGGCACTTCGTCGGTCGCGACCACATGGTCGGCGATATAGCCGTTGGTGGCCGCCAGGGCAACGACCTTGTCCATCACTTGCTTGGGGTAGCCGGAGCAGGAACCGATCTTGATGCCTTGCTTGCGCAGTTGGGCGATGGTGTCGAGGGCGCCGGGGATCAGCGCCGAGTGTTCGGCGATCTTCTCGATCTGCAATGGCATGAAGCGCTGGTAGATGGCGGTCACATCATCGTCGGTGGGGGTGCGACCGAACGCCTTGCGGTAGCGTTCGGCAACCTGTGGTTGGTCGCACAGGGTGCGGATATGGTCCCACTTGCCCATGCCCATCGGGCCACGGGCTTCGTCGATGGACACTTGCACGTCGAACTCGGCGAAGGCCTCGACAAAGATCTGCGTGGGAGCAAACGAGCCGAAGTCGACCACGGTGCCGGCCCAGTCGAGGATGACGGCCTGGAGGGTGTTGGGGGTTTGATAGTTCATCATTCAGGTCCTGTGGGTAATGGGGGAATCAAATGTCCAACACTTCCATTTCTTGCAGCACGTCGGCGATTGCCTTGACCGCTGCTCGCATCCCTGCCGCGTCGACATGGCCAATGCAGCCCACGCGGAAGGTTTCCACTTGGGTCAATTTGCCGGGATACAGAATGAAACCCTTGGCCTTGACCCGTTCGTAGAAGTCCTTGAACTGATAGCGCGGGTCCCGCGGTGCATGAAAGGTGACGATGATCGGCGCCTGGATGTCAGCCGGCAGGAAGCTGCGCAGTCCCAGTTCAGCCATGCCGTCGAGCAACGCCTGGCAGTTGCTGGCGTAGCGTTTATGCCGCGCGATCAGGCCGCCTTCTTCCTGGTACTGCAGCAACGCTTCGTGCAGGGCGGCGACTACATGGGTAGGAGGGGTGAAGCGCCACTGGCCGGTCTTGGCCATGTAGCTGTGCTGGTCGAACAGGTCCATTGCCAGGGAGTGGCAATTGCCTTGAGCGGCGGCCAGCGCCTGTTTGTTGGCGAAGACGAACCCCATGCCCGGCACGCCTTCCAGGCACTTGCCGGAGGCGGCGACCAGGGCGTCGAATGGTACTTCGCGGGCGTCGATTGCCAGCGCGCCGAACGAACTCATGGCGTCGATGATCAAGCGTTTGTCGTGGGTTTTTACGACCTGGGCGATCTGCGGCAGTGGGTTGAGGATGCCGGTGCTGGTTTCGCAGTGGATGAGGGCGACGTGGGTGATGGCCGGGTCGGCGTGCAGCAGACGGTCCACATCGGCGGCGGTAGTGGGCTCGTCCTCGGCGGTTTCGAAGGTGCTGAACTCGCGGCCCAGGACTTCGCAGATTTTCGCCAGGCGCTTGCCATACGCGCCGTTGATCAGCACCAGCACCTTGCCGTCACGCGGGACGAGGGTGCCGATGGCGGCTTCGACGGCGAAGGTGCCGCTGCCCTGCAAGGGGACACAATGGTGGCTGCCTTCGCCGTTGAGGATCGCCAGCAATTGCTCGCATACGCTGGCCGTGAGTTGGTTGAAGCGGTCGTCCCATGACCCCCAGTCCACCATCATGGCTTGGCGGGTGCGGTTCGATGTGGTCAGGGGGCCAGGGGTCAGCAGGATCGGCGCGGCAGTGGTCATCTCAAGTCCTCGCAAGGCATCGGGGGTTGAAGCTACGGCGCTTAAATTGCAGTTTGGCTTGTTATCAATCAAATTGTTTGTTGTTATGCGAGCTATCAGTGAGGCCGATAGCCATGAATTTGTTCCAACTGCGTGCATTCGATGCCGTGGCCCGCGAGGGCAGCTTCACCCGTGCCGCCGCACGGCTGTTCATCAGCCAGCCTGCGGTGACCGGGCACATCAAGGCACTGGAGGAGTACTACCAGATCCCGTTGTTGCGGCGCACCGCACGACGGGTCGAGTTGACCGAGGAGGGCGCACGCCTGGCGTCAATCACCCGGGCGATCTTTGGCCTGGTGGACGAAGCGCAGACGATGCTGGAGGCCAACCGTCAATTGCTCACCGGGCGGCTGGAAGTGGCAGCGGACGGCCCGCACCTGGTGATGCCAATGATCGCCAGCCTGCGATCGCGTTACCCGGGGATCACCGTGAACCTGCGCCTGGGCAATGCCCAGGAAACCCTGGCGGCGCTGTTGTCCGAGCATGCGGATGTGGCCGTGCTCACCGAAGTGGCGCCGCGCAATGGCCTGCACCTGCAACCGTTGAGTGAATCGCGGATCTGCGCGCTGGTGCCGGCTGCGCATCCGTGGGCGATGCAATCTGGGGGCATTCGCCTGGCGCAATTGAATGAGGTGATCATGGTGCTGCGTGAACCCAGTTCGATCACCCGGCGTACGTTCGATGACGCGTGTGCCGCGACCGGTGTAAAACCCAAGGTGCTGCTGGAACTCGACAGCCGGGAAGCGGTGACCGAAGCCGTCGCCGCCGAGTTGGGCGTCGGTGTGGTCTCGTCCATGGAGGTCAGCCAGGACCCTCGCGTGCGGGCGGTGCCGCTACTGGGTGATGGCCTGGTGAACCGGCATGTGCTTGGTTGCATGGAGCGGCGCCGGTCGCTGCGCCTGATTCAGGCGTTCTTCGAGCTGGCGCCGGGCTGAAGACTCTCGCGCATGATGTCGAGGAACGTCGCCACCACCCGCCGTGAGCTCTGCTCCTTGAGGCACACCAGGGTTTCTTTCATCCGCTGGCTGCAATCGCGGATCGGCATGGCGTAGACCCGTGAGTCCGCGCCGAACTCCGCCGCCGAGACCACCCCCACCCCAATCC